>JBCKMZ010000015.1:0-32337 GCA_038902975.1 Polaromonas sp.
ACCTTGATGCCCGGCTCAGTTTTCGGGTTAACCCTTAATTTTCAAGAGTCATAGTTTGCCGCATCCAGGCAAAAAACGCAAGGGGTGCTGAAAATTTGAGCACTTAGTTTGAAGAAGACGGATTGAATTAGTTAGTGCTTGCTATTCTAAAAAGTATTATCTAATGGCATTTGCATCGGCAACTGTAAGTGCCGTCATATTGACAATACGCCGGACGGTTGCAGTAGCGGTCAAAATATGCATAGGCTTGTTGGCCCCCAGAAGAACTGGGCCAATGGCGATATTGCCACCTGCCGCCGTCTTGAGCAGGTTGTAAGAAATATTGGCCGCATCAATGTTGGGCAGCACCAACAGGTTGGCCTCGCCCATCAGGGTGCTGTTGGGCATGATGAGCGCGCGAGCGCCGGCATCTAGTGCCATGTCACCATGCATTTCACCATCAACCTCAAGCCACGGGGCCTTGGTCTTGAGCAGATCCAGCGTGTGGCGCATCTTGATCGCGCTGGGTAGACTCGATGAGCCAAAGTTGGAGTGCGACAGCAGTGCAGCTTTGGGTTTGATACCGAAGCGCATTATTTCTTCTGCCGCCATGATCGTGATTTCGGCGAGTTGCTCTGCGGTCGGATCGTAATTGACATGGGTGTCTAGCAGAAACACCTGGCGGCCAGGCAGCAGCAGGCCATTCATGCAGGCGTAAGTGTTAACGCCTTCGCGCTTGCCAATCACCTGATCAAGATAGTCCAGATGATGTGCCGTTGTGCCCCATGTGCCGCAGATCAGGCCGTCCACATCGCCCTTGTGCAGCAGCATGCCGGCAATCAGTGTCAGGCGGCGACGCATCTCTATTTTGGCCATCTGTATCGTCACGCCACGGCGCTCCATCATGCGGTGGTAGGTTTGCCAGAAGTCTCGGTAACGGTGGTCTTGCTCGACGTTGACGACATCGTAGTCAAGCTCTTCCTTGAGGCGCAGGCCAAACTGGTCGATGCGGCTGGCGATGACGGCGGGCCGACCAATCAGTGTTGGCCGTGCCAGACCTTCGTCAACCACAATCTGACAAGCGCGCAGCACGCGCTCTTCTTCGCCTTCTGCGTAGGCCACGCGTTTGCGTGAGGCCGCTTTGGCAGCCGCAAAAATCGGCTTCATCATGGAGCCTGAAGCGTAGACAAAATTCTGCAGTTTTTCCCGGTATGCATCCATGTCCTGGATCGGTCGCAAAGCCACACCGCTGTCGGCTGCAGCCTGCGCCACAGCCGGCGCAATTTTTATCATCAGGCGCGGATCGAACGGTTTTGGAATCAGGTATTCCGGGCCAAATGTCAGCTTTTGGCCCGCATAGGCGGCTGCCACGACCTCGCTTTGCTCGGCCTGCGCCAGCTCGGCAATCGCATGTACCGCTGCAATTTCCATCTCGACGGTGATGGTCGAGGCGCCCGCATCCAGTGCCCCCCCGAAAGATATAGGGGAAGCACAAAACGTTGTTGACCTGATTCGGGTAATCCGTGCGGCCGGTCGCCATGATGGCATCGTCCCGGACCGACTTCACATCGTCGGGAGAGATTTCGGGATTGGGGTTGGCGAGGGCAAAAATGATGGGTTTGGCCGCCATTTTTTTGACCATGTCTTTTTTCAGCACACCACCTGCCGACAAGCCCAGAAAAATATCTGCGCCCTCAATGATCTCACCCAGTGTGCGCGCCGACGTTTTCTGGGCAAACTGTATCTTGTCTTCATCCATCAACTCGGTGCGGCCCTCATAAACTACGCCAGCCAGATCGGTCACGAAGATGTTCTCGCGCGGAATCCCGAGCTTGAGTAACAGGCCCAGGCAGGCCAGCGCAGCTGCGCCTGCCCCCGAGGTGACGAGCTTGACCTCCTTCGGATCCTTGCCGACAACTTTCAGGGCGTTCAGCATGGCGGCACCTACCGTGATGGCTGTGCCATGCTGGTCATCATGAAAGACCGGGATTTTCATGCGTCTGCGCAGCTCGCGCTCAACGTAAAAGCAGTCCGGTGCCTTGATGTCTTCGAGGTTGATGGCACCAAAGGTTGGCTCTAGCGAGGCAATGATATCGACCAGCTTTGCGGGGTCTTTCTCGTCGATCTCGAGGTCAAACACGTCAATACCGGCGAACTTCTTGAATAAAACTGCCTTACCTTCCATCACTGGCTTGGCTGCCAGCGGGCCAATGTCGCCCAGGCCCAGCACGGCGGTCCCGTTGGTGATCACGGCCACCAGGTTGCCGCGGCTGGTGTACTTGAAGGCGTTGTTTGGGTCCTTGACGATTTCTTCGCAGGGTGCGGCAACGCCTGGTGTATAGGCCAGTGCCAGGTCATGCTGGTTGACAAGCTGCTTGGTGGCCGCGATCGCGATCTTTCCAGGGGTCGGAAACTCGTGGTACTCGAGCGCAGTGCGGCGCAGTTCGGCACGTTTTTCCTGGTCTTTTTCGGGGTTTGAGGAAGAGGATATTGGCATTAAAAAGTCTCCAGCGATGACAGTCAACGGGCCGCCAATTTTTTTGACGTGGTTCAAAAACTCTAGGCAAACCAAAATTCACATTGTCCGTGTTATTCCGAAAACGTTACTTTTTGAGCCACGCCTAAAGTTCGATTTCAGCCGCCAATGGCGCGTGGTCTGATAAATGCGACCACGGCTTGCTGGGCAACACCACCGGCGCATGGCCAATGGCGTTGCGCACATAAATACGGTCCAGCCGCAGCAGCGGCAGCCGCGCGGGAAAGGTTCTGGCCGGTTTGCCATGCGCCTGCACAAACACCTCATGCAAGGCGGCGCCCTCAGCCAGCAGCTTGCAGGCACGCTGCCGCCAGTCGTTAAAGTCACCCGCAACAATCAATGGTGCCTGCGCAGGGACGCTTGAGCGAACCAGATTGCACAGCTTGCCCATTTGCTGCACGCGGTGTGCTTCAGTCAGGCTTAAATGCACGCAGATGGCATGCACATTCACGCTGCGGCCAGGGATTTGCAGTTCGCAATGCAACAGGCCGCGCCTTTCGGGGCCGCTGATGGATACGTCGTAGTTTTCAAACCGCACGATGGGAAATTTAGACAGTACCGCATTGCCATGATCCCCATGGGTGTACACGACGTTGCGGCCGTAGGCAAATTGTGGCCAGATGCTGTCGGCCAAAAATTCGTAATGCGGTGTTTCGGGGTAGTGGTCAAACTTCTCAAGGTGCTTTTCGTTGCTACCCGTGACCTCCTGCAAAAACACCACATCTGCGCCCACGCTGCGCACGGCTTCACGCAGTTCCGGCAGGATGAACTTGCGGTTGAAAAAAGTAAGTCCTTTGTGGATGTTGACGGTCAGTACCTTGAAGGAAAATGAGTTTTTGGGGTCAGAGCCCAAATTCGCCGAGCCTACGGCTCGCCCGGAGGGCGCGGTGCGATGCACCGCAGCGAAATTGGGCTCTGACCCCAATAACTCAATGGCATCTTCATCCGGGCGAAACGGCTCCTTGACAGGGACGGTTTCAGTGACAGTGATAAGGGATTGGGGTGAGGGCATAACACACTGATTGTGGTGCTGGGTCGAACAGTATCATGCTGCATGGCCAAAAACAAAACCATCTACACCTGCACCGAGTGCGGCGGCAGCAGCCCCAAGTGGCTGGGCAAGTGCCCGCATTGCAATGCCTGGAACACGCTGATCGAGTCTGTGGCTGAGAGGGACTCGCCGGTTAAAAATCGCTACAACCAGCGCCAGGGTCTGACAAAGGCATCGGCGGTCACCACGCTGGCCGACATCGACGCAACCGACATGCAGCGCATGCCCACCGGGCATGAAGAGCTGGATCGCGTGCTCGGCGGCGGCATTGTTGAAGGCGGCGTGGTGCTGATTGGTGGCGACCCCGGCATTGGCAAATCAACGCTGATGTTGCAGGCGCTTGATTCCATGCAACGCGCCGGGCAAAGCACTCTTTACGTTACCGGCGAAGAAAGCGCCGCGCAGATCGCGCTTCGTTCGCGGCGGCTAGGGCTTGAGGGCTCGCAAGTCAAGGTGCTGGCTGAAATCCAGCTTGAAAAAATCCTTGCTACGTTAGATGCGACCCAGCCAACGATTGCGGTCATCGACTCGATTCAAACTGTCTATTCAGACCAGCTCACATCGGCGCCTGGCTCAGTGGCGCAGGTGCGCGAATGCGCGGCCCACCTGACGCGCGCCGCCAAGTCGAGCGGCATGTGTATTGTGCTGGTCGGCCACGTCACCAAAGATGGGGCGCTGGCTGGCCCGCGCGTGCTGGAGCATATGGTTGACACCGTTTTGTACTTTGAAGGCGACACGCATTCCAGCTTTCGTCTGGTGCGGGCGATTAAAAATCGCTTCGGCGCGGTCAATGAGATCGGCGTTTTCGCCATGACCGAGCGTGGCCTCAAAGGCGTCAGCAACCCGAGCGCCATCTTTTTAAGCCAGCACTCCGAGCCCGTGCCCGGCAGCTGCGTGATGGTCACGCTGGAAGGCACGCGCCCCATGCTGGTCGAAATTCAGGCGCTGGTTGACAGCGGCGGGCCAGCGCCACGGCGTTTGTCGGTCGGACTGGATCGGGACCGCCTGGCCATGCTTTTAGCCGTGCTGCACCGCCACGCAGGGGTTGCCTGCATGGATCAGGACGTGTTCGTCAACGCCGTGGGTGGCGTGCGCATCAGCGAGCCAGCGGCTGACCTAGCCGTGATGTTAGCGATTACTTCAAGCTTGCGCGGGAGGGCCTTACCCAAAGGCTTGATTGCGTTCGGCGAGGTCGGTTTGGCCGGCGAAGTGCGCCCCGCGCAGCGCGGCCAGGAGCGCTTGAAAGAAGCCGCCAAGCTGGGCTTTAGCGTGGCCATCATTCCCAAAGCCAATGCGCCGAAAAAACCGATTGAAGGCCTGACCATTCACGCCGTTGAGCGCATCGAGCAGGCGCTGGAAGTGGTGCGCTCGCTCCAATAACCCTGCCTGCGCTTGCTGCGAAAATAGCGTTATGAACTTTCAAAAAATTCTTGTTCCGGTTGCACTGGTTGTGGGCACGGCGCTGGCGTATCGCTCGTATGGCTGGCAGGGTGTGGTGGGCGCTATCAGCATCGTTGTGTTCTGGGTGCTGCTCAACGTCAACCGCACGATGGCCGTGCTGAAACGCGCAACGAACAGGCCGATTGGCTATGTTGACAGTGCCGTCATGCTGAACGCCAAACTCAAGCCAAGCATGAGCTTGCTGCATGTGGTGGCCATGACGAAAAGCCTGGGCGCGCTGCAAACTGCCAAAAATGCGCAGCCAGAAATTTACAGATGGAGCGATGGCTCCGAGTCGCGCGTAGACGCGACCTTTGTCGGCGGCAAGCTGGCGCACCATGTGCTCTTCAGGCCGCAAGCCGCCGAGCAACCGTAAAATCAAATTTTTTAAGACTTCTCATACACAGGACAAGCATGACAACAGCAGCAACGCAATCCATGGAAGACCGCGACGGCAAAATCTGGATGGACGGCCAGATGGTCGAATGGCGCGATGCCAAAATCCATGTGCTGACCCACACTCTGCACTATGGCTGCGGCGCTTTTGAGGGCGTGCGGGCCTACAAAATGGCCGATGGCGGCACCGGCATTTTCAGGCTTGAAGAGCACACCGAGCGGCTCTTTAACAGCGCCAAAATATTGCGCATGAAAATTCCCTTCACGCCGCAAGTCGTGATGGACGCACAGCGCGCCGTGGTGCGTGAAAACAAGCTTGAGTCCGGCTACATTCGCCCGCTGACCTGGATAGGTTCTGAAAAGCTCGGTGTCAGCCCCAAGGGCAACACCATCCACTTGATGGTCGCGGCCTGGACCTGGGGTGCGTATCTGGGTGAAGAAGGATTGAGACGCGGCATTCGCGTCAAAACATCCAGCTTCACGCGGCACCACGTCAACATCACCATGATCCACGCCAAGGCGGTGAGCAACTACACCAACTCGATACTGGCCAACATGGAAGCGCTTGACGATGGTTACGACGAAGCGCTGCTGCTCGACCCGCAGGGCTTTGCATCCGAAGGCGCAGGCGAAAACCTGTTTATCGTGCGCAAGGGCGTGGTCTACACGCCTGATTCGAGCGCAGGCGCGCTCAACGGCATCACGCGCAACACGATTTTTGCGATCTGCAAAGACCTCGGGCTTGAGCTGAAAGAAAAGCCCATCACGCGCGATGAAATCTACATTTCTGACGAAGCGTTTTTCTCAGGCACCGCAGCGGAAGTCACGCCGATTCGTGAACTTGACCGGATCGAGATCGGTAACCGGGGCGACGGCGGCTCACGCGGCCCGATCACTGAAAAAATCCAGGCGGCGTTTTTTGACATCGTCAATGGCCGCAATCCGAAGTACCTTTCGTGGCTCACCAAAGTATGACCAAATCATTCAACGTAGAGCTGCTGGCATCCGACCTCAACGCGCAAGGTGGTGTCTACTGCCCCAGCCCCAAGGCCGGCATGAAGATATTGAACAACCACCCCAAGGTCTACCTCGACGTGGCACGCAAAGGCAGCGCCAAGTGCCCGTATTGCGGCACGCTGTATTCGCTCAAGGTGGGCGAGCATTTTGCTGGCGGGCATTAAAAACACCCTCATCATCGCGCCGCAATGGATAGGCGACGCGGTGATGACCGAGCCGCTGTTGCGCCGCCTGCACGCGCGTGGTGAGCAGCTCACCGTTGGCGCGCTGCCCTGGGTTGCGCCGGTCTACCGGGCCATGCCGCAGGTCGCCGAGGTGATTGAATTTCCGTTTGCACATGGTGGCCTGCAGTTCAGGGAGCGGCGTGCGATTGCCAAGCGCCTGCAAGGCCGTTTCGACAAGGCTTACGTGCTGCCCAACTCGCTCAAGAGCGCCCTGCTGCCTTTTCTCGCCAGCATCCCCGAGCGTATCGGTTACTTTGGCGAAGCGCGTATTGGCCTGCTCACGCAGCGACTGAAAAACCCCAAAAACAAACCGCCCATGGTGGTGTTTTATTCGGCGCTAAGCGGCGAGGCCGGCATAGAGCAAGACCGGCCGCAACTCTCGGTTGACTTAAGCGCAACGCGCGAGACCGTGAAAGCCCAGGGCCTGCGCCCGCGCGAATACGCCGTGTTTGCACCCGGCTCGGAATACGGCAGCGCCAAACGCTGGCCCGCCGCGCACTACGCAACGCTGGCCGCGCAGTTAAGCTTGCCGGTGGTGCTGCTCGGCTCGGCCAAAGAAGCAGCGCTGTGCCAAGAGATCGCCAGCGCCGCCCCAAATTGCCTCAATTTGGCCGGCAAAACCTCGGTAGCCGAGGCTATTGAATGGATTGCTGCGACAAAATTTGTAGTCAGTAATGACTCAGGCCTGATGCACATTGCCGCCGCCTTGGGTGTCCAACAGGTCGCCATCTTCGGCTCGTCAAGCCCGCTGCACACACCGCCTTTGAACAAACACGCGCAGGTGCTGTGGCTCAAAAACGATGCCAGCTATCAACCGCCGCTAGACTGCTCGCCGTGCTTTGCACGCGAATGCCCGCTGGGCCACACGCGGTGTTTGAATGACATCAGCGCGCAGCGTGTGTTGGATGCTCTAGCACAGCCTCGCCAGAGTTATGCAGAGGGTCCTTAAGGCGCATCAGGCTGTTTGACGCGCGATGCAAGCCACACCAGCACCAGCACCGGCAGGCCCAGCAAGGCGGTGGCGATAAAAAAGTGGCTGTAGCCAAAGGTATCCACATACTCTCCTGAAAAGCCTGCCAAAAACTTTGGCAGCAGCAACATCATCGAGCTGAACAGCGCGTACTGTGTGGCCGAATAGTTGACGTTGGTCAGGCTCGACAGGTAGGCAATAAACGCCGCCGATGCAATGCCGCTCGATAAGTTGTCAGCCGAAATTACAAAAATCAGCGCGTTGACATCATGCCCGTTGGTGCTGAGCCAGGCAAACAGCAGATTGCTGGCCGCACTCAGTACCGCGCCCAGCATCAGCACCCGCATCACGCCAAAGCGCATGGCCAGCGCCCCGCCGACAAACGCACCGACCAGCGTCATGATGACCCCGTAAATCTTGGTCACAGCCGCTACCTCGTCCTTGGTGTAGCCCATGTCAACGTAAAACGGGTTCGCCATGATGCCCATGACGATATCGCTGATGCGGTAGACGGCAATCAGGCCCAGGATCAGCAGCGCGTGCTTGCCGTAGCGGTGCAAAAAATCTGCAAACGGTTCGACCAGCGCGCTCTTGAGCCACTTGGCGGCATTGCGTGCGGGGGGCAACTCGCGCCGGTCAGGCTCGGGTGAAAGCAGCACCGTCACCACCCCCAGCAGCATCGACGCGGCCATCACCAGGTAGGCGGTTTGCCAGGCGCCCTGCTGGTAGCCGACTAGGCCCGCTACTTCCGCGCGCGCGGCGATCCACAACACGCCGGCGCCGGCCCAGATCATCGCCATGCGGTAGCCAGTCTGGTAGGCCGCCGCCAGAGCAGCCTGGCGCTGCATATCGGCCGATTCAATCCGGTAGGCGTCCAGTGCAATGTCCTGGGTCGCCGAGGCAAAGGCCACCGCCAGTGCGCACCAGACCACCGGCAGCAGCGCCAACTTGGGGTCGGTCAGCGCCATGCCGACCAGCGCCGCCATGATGACCGCCTGCGACAGCAGCAGCCAACTGCGCCTACGCCCCAGCAGGCGCGTCAAAAACGGAATGGGCATGCGGTCAACCAGCGGTGCCCAGACCCATTTGAAGCCGTAGGCCAGGCCGACCCAGCTCAGGTAGCCGATGGTGGTGCGGTCAATGCCGGCTTCGCGCAGCCAAAAGCTCAAAGTGCCAAACACCAGCAGCAGCGGCAGGCCGGCTGAAAAACCGAGAAAAAACATGCGCAACGTGGCCGTTTCAAGATACACATGCCAGACGTCGCGCCAGCTATTTTTGGGCTCACTAGCTGTGCTGCTAGGTGGGCTGTTGGCTATGGATGCTGATGCAGCCGTCAGGGCGGAGGGGGGGATTTTGTCTGACATAGGCGTTTGGTTTTATCGCTATTATTGACGCATGTGTTTTTTATGCGACGCCAAACACGCTGCCTGGTCGGGCCGCCGGGCATTTTTGCTGGCGGCTGCCGGGGCGGCGGCGACGGCCGTGACCACGCCTTTGCTGGCGCAGGTTGACGTGGGGCCGTCGTCGGGGCTGCGCAATCTGGTGCCGGCTCAAGAGCTTGAAGGCGCGGCCACGCAGCAATACGCCAAGCTGCTGGCGGATGCCAAGGCCAAGGGCGCACTGGCGCCGCAAGGTCACCCGCAGTTGCAGCGGCTGCGCAGCATGGCCACGCGGCTGGTGCCTCACACCGCGCAATGGAACGACCGCGCCCGGCAATGGCGCTGGGAAGTCAATCTGATTGGCAGCAAGCAGATCAACGCGTTTTGCATGCCAGGCGGCAAGATCGCTTTTTACACCGGCATTCTTGAGCAGCTCAAACTTGACGATGACGAGGCGGCCATGATCATGGGCCACGAAATGGCCCATGCTCTGCGCGAACACGCGCGAGCCCGCATCGCCAAAAGCGAAGGCACCGGCATGCTGCTGTCGTTTGGTGCGCAGCTGCTGGGTTTGGGTCAGGCTGGCAACATCGTTGCCGGCCTGGGCACACAGTTGCTCACCTTGCGCTACAGCCGCGACGACGAAACCGATGCCGACCTGGTGGGGCTGGAGCTCGCCGCACGCGGTGGCTACAACCCCCAGGCCGCGGTCAGCCTGTGGGAAAAAATGGCACAGGCCGGCGGAGGTGCCAGCGGCCCCAGCTTTTTGTCTACCCACCCATCAGGCCCGCAGCGCATTCAGCAGCTGCAAGCCAATGTGCCCAAGGTGCAGGGCCTCTACCAGAGCGCTCGCAGATCCTGATTTTTCGGCATTTGGTGGGGCTGCTTATTTTTTAAGCATTGCCAGAACTTTTTAGGCGCCTAAATCGCAAAGTCGTAATCCACGGTAATCGGGGCGTGGTCGGAAAAACGCTGCGTTTTGTAAATCGTTTCGCTTTTAGCCAGCGCCGCAATCGCCGGCGTGGCCAGGTGGTAGTCGAGCCGCCAGCCGACGTTTTTGGCATAGGCCTGGCCGCGGTTACTCCACCAGGTGTAGGCGTCGTCGGTGGCGGTGGGCTGCAGCTTGCGGTAGACATCGACCATGCCGCCGCCCGGGCTGGTTAATTCGTTTGTGGCTTTATTGGCTTCTTGTGCATCACTACGCAAAAGCTCCGTCATCCAGGCACGCTCTTCTGGTAAAAAGCCGCTGTTCTTTTTATTGCCCTTGAAGTTTTTCAAATCAATCTCTTGGTGAGCGATGTTGATGTCGCCGCAGAGCACAAACTCGCGCTCCTGCTTCAGTGCTGTCAGGCGCGGGTAAAACTCGGCCAGAAAACGAAACTTGGCGGCCTGGCGTTCTTCGCCTGATGAGCCGCTGGGGAAGTAGGCGCTGATGATGGACAGCTTGTGTGCGTGCTTGCGGGCCGGACGGTCAAAACGCAGCTCGACGTAGCGGCCCTCTAGATCAAATTCGTTGGAGCCGTAGCCGACGATCACGTCGCTCGGCTCATGCCGGGTGTAGACGGCAACGCCTGAATAGCCCTTCTTTTCGGCAAAATGAAAATGCCCTTTGAGTCCGGCCATTTCTTCAAATCGGCCTTCGACATCAACGGCCTGTGCCTTTAGTTCCTGCAGACAAATACAATCTGGTCTGGCCTCTGCCAGCCAGAGCTCAACGCCCTTGCTGGCCGCAGAGCGGATGCCGTTGAGATTGAGGCTTGATAATTTAAACATGGGACTTCCAATGAACATTGCAACGGTAAGCACGGAGTCAAGCAGCCTGGCGCTTGAGTTCGTGCAGTTTGCGGTTGAATCCGGTGTGCTGCGTTTTGGCGAATTCAAGACCAAGGCCGGTCGCCTTAGTCCTTACTTTTTCAATGCAGGTTTGTTTGACGACGGTGCCAAGCTGGGCCGTTTGGCGCAATTTTATGCGCGCCAGTTGTTGGCTGAAGAAAAGGCTACCGGGCTGCAGTTCGACATGATTTTCGGCCCCGCCTACAAGGGCATTCCGCTGGCGGCGGCGCTGTCCATCGAGCTGGCCCGGCTGGGCCGCAACCTGCCGTTTGCCTACAACCGCAAAGAGGCCAAAGACCACGGCGAGGGCGGCTCGCTGGTCGGAGCACCGGTCAAGGGGCGAGTGCTGATTGTGGACGACGTGATGTCCGCCGGCACCGCCGTGCGTGAGTCGATTGCCATCATCAAGGCCGCAGGGGCGATTCCCCATGCCGTGGTGATTGCGCTGGACCGGCAGGAAAAAGCCACTGAAAAAGGGCTTGACGTTGATTACAGCGCTGTGCAATATGTCAGCAACCAACTCGGCTTGCAGGTCTGCGCGATTGCCCGTCTGAGCGACTTGCTTCAGTATCTTGCAACGCTGGGCGGTGACACATTGAGCGCGCATTACCATGCGGTATTGGCCTACAGAGAACGCTACGGCGTGAATTGAGACACAAGTGCTTTCGACAACCGTATTTAAGGCGATGACGACGCTCTGGGCCATGACCCTGCTGCTGCCCTGCGCTGCGCTGGCCCAAGGCATTTACACCTGCACCGATGCCAAAGGCCGCAAGATCACATCGGATCGCCCGATTGCTGAATGCAATGACCGCACGCAGAACGAAATCACGTCTTCCGGCACCGTCAGGCGCGTGATTGGACCGACCCTGACAGCGCAGGAGCACGCGGCACTCGAAGACAAGGAAAAAGCTGCCGCAGAGGCCCGGGTTGCCGCTGGTAAGGACAAGCGCCGTGACCGCGCCCTGCTGCTGCGCTACCCCAATCGGCAGGCGCATGATGCCGAGCGCAACCTGGCGCTGGCCCAGGTAGATGAAGGCAGCAACGGCGCCAGCAAAAAAATGCTTGAGCTTGCCGAGCAGCGCAACGCCATCAATGCCGAGATGGAGTTTTATAAAAAAGACCCCGACAAGGCACCGCCCCCGCTCAAGCGCAGGCGCGAGGAAAACGAAAGCAACGTGGCGCTACAAAAGCGTTTTGTGGCGGACCAGGACATGGGAAAAAAGCGCGTCAACCGGCGCTTTGACGAAGAGCTGGTCAAGCTCAATCAGTTGTGGGCGCAGATGGGCGTGTCGGCAACTGCCGGGCCTGATTTGAAGAAATAGCTTTAACCGAGCTTTTTCTTCAGCAACTCATTGACCTGCGCCGGGTTGGCCTTGCCTTTGGTGGCCTTCATGGCCTGGCCTACCAAAGCGTTCATGGCTTTGGTGTTGCCGGCGCGGACTTCTTCTACGTTTTTGGCGTTGGCGGCGAGAACGGCGTCGATGATTTTTTCTAGCGCGCCGCTGTCGTTTATTTGCTGGAGGCCTTTGGTTTCGATCACCTCATCGACATCCCGCTCCGGGCCAGTCCACAACTCAAAGAATACTTTCTTCGCGTTCATGTTGGAGATGGTTCCATCCGTGATGCGGGTAATTAATTTCGCCAAACTCTCAGCAGGCACGCGAATTACGTCACGACCAGGCGTTCCATCCCGGACAACGCTAGCAGTTGGGTCGCCGTCTTCGTCGCGAGCACCATCAAACATAAAGCGGCGCACATCACCACCATCAGCAGCACCAGTACCGCCAGCGGCAAGGGCGGCACCTGTATTGGTCACCCAATTGGCGACAAGCTTTGGTTGCTTGCAGGCCTTGGTAGCAGCTTCGAAATACGTCGCTATCCCTTTGCTTTGTGTCAGCGTGCTGGCGTCGTATTCGGAAAGCCCATAGTCGCTCACAAACCTCGCCGCCATCACACGCGGTAGCTCCGCCATCTCATGGCGCGTACGCTCAACCCAATCCCGCCCAATCACCAGCGGTGGCAAATCCGGATCTGGAAAATAGCGGTAATCCGCAGCGTCTTCCTTGGTTCGCATTGAGCGTGTCTCGCCGGTGTCCGGGTCAAATAACACCGTTGCTTGTTGAATCGTTTTGCCGTCTTCAATCTGCTCAATCTGCCAGCGAATCTCGTAATCCATCGCCTGCTGCATGAACTTGAAGCTGTTCAGGTTTTTAATCTCGCGGCGCGTACCCAGATCTGCACCCGGTTTGCGCACCGACACGTTGGCATCGCAGCGGAAGCTGCCTTCCTGCATGTTGCCGTCGCAAATGCCAATCCAGGTGACGATTTTGTGCAGCTCTTTCGCGTAGGCCACCGCCTCTGCGCTGGAGCGCATGTCGGGCTCAGTCACGATCTCCAGCAACGGCGTACCGGCGCGGTTCAAATCGATGCCGCTCATGCCCCCACCGCCCAATCTCGAGTCCTCATGCAGCGATTTGCCGGCGTCTTCTTCAAGATGCGCACGTACAAGGCGCACCGACTTCTTTTCATCGCCCAAAAAGAACTCGACCACGCCGCCCTGCACCACCGGAATCTCGAACTGGCTGATCTGGTAGCCCTTGGGCAGGTCGGGGTAGAAGTAGTTTTTGCGCGCAAACACACTGCTCTCGGCAATGTGCGCGTTCACGGCTAGGCCAAACTCGATGGCGCGCTGCACCGCGCCCTTGTTCATCACCGGCAAGGCACCTGGCAATGCAAAGTCAACCGCAGAGGCCTGGGTGTTCGGCTCTGCGCCAAACGCGGTCGATGCACGACTGAAAATTTTTGACTGCGTGGTGAGCTGGGTGTGGGTTTCAAAGCCGATGACGACTTCGTAGCCCTGCACCAGCGGGCCGGTTGGTCGGCCAACTTGCGCCTGCGCAAAAGTGTCTACGGGGGTTGCTGTTTGGCTCATTTCGAAATCACCTCAAAAACGCTGGGCCTGCGCATATGCCAATCCGTCGCCATTTGAAATTGATGCGCTGCGCCCAGCAACTGCGCTTCCTTGAAGTAGTTGCCAATCAGCTGCAAGCCGACCGGCATGCCGCCTGCGCCAAAGCCTGCGGGCACGCTCATGCCAGGCAGGCCCGCCAGGCTGGACGACAAGGTGTAAATGTCGGCCAGGTAATTGGCGAGCGGGTCGGCGGACTTCTCGCCAATCTTCCACGCCACGCTGGGCGACACCGGGCCGGCAATGATGTCGCACTGCGCAAAGGCTTTTTGAAAGTCTTCGGCAATCAGGCGGCGGATTTTTTGCGCCTTGAGGTAATAGGCATCGTAGTAGCCGTGCGACAGCACATAGGTGCCTATCATGATGCGACGCCTGACCTCGTCGCCAAAGCCTTCGGAGCGCGACTTTTTGTACATGTCGGTGAGGTCGGTGTAGTGCGCTGCGCGGTGCCCATAGCGCACGCCGTCAAAGCGGCTCAGGTTGCTGCTGGCTTCGGCGGGGGCGATCACGTAGTAGACCGGAATTGACAACTCGGTGAGCGGCAAATCAACCTCCACCAGCGTTGCGCCCAGCTTTTCAAACTCGTTTAGCGCGCTGCGAACGGCTGCCAGCACGTCGGGCGCACAACCCTGACCGTAAAACTGCTTGGGCAGGCCAATTTTCAAGTTTTTGAGTGGTTTTTGAGGATCAAAAGTAACCGCATCGCCCTGTTTGCAGGCATGGCCAGCTATTAAATCAGTAGCATAATCAAACGCTGGCAGGTCCAACGATGTCGAGTCGCGGTCTAAATCCGGGCCTGCCATGGCGGACAGCAGCAGGGCGCAGTCGAGTGCGCTGCGGCCCATAGGCCCGGCCTGGTCTAGGCTGGACGCAAAGGCCACCATGCCATAGCGTGAACAGCGGCCATAGGTGGGTTTGATGCCGGTGATGCCGGTCAGCGATGCGGGCTGGCGAATCGAGCCGCCGGTGTCTGTGCCCGTGGCCACAGGCACTAGCCGAGCCGCTACAGCCGCCGCAGAGCCGCCTGACGAGCCGCCCGGCACCCGCGTGGTGTCCCATGGGTTGTGTACCGGCTTGTAGGCGCTGTTGTCGTTGCCCGAGCCCATGGCGAACTCGTCGCAGTTGAGCTTGCCCAGCGTGACCATGCCTGCGGCGGCCAGCTTGGCGACCACCGTTGCATCAAACGGGCTGCGGTAATTTTCCAGCATCTTCGAGCCGGCGGTGGTCACAAAATCGCGTGTCACGAATACGTCTTTGTGCGCCAGCGGCACGCCCAGCAACGGTGTGCGTTCGCCAGCGGCCAGCCGCGCATCGGCGGCCTTGGCCTGGGCCAGTGAAACGTCAGGGTCAGTCGCCAAGAAAGCGCCCAAACTAGTCTGCTGTGCAATTCGTTTCAAAAAATGTTGGGTGATTTCAACGCTGGAGACTTCGCCTGCGGCGAGCTTGGCGGCCAGCTCTGCAACGCCTAAATCGTGCAGGTCGGTGGCTGCGGCGGTGCTGCTCATTCGATCACCTTGGGTACCAAAAACAGGCCGCGTTCAACCGCTGGTGCGCTGACCTGACTGGCATCGCGCTGGTTGGTCTCGGTCACGATGTCGTCGCGCAGGCGCAGTGCCACCTCGCCCAGCAGCGCAGCCGGGTGCGCCAGTGGCTCAACGCCTGTGGTGTTGATGGCCGCCATCTGATCAACCAGGGCAAAAAAGCCATTCAGCTGGCTGAGCACGCGCTCGGTTTCGTCGGGGCGTAACTCAAGCCGCGCCAGATTGGCGACGC
The DNA here is from genome assembly GCA_038902975.1 of Polaromonas sp. Lineage (GTDB taxonomy): Bacteria > Pseudomonadota > Gammaproteobacteria > Burkholderiales > Burkholderiaceae_C > Polaromonas. The sequence continues at coordinate 15,570 of JBCKMZ010000015.1, forward strand.
GTGCAATTTCTTTCGAATCTATAGCCATGAATCAGGGGTACTCAAAAATCGGTGTAAATCCTTTGGCGTTACACCCGGCTTTACACCTAGCGATACCGCTAGCGGAGAGCGGAAAACGGGCAAAGCGTGCAAAGGGATGCGTTATTATCCCGTCTTTGGTGTGAAATCAGGGTTGATTACATCCTTTAGGCGTTTTTTAGGCGCTTGAAACCGCTTGAAATTGCTTTGTGCACGGTTGTGGATGTTGTTGATCTGTTTTCCGCCTTATACCGCAACCGGATTCTGAATATATGTTTGAAGCATTTCGTCGGCATTTTTCCACCGACATGGCGATTGACCTTGGCACCGCCAACACCCTGATTTACGTCCGCGACCGCGGCATTGTGCTCGACGAACCATCGGTTGTGGCGATTCGCCACGAAGGTGGCCCGCACGGCAAAAAAACCATCCTGGCGGTCGGCCACGAAGCCAAGATCATGCTCGGCAAAGTGCCCGGCAACATTGAGGTGATTCGCCCGATGAAAGACGGTGTGATTGCCGACTTTACCGTCACCGAGCAGATGCTCAAGCAGTTCATAAAAATGGTGCATCCGCGCAGCTTTTTCAAGCCCAGCCCGCGCATCATCATTTGCGTGCCCTGCGGCTCGACCCAGGTTGAGCGCCGCGCGATTCGTGAAAGCGCACTCGGTGCCGGCGCTTCGGACGTCTACCTGATTGAAGAACCCATGGCAGCCGCTATCGGCGCTGGTTTGCCGGTATCAGAAGCCAGCGGCTCCATGGTGGTTGACGTTGGCGGTGGCACCACCGAAGTCGGCGTTATCTCATTGGGTGGCATGGTCTACAAGGGCAGTATGCGCGTTGGTGGCGACCGTTTTGACGAAGCCATCATCAACTATATTCGTCGCAACTACGGCATGCTGATCGGCGAGCCCACGGCTGAAGCCATCAAGAAAAAAATCGGTTCGGCCTTCCCGGGCTCTGAAGTGAAAGAGATGGAAGTCAACGGCCGCAATCTGGCTGAAGGCGTGCCGCGCAGCTTCACCATCTCAAGCAACGAAATTCTGGAAGCCCTGACCGACCCGCTTAATAACATCGTCAGCGCCGTCAAAAATGCGCTGGAGCAGACACCGCCTGAACTCGGTGCCGACATCTTCAACCGCGGCCTGATGCTGACCGGCGGCGGCGCGCTGCTGCGTGATCTTGACAGGCTGCTGGCCGAAGAAACCGGCCTGCCAGTGCTGCTGGCCGAAGAGCCACTGACCTGCGTGGTGCGCGGTTGCGGCATGGCACTTGAGCGCATGGACCGCCTGGGTTCCATCTTCACGACGGAATAAGGCTGATTCCCCCAAGGCACGGCCCTGGCCACTATATGCCTGCATCATGCCTTTAGGAACCCTGGACAGAACCCCACCGTCCTTTTTCAAACAGGGGCCGTCGGCGCTGTCGAAGTTGCTGTTTTTCAGTGCCCTGGCGCTGTTTTTAATGGTCGCAGACACGCGCTTTCGCATGACCCAGCCGCTTCGTGCAACGCTGGTAACCGCCATGTACCCGGTGCAGTGGCTGGCCATGCAGCCAGTGCGGGCTGTTAAGAACGCAGCCGAATATCTTGCCGGGCTAGACCAGGCCAAAACCGACACCGAGCAAGCAGTCAAAAAATTGGCGATGCAATCATTGCGCGCCGGGCAGGTCGAGCAGTTGCTACAAGAAAACAGTCGCCTGCGCCAACTGCTTGAGCTGCGTGAGCAACTGGCCACGTCTGTGATGGCTGCTGAAGTGCTGTACGACGCGGCAGACCCGTACAGCCGCAAGGTCATCATCAACAAAGGCCTGCTACAGGGGGTTGATCTGGGCTCACCCGTGCTGGATGAATCCGGCGTGCTGGGTCAGGTCACGCGCGTACACCCGCTGGTCAGTGAAGTCACCTTGCTGACTGACCGTGACCTGGCTATTCCCGTGCTCAACATCCGCACCGGAGCCCGTAGCGTGGCCTATGGCGACCCTTCGGGCAACGGGCTGGAGCTGCGTTTTATGGGCAGCAATTCAGACGTGCAGCAGGGCGACTTGCTGACCACCAGCGGTGTCGACGGGGTGTACCCGCCCGGCCTGCCAGTGGCTAAAATCAGCCGCATCGAGCGCCGCGCCGAATCAGCCTTTGCCAAAATTTACTGTGTCCCGCAGGCGCTGGTCAGTGCCGCGCGGCACGTCATGGTGGTCAAGCCGGTATCCAGCCAGATACCGCCCCGGCCCGAAGTTGAACCCGTAGCCCCTGTTGCCCCTACAAAAAGAGGGACAGCCAGATGAGCATGCGATCAGGCCAGCAACTGCTGCTGCCAGCCAACCCGCTGTTCATCTGGGGCAGCCTGATTGCGGCCTTGCTGCTCAACATGCTGCCACTCGGGCGCGTGCCGTGGATGCCCGATTTTCTGGCGCTGGTGCTGGTTTTCTGGAACGTACACCAGCCGCTGCGCGTAGGCATTGGCCTGGCCTTCATGTTCGGCCTTGGCATGGATGTGCATCAGTCGTCATTGCTGGGCCAACATGCGCTGTCGTACACCGCTTTAAGTTTTTTCGCCGCCATGATTCACCGCCGTCTGCTCTGGTTTACCGTGCCATCGCAAGCCGTACAGGTGTTGCCGCTGTTTGCCATTGCGCATGCTGTGGAGTTGTTGATTCGCCTGGTGAGTGGTGGCATGTTCCCCGGCTGGATTGCCGTGCTCGCGCCTTTGGCTGAAGCGTTGCTGTGGCCAGTTGTCAGCGTGCTGCTTCTGGCGCCGCAAAGGCGTGCGCCCGACCAGGATGCGAATAGACCGCTTTAGCCGCACATTCACAATGCCATGACCGAACTCCGAAATGTAGAAGCCGACCTGTCGCGCTTTCGCGCGCGTGTGCTGGTTGCCAGTCTGGTGGTGCTGCTGTGCTTTGTTTTGCTGGTAGCGCGACTGGTGTACTTGCAGGTCTACCGCCACGATGATCTGAGCGAGCAGGCCGAAAGCAACCGCACGGCGGTTGTGCCGATCGTGCCGAACCGGGGGCTGATACTGGATCGCAACGGCGTGGTGTTGGCCACCAACTACTCAGCCTACACGCTGGAGATCACGCCCTCAATGGTTGCCAATCTGGACGAAACGATTGCCGCGCTTGAAAAAGTCATTGACATCCAGTTGCGCGACAAGCGCCGCTTCAAGCGCCTGCGTGAAGCGGCGAAAAATTTTGAGTCGCTGCCGATACGCACCCGCCTGACCGACGAAGAGGTGGCACGCTTTGCGGTCCAGCGTTTTCGCTTTCCGGGTGTGGACATCAAGGCCAGGCTGTTTCGCAGCTACCCCTTTGGCGAGGTGGGCAGTCATGTGGTGGGTTATATAGGGCGCATCAACCAGGCTGAAAAAGAAACCATAGACAACAGCGAAAACGAGGGCAACTACCGCGGTACCGACTACATCGGCAAGCTCGGTGTCGAGCAAAGTTTTGAGCAGCAACTGCATGGCACCACCGGCGTTGACCAGGTCGAAACCTCGGCCGGTGGCCGGGCGGTGCGCAAGCTCGCCAGCAGCCCGGCAACCCCTGGCCACACGGTGATGCTGTCGATTGACATCAAGCTGCAAAAGCTGGTCGAAGACCTGTTTGGCGAGCGCCGGGGCGCGCTGGTCGCGCTGGACCCGACAACCGGGCAAGTGCTGGCCTTCGTCAGCAAACCGACCTTCGACCCCAACCTGTTTGTCGACGGCATCGACAGCGAAAGCTGGCAGGCACTGAGCGAGTCGATTGACAAGCCCTTGCTGAACCGGGCGCTGCGCGGCACTTACCCGCCCGGCTCCACCTACAAGCCGTTCATGGCCCTGGCCGCACTGGAGTCCGGCAAGCGCCAGCCCGGCAGCATCACCAACGACACCGGCACCTGGATGTTTGGCGGCCACCAGTTCCGCAGCCACGGGGCCGGGCTCGGTCCGGTGGACATGTACCAGAGCATTGTCAAGTCCAGCAATGTCTATTACTACTCGCTGGCCAACGACTTGGGAGTTGATGCCATGCACGATTTCATGAAGCCGCTGGGTTTTGGGCAGATCACCGGTATCGACATCAATGGCGAGGTGCGGGGCGTGCTGCCCAGCCAGGCCTGGAAGCGCAGCTACTTCAAAAAAGCCGAGCAGAAAAAATGGTTTGCCGGCGAGACCATCTCGCTCGGCATCGGGCAGGGCTATAACACCTTCACCATGCTGCAACTCGCCCAGGCGACGGCCACGCTGGCCAACAACGGCGTCCGGTACAAACCACAGCTGGTGATCGCCACCCAGGACCCGGTGACGCGCGCGACGCAGCCCATCGCTGCCGACGCACCGCAAAACCTGGGCTACAAGCCCGAAAACGTGGCGCTGATCCGCAAGGCGCTGGTGGGGGTCACGCAGGAGGGCACGTCAGCGCGGGTGTTTGCCGGAGCAGGCTACCTCAGCGGCGGCAAGACCGGAACCGCCCAGGCGGTGGGCATCGGCCAGAAAGACAAGTACGACGCCCGCAAGCTCGAAGAGCACCAGCGCGACCACGCGCTATACATGGCCTTTGCGCCGGCAGACAAGCCCAAAATTGCGCTGGCCGTGGTGGTGGAAAACGCCGGTTTCGGCGCAGCCCATGCGGCACCGATTGCCCGGCGCGTGTTTGACTATATGCTGCTCGGCCAGTACCCCAGCGAAGAAGACATGGCCGCAGTGCAAAAAGGAATGACCGCAGCCCCCATCGGCAAGCCGCGCCGCGTGGCCGATATGCCTGCGCTGCTGGCAACGGGTAGTGGCGCTGCTGCACCATGAAACACGCCGATAAAAGGCATAAACTCTGTGCTTGTGCAAAAGTGAGCAGCCAATGGGCGGTTGCCTTGCCTCTGATTCATGCCGGAGTTTTTAAATGTCTGCTCAAGCCGCTATGCCTCCTTTTCACTTGGCCTTCCCCGTTCGGGACATCGAAGAAGCGCGTCAGTTTTATGTTGGCCTGCTGGGCTGTGGCGAGGGACGCAGCTCCCCGGAATGGGTAGACTTCGATTTTTATGGGCACCAGATCGTTGCCCACCTGGCGCCTGATGAGTGTGGCCTCAAACAGACCAGCTCCGTCGATGATCATCAAGTCCCTGTTCGCCACTTTGGCGCGGTGCTGTCGATCCCTCAGTGGGAAGCCATGGCCGAAAAACTCAAAGCGGTCGGCACCTCATTTGTCATCGAACCCTACGTCCGGTTTAAAGGTGAAGTTGGTGAACAAGCCACTATGTTTTTTATGGACCCTTCGGGCAATGCCCTGGAGTTCAAAGCCTTCAAAAATATGGAATCCCTGTTTGCCAAGTGATCATCCGGACTGCTAGTCCACAGGCGCGGGTGCCTCACGCGCGCCCCGGCTCGTGAACTGGGCCAGCCCCATGAAGCGCAGGATCAGCAGCGTAAAAATGGGGCCGCAGGCCAAGATCAGCGAGCTGCAAAACGCGGTGGACCAGTGAATGCCATAGGTCACCATGCCCACGTGCAAAAAGTGGCCAGCCACGCCGAGACGCGCCAGTTGCCAGAAATCGCTGCGCGTGATGCGCGGAAAGCGCGTGCCATAGCAGTAGAGCAGTAGCAGCAGAGCGCACAGCGGCATGATCAGGTAACGGGCGAACAGAAAGCCGCCCGGGCCGACGACGTTGAAGACAAATTTTTGCAGGGAAAAATTGATGCCTCAGATCACCACCAACCCCAGGGCGGCCGCCAGAGCCATCGAGGCGCGGCGAAGTTTTTTCTGTTCAGGGGTCATCTCGGTTCTGTTGCATTAAGAATTTTTCGTTTTCGCGACACACCAAGGGTAGCGTATTCGCAAGGTTGAGATGCTACAGGTAGTAGGTCAATTTTTGGAAATTCGCTTAATGTGACAGAACCAGTTCATCAACGTACAGGAGCATTCGCATCATGGGTAAATTTATCAACCTCAAAGTTGCAGACGGTTTTACTTTTCCGGCCTATGTGGCCGAACCACAAGGCAAGGCCAAAGGTGCCATGGTGGTGTTGCAAGAAATTTTTGGCGTTAACTCGCACATCCAGGATGTGGTGAACCGTTTTGCCGTCCAGGGCTATTTTGCGATTGCGCCCGCCTTGTTCGAGCGCGTTGAAAAAGGCGTCGACATTGGTTACAACGAGGCCACCATGAAAGTCGGCATCGCCCTGAAAGCCGCTGTGATGGCCTTGCCGGGTGCGGGCATCATGCAGGACATTCAGGCCTCGATTGACCACGCTGCAAGCGCTGGAGCAGGCAAGGTCGGCATCGTTGGATTTTGCTTTGGCGGTTTTCTGACCTGGCGCTCGGCCTGCATGCTGACCGGCCTGAGCGCAGCGGTACCCTACTACGGCGGCGGCATGGTGGCCACTGAGGAAATTGCGCGCACACCCAAGTGCCCGGTACTCGCGCACTTCAGCGACCACGACCATTCGGTGCCCATGGAAGGTGTCAACGCTTTCATCAAGGCCCACCCTGAAGTCGAAGCACATATCTACAACGCCGACCACGGCTTTAACTGCGACCAGCGCGGTGCCTACAATGCGGAGGCCGCAAAATCAGCGATGGAGCGCACGCGGACATTTTTGGCGGCTCATTTGGTTTGACATGGTTAAAAATGATGTTCTCAGGCCATTTTTACCTGCCTTTTAGAGCAACAGCCCAATCAATACGGGCGATACGGGGGTGAGCAGCTACTATTTTAGTAGCAAGCACAGTTTAATTGTCTGGGCACGAAAAGTACCTCGACAGCTTTTCATGTCACATCGCTAACGCCTATCGCCGTGTTCTAGCCAAATACTGCTTGCGCCAAAACACAGCCACTACCACAAGCACCAGCAAAATCATGAAGCCAAACGTCCACCAGAACGCGTTGGGGTGATGGATGAGCGGCAGAAACTCGAAGTTCATGCCGAAAAACCCGGTGATTAAGTTCAGTGGCAAAAACACGGCGGTCAAGGCGGTCAGCGTGCGCATGATGTCGTTGGTGCGGTTGCTTTGCGCGCTGAAGTGGATTTGCACCACTGTCTCGGCGGATTGTTCCAGCCGCCTGGCGTGATGCACCACGCGCTCGATGTGCTCGATCACATCGCGTGCGCGTGCCACTAGCTGGTCGCGCTGGGCCTGCGCCTGTGTGTGGACCAGTTGTGGGTCTGCTGGTGTCAGCACCGCATCAGCACCGCCACCATTTCCCGCACTCTTACCACCACTATTCCCGCCGCCATGACTGCTACCCCATGTAAACGCCGACAGCGGCTGCTCGCGCAGTGAATCGAGCCACTCTTGCATCGCGTCGCGCTGCTCGTCGCACAGGTCTTCGAGCACATGCAACTGGCTGCGTGCGGTCATCAGCGCGCCCCAGTTGCTGAAGCGCGTGTTGGGCTTGAGCAGCTCGCCCTGCCAGTGCTCAAGCTGGCTGGTGAGCTCTTTGCGCAAATCAAGATAACTGTCGACCATGGCGTTGACCATGCGCAGCACTAGGTCTACCGGGCTGGTGGGGATGCGGCTGCGGGCACTGGCCGGGTCCAACGTGACGGCATCGACGCTGAACTTCACATCGGCCAGAACGCGCTGGATAAAACTTTTTGCGGTGTAGCAGCCGCGCGGGTGTACGCTGATGAGCAGGCGGTCAAACACCGCAAAGCCGACAGCTTTGGAGCTAATGCGGTTAAACGCTGGCATGCCGCCGCGCGGCTTGATGCGTGATGTAGTGCCCTGGCCGTGATAGGTTTCAATCGCGGCTTCGTGCTCGGCCTCGGCGCGGGTTTCGATCTGCGTGGCCAGGCGCCGGAAGATGATGAGGTCGTACACCGAGGTGTAGTCGTAGTGTGAAGGATGCGCCGCGCTGCCAAGGTCTTTGCAATGCAGGTCTAACAGGGTCGAGCCGCCAATGCCTTGCGCTGCGGTTTGCAGTTGCGCTAGGGTAGTTTCAAATTCGTCGCGGTCCAGCAGTACCCAGACAAAACCGTTGGCTGGTGCCTGTGTAGGCACAGCATCTACAAAGCGCAGGCTATCAAAGGTGAATTCTATGATTTGCACGGCGGGCAGTCTTTTGGGGTGTTTTTAAGGCGGTTTTAGGGTCAAAAACTCTGACCAGCTCCTATTTATGTAGCAATCTGGCTGCATCCAGCGCAAAATAAGTCAGCACGCCATCGGCCCCTGCACGCTTGAAGGCCAGCAGGCTTTCCATCATCACTGCATCATGGTCCAGCCAGCCGTTGATGGCGGCGGCTTTGAGCATGGCATATTCGCCGCTGACTTGGTAGGCGAAGGTGGGTACTTTGAATGTATCCTTCACGCGGCGCAGCACATCGAGGTAGGGCATACCGGGCTTGACCATCACCATGTCCGCGCCTTCGGCGATATCCATCGCCACTTCGCGCAGTGCCTCGTCGCTGTTGCCGGGGTCCATCTGATAGACCTTTTTGTCGGCCTTGCCGAGGTTGCTGCTGGAGCCGACCGCATCACGGAAGGGGCCGTAAAACGCGCTCGCATATTTGGCGCTGTAGGCCATGATTTTTGTATGAATTGCGCCGCTCGATTCGAGCGCTGCTCGAATCGCTCCAATTCTGCCATCCATCATGTCACTGGGTGCGACGATGTCCACGCCAGCCTCGGCCTGGCACAGCGCTTGTTGCACCAGTACCGCGACAGTCTCATCATTCAATATGTAGCCGCCGGCCTCGGGTCTTGGATCGGGCAGACCGTCTTGCCCGTGTGTGGTGAAGGGGTCTAGCGCCACGTCGGTCATCACGCCGAGTTCGGGGAAACGTTTTTTAAGCTCGCGCACCACACGCGGTACCAGGCCGTCCGGGTTGGCGGCCTCCTTGCCGTCCCAGGTTTTAAGCGAGCCATCAATCACCGGGAACAGCGCCATCACCGGAATGCCGAGCTTGACGCATTCTTCGGCCACCGGCAGCAGCAAATCAAGGCTGAGTCGCTCGACACCTGGCATGGACGCAATGGCTTCGCGTCGCTGCTGGCCGCTGAGCACAAACACCGGGTAAATCAAATCGTGTGCAGTCAGTAGATTTTCGCGCACCAGGTTGCGCGTGAAGGCATCGCGGCGCAGGCGGCGTGGGCGGCCAGCGGGGAAAGAAGCGAAGGGGGCGAAGGATGATGTGGTGTTTGACATCGGCAAATTGTGCCTCTTTTGCCACGCTTTAGATTTGCATTTACTTGGCCGCCTCAGAAAAGTGTTGCCAAGACGCGGGCGCCGTGCTTAAAATTAAAGTGTGTGTGAGCCTTCGGGTTAGCGCATCCCGCTTCACCTCCCTGAGCGGGGCCTGTATGCTGCAAAGCAGAAAAGGCTTATCCGCCCGGTGGTTAACTCCCCTGGGCGCTTTTTTTTGGGCGGGCATAAACTACCGCCATGCTCTGGATCAAATCCCTTCACATCGTTTTCATTGTCAGCTGGTTTGCGGGCTTGTTTTATCTGCCGCGCATTTTTGTGAATCTGGCGATGGTGCCTGGCGAAAGCGTTGCCGAGCGGCAGCGGCTGATTCTGATGGCCCGCAAGTTGATACGCTTCACCACCATCCTGTCTGTGCCTGCGATTGGTTTTGGCTTGTGGCTGTACCTTGGCTACGGCATTGGCAAGGGCGCTGGCTGGATGCACGCGAAGTGGCTGGTGGTGCTGCTGGCTGTGGGCTACCACCATGCCTGCGGCAGCTTGCTCAAAAAGTTTGTCGCCAACGCCAACACCCGCAGCCACAAGTGGTACCGCTGGTTTAACGAAGTGCCGGTGCTGCTGCTGACGGCGGCGGTGATTCTGGTGGTTGTGAAGCCTTTTTGACCAACGAAGCACGACGTGACTTCCTCGACTTCAACAGCAGACGCGGGCGAGCCAAAAGTTCATGCTGGAAGCAGTCTCTCATTGCCTTTGACTTTAGCGATGGTTTGCCTGATTGTTTATGCCAGCCTGTACCCCTTTGCCGACTGGCGCGATCAGGGCATATCGCCGCTGAATTTTCTGGCTGCGCCACTGCCCAAATACTGGACCGGCTTTGATGTTGCGGCCAACCTGGCGGGTTATGCGCCACTCGGCTTTTTACTGGCTTTATCGACACTGCGCAGCGGGCGTGCGAAGTGGGCCATCCGTGTTGCGGTACTGGGCGCAGCTGCGCTTTCACTCGGCATGGAAACGCTGCAAAGCTATTTGCCATCGCGCGTGCCGTCGAATGTTGATTTGGCCCTCAATATTTTGGGTGCATGGCTAGGTGCGTGTATGGCGTGGGCGCTTGAAAAACTGGGCGTGGTCGATAGCTGGAGCCGCTTCAAAGTGCGCTGGTTTGCATCTGACGCACGCGGGGCGCTGGCGCTGTTGATGCTTTGGCCGGTGGCGCTGCTGTTTCCGGCCGCCGTTCCCATGGGCTTGGGCCAAGTGTTTGAGCGCTTAGAGGCCGCACTGACTCAGGCACTGGTTACCACGCCTTTTCTGGCCTGGCTGCCAGTACGCGACATTGAACTACAGCCACTGGTGCCCGGCGTTGAGCTGGTCTGTGTTGCCTTGGGGGCGCTGGCTCCCTGCCTGCTGGGCTACTGCGTGATTCGCAGTGCCTGGAGGCGCGCTGCCTTTGCCTTGCTGGTCTTGTGCACGGGCATAGCTGCGTCGGCGTTGTCTGCTGCGTTGAGCTACGGGCCAGAACACGCCTGGGCCTGGCTCGACTTGCCGGTGCGTGTGGGGCTGGCGTTGGCGCTGCTGATGGCGCTGCTGCTGCTGCCCGTGCGGCGGCGCGGCGCTGCGGCGTTTGCGCTGCTCGCGCTGGCCGTCCAGTTAAGTCTGCTCAATCAAGCCCCGGCCAGCGCCTATTTCTGGCAAACCCTGCAAACCTGGGAGCAGGGGCGCTTCATCCGGTTCAACGGCATCGTGCAGTGGCTGGGCTGGCTCTGGCCTTATGCGGCCTTACTCTACGTGTTGGCAAGATTGGCGGGGCGCGATGCAGCGGATGCCCAATCGTAAAATCAGAACATGACCAAAGCAAACCACATTGATTCTGAAAACCTGTATTACGAGCGGCACATTTTTTTCTGCCTCAACCAGCGCAAGGCCGGTGAAGAATGCTGCGCCAACAACCGCGCGCAGGAAATGTTCGACCGCTGCAAGTCGCAGGTCCAGGCGGCGGGGCTGAGTGGCCCCGGCAAGGTCAGGGTCAACAGGGCGGGCTGCCTGGAGCGTTGCGCCGCTGGCCCGGTGGCCGTGGTCTACCCCGAGGCCGTCTGGTATACCTATGTGGATGCGCACGACATTGATGAGATCGTCGAGTCACATCTTAAAAACGGCAAGGTGGTCGAACGGCTTTTGATACCTGCGAACGCGGGCCGTTGAGTGAACTCCCAGACCCGGAAAACCGTTGTTCAGGGCGCAGCCGGCGCGATTGAAGTGGCCATTGATGAACCTTCGGGCGGCGCGCAGGCCAAAGGCGTGGCGGTGATTGCGCATCCGCATCCGCTGTTTGGCGGCAGCATGGACAACAAGGTCGTGCAGACGCTGGCGCGGGCCTTCACGCAATCCGGCTGGACGGCGGTGCGCTTTAACTTTCGCGGTGTAGGCAGCTCGGCGGGCACGCATGACGAAGGCCGTGGCGAGCTTGAAGACATGCTGGTAGTTGTTGCGGCCACTGCGCCTATGGGCGCTATTTGTCTGGCGGGATTTTCTTTTGGCGCGTTTGTGACCACGCACGCTTATCCGCGTCTGTCGGTGTCGCGCGACATCGACAAGCTGGTGTTGGTCGCAACCAGCGTAACCCGCTCGGCAGCTGCGCCGATTGCGTCCGAGGCGCACATGAAAACGCTGGTCATACACGGCGAGCAGGACGACACGGTGCACCTCGCCGACGTGATGGACTGGGCTAGGGCCCAGGCACTTCCTGTTACGGTTGTGCCCGGAGGCGGGCATTTCTTTCATGGACAATTGCCCTTGCTGAAAAATCTGGTGCTGCGCCACCTGTCTTCGTCTTCTACTTCTACTGCTGCCTAATCTTTTCTGAGCTATCGGACTTCCTCCATGTTTTGTTTTACCAAGGCGCAAAAAGCCTTTTCTGCTGCCTTGTCCCTCTTTCTGATGGCTATGGCCATCGCCGTCCCGTCTGTCTCGCAAGCCCAGGCCCCGCAAGCGCCTGAAATCGCGGCCCGCTCTTATTTGTTGATGGATCTGACCGCCAACCAGATACTGGCTGCCAAAGACATCGACTCCCCGGTCGAGCCTGCATCACTGACCAAGCTGATGACCGAATACCTGGTGTTCGATGCGCTCAAGGCGAAAAAAATCGACCTCAAGCAAACCTTTGGTGTCAGCGAACGCGCCTGGGAAATGCCCGGCTCGCGCATGTTCATAGACCCGAAAATGCAGGTGCCGGTTGAAGACCTCATCAAGGGCATGGTGGTGCAGTCGGGCAACGATGCCACCATGGCGCTCGCAGAAGGCGTGGGCGGTAGTGCCGAGAATTTCGTCAAGCTGATGAACGAGCAGGCCAGGGCGTTTGGCATGAAAAACACCAGCTACAAAAACCCCGAAGGATTGACACAAGCAGGCCACACCACTACGGCGCGCGACCTGAGCATTCTGGCCACGCGGCTGATGCAGGATTTTCCCGAGTACGTGGGCTATTCGGCCATCAAGAAATACCGCTACCCCGGCACACCGGCTGCCAACGACACCAACCGCAACACGCTGCTGTTTCGTGACCCCAGCGTGGACGGCCTGAAAACCGGCCACACTGACGCGGCGGGTTACTGCATGATTGCCACTGCCAAACGCGATTTCCCGAATCTTGGCGCGGGTGGGCGGCGCTTATTGGCGGTTGTGCTGGGTACGGTCAGCGACAGCGCCAGAGCCAATGAATCGCAAAAACTGCTGAACTGGGGCTACACCGCTTTTGAGGCCGTCAAGCTGTTTGATGCCGGCCAGGCCGTGGTCTCGCCGAATGTCTGGAAGGGCAAATCGAGCGTGGTCAAACTGGGTCAGCCGCAGGCGATTGTGGTGGCCGTGCCCGCAGGTAGCGCGGCCAAGCTCAAAACCCAGGTCGCCCGGCCCGAGCCGCTGGTCGCGCCCTTCACCAAAGGCCAGCGCATCGGCAGCCTGAAGGTCACATCCGGCGACAACCCCACCGTGGTAGCAGAAGCCCCCCTGTTTGTGCTGGAAGCGGTCGAAGAAGCCGGCATTCTGGGTCGGGCCTGGGATGCAGTCCGGCTCTGGATTAAGTGAAATTTGCGGCAAACAAGCTGAACTGCTACACTCATGGGCTTTTCTGGAATTTCAGAGAAAGATCCGTTTTCACGTTTTATTGTTAGATATCCAAACGTTTAGGGACGTTTTTTAAATGCCAACCATCAATCAACTAGTGCGTCAGGGGCGCGAGGTCGAGACTATCAAGTCAAAGAGCCCCGCGATGCAAAACAGCCCCCAGCGTCGCGGTGTCTGCACCCGTGTGTACACCACGACGCCCAAAAAGCCCAACTCGGCGCTGCGTAAAGTCGCCAAAGTGCGTCTGACCAACGGGCTCGAAGTTATTTCCTACATCGGCGGCGAAGGCCACAACCTGCAGGAACACAGCGTGGTGCTGGTTCGTGGCGGTCGTATCAAGGACTTGCCCGGTGTGCGTTACCACATCGTGCGTGGTGCGCTCGACTTGCAAGGCGTGAAAGACCGCAAGCAGTCGCGCTCCAAGTACGGTGCGAAAAAGCCAAAGGCCAAATAAGCCACTGCGGCTCGGACTTTGTGGTTCGCGCCCGATGATGCCAGTCATGACATCGTCAAAACAAGGTGAAAAAAATAGGTGTTTAGCTCGCCCTGGCAGGTGAGCTAAACGAAGTGACCCAAGTGCAAATCGTTGCACCGGTCGAGTAAGTGAGGGTTTTATAACTCTCGCGGTGCAGTCGGAAACATCGTTTTCAGCCGTGCCAACTGAAGCAAAGAGGTGAAAAAATGCCACGTCGTCGCGAAGTCCCTAAACGTGAAATTCTCCCTGATCCAAAATTTGGTGATGTCGATCTCGCCAAGTTCATGAACGTCATCATGCAAGGCGGTAAAAAGGCCGTCGCTGAGCGCATCATTTATCGTGCGCTCGACTTTATCGAGAAAAAGAACCCCGGCAAAGACCCGCTTGAGGCCTTCCACATGGCCATCGGCAACATCAAGCCCATGGTTGAGGTGAAGTCCCGCCGCGTCGGCGGTGCCAACTACCAAGTGCCGGTTGAAGTCCGCCCGATTCGTCGTATGGCGCTGGCCATGCGCTGGCTGAAAGAAGCCGCGAAAAAGCGCGGTGAGAAGTCGATGTCTTTGCGTTTGGCCAACGAGCTGATGGAAGCCACCGAAGGCCGTGGCGGCGCCATGAAAAAGCGTGACGAAATTCACCGCATGGCTGAAGCGAACAAGGCATTCAGCCACTTCCGCTTCTAAGCTGGCGGCTACTGCGCAGAGTTTGAAATTGGGGTCGGATCCGAATCACGGATTCGATGCGCGTTAGGGCAGTGGATTGTGGATTCGGCTCTGACCCCAATTTCAAACCATCCTGCTCGCTACGCCGTGATCCGCGCCCACCCTGCCTGAGCGTTGAGGTTGAGGCGAATTGAATTATTTTTGGAGTAAAAATATGCCCCGCGCTACCCCCATTGGAAACTACCGCAACATCGGTATTTCCGCGCACATTGATGCTGGCAAAACCACGACCACCGAGCGGATCCTTTTTTATACCGGCGTGAACCACAAGATTGGTGAAGTTCACGACGGCGCGGCCACCATGGACTGGATGGAACAGGAACAAGAGCGTGGCATCACGATCACTTCCGCTGCAACCACCTGTTACTGGAAGGGCATGGATTCGTCCTTCCCCGAGCACCGCATCAACATCATCGACACCCCCGGCCACGTTGACTTCACGATTGAAGTCGAGCGTTCCATGCGCGTGCTTGACGGTGCTTGCATGGTGTATTGCGCCGTCGGTGGCGTACAGCCACAGTCCGAAACCGTCTGGCGCCAGGCCAATAAGTACAAAGTGCCGCGCCTGGCCTTCGTCAACAAGATGGACCGCACCGGCGCCAACTTCTTCAAGGTCGTTGAGCAGATGAAGCTGCGCCTCAAAGCCAACCCTGTGCCCATGGTGATCCCGATCGGCGCTGAAGAAAACTTCACCGGCGTGGTTGATCTTATCAAGATGAAAGCCATCATCTGGGACGAAGCTTCGCAAGGCATGAAGTTCGACTACCGAGAAATTCCGGCCGAGCTGCTGGCCTTGGCCAAGGAATGGCGCGAAAAGATGATGGAGGCAGCCGCCGAAGCATCCGAAGAGCTGATGAACAAATACCTTGAAGAAGATGATTTGACCGAAGACGAAATCAAACTCGGCATCCGCACGCGCACCATCGCCAGCGAAATCCAGCCTGTGTATTGCGGCTCTGCGTTCAAGAACAAAGGCGTGCAGCGCATGCTGGATGCCGTGATTGAATTCATGCCGTCGCCGGTCGATATCCCGCCTGTCAAGGGCACGGATGAAGACGCAGCGCCTGTGACCCGCAAGGCCGCAGATGAAGAGAAATTCTCTGCGCTGGCGTTCAAGCTGATGACTGACCCGTTTGTCGGGCAGCTGACCTTTGTGCGCGTTTATTCCGGCATTCTGAAGAAGGGCGACACCGTCTACAACCCGATCAAAGGCAAGAAAGAGCGTATCGGCCGTATCGTGCAGATGCACGCCAACAACCGTCAGGAAGTGAGCGAGATTCGGGCCGGCGACATTGCCGCTTGTGTCGGTTTGAAAGACGTGACCACGGGCGAAACCCTGTGTGATCCCGATGCCATCATCATGCTGGAGCGCATGGTCTTCCCCGAGCCTGTGATTGCACAGGCGGTGGAGCCCAAGACCAAGGTTGACCAGGAAAAAATGGGTATTGCCTTGCAGCGTCTGGCTCAGGAAGATCCATCTTTCCGTGTCAAGACCGACGAAGAATCTGGCCAGACCATCATCGCCGGTATGGGCGAGTTGCACCTCGAAATCATTGTTGAACGCATGAGGCGCGAGTTCGGTGTCGAAGCCAACGTCGGCAAGCCGCAAGTGGCCTACCGCGAAACCATTCGCAAGACGGTGGAAGACAGCGAAGGCAAGTTCGTGCGTCAGTCCGGTGGCAGGGGCCAGTACGGTCACGTCGTGCTCAAGATCGAGCCGAACGAACCAGGCAAAGGCATTGAGTTCGTTGATGCCATCAAGGGCGGAACGGTGCCGCGCGAGTACATTCCTGCAGTCGAAAAAGGTATTCACGAGGCCGTGACCTCGGGCGTGCTGGCCGGCTACCCGGTGGTTGACGTGAAAGTCACGCTGCACTTCGGCTCCTACCACGATGTGGACTCGAACGAAAATGCGTTCAAGATGGCTGCGATTTTTGGCTTCAAGGACGGCTGCCGCAAAGCCAGCCCGGTGATTCTTGAGCCAATGATGGCGGTTGAAGTCGAAACGCCTGAAGACTACGCCGGCAACGTGATGGGCGATCTGGCCTCACGCCGCGGCATGGTGCAGGGCATGGAAGACATGGCTGGTGGCGGCAAAGTCATCAAGGCAGAAGTGCCGCTGTCCGAAATGTTCGGTTACTCGACCACGCTGCGCTCCATGTCACAAGGTCGCGCGACCTACACGATGGAATTCAAGCACTACTCGGAAGCCCCGCGTAATGTGTCTGAAGCCATCATGGCTTCGAGAGCAAAATAAACCCCCGAATTAGTCCCCGATTCCCCTGTCTGCGATTGTGTGCCCCTCACTGCCCATGGTGATGGAACAAG
>JBCKMZ010000016.1:0-31455 GCA_038902975.1 Polaromonas sp.
TGCGTCATCCTCGGCTCCCCCGTCGTCATCCTCGGGCTTGTCCCGGGGATCCATGGCTTCCGGGCCCCCTGGATTCCCGCCTTCGCGGGAATGACGAGAAAGAGTGCCGTCATTCCCGCGAAGGCGGGAATCCAGTTGATGGTTCAATGCGACACCCCATCCCGCCGCAACACCTTAACAAAAGTCAGCCACAAGATATGAATATCAAACGCCAGCGACTGGCGCTGCAGGTACGCTATCCAAAATCATGGCCTCCAGAGTTTCGACACAGCGCATACCTTCGCCCAAATCAAACACACACTCCTTGCATACCGGGCAATGCCAACCCGAAACGGCAAATACCTGCCGGGCCATTGCACCATGGGTGATGATCATGTCCTCTTTGCCATAGTGCATTTCGGTGCCGTTGTGGCATTGTTGACAGACCATTTGTGTCATATCACTTCGTTTTAGGTCAACCATTTGGGCTTGCATTCGTACAAGTTGCAACACCATCCAGCCTAAGCAACAGCCCCACCGCATCGGCCAACAGATCGCCCCACTCGGCAGAGCGGCTTGGCGTGAACGACTGCAGCACTTCAATCAGGGCACCGTAGGCCAGCAAACTTGTTAGTACTAATGCCGTTCGGCCTGGGTAAGCCACGCCCCCTAACAGAGTCATAACAAAAAAAGCCAGAAAGTGGTTGCTTTTGTCCCAGCCTGTGGAGGGCATGGGCACCTCAGCGGGCATCAGCGCAAGCGCCATTACGACCAGCATGCAGCCACCAAAGGCCAAGCGGTGAGCCCACAAAGGCAAGCCCGTATAGCGTCTTAGATAAACACTCATTTCGATTTTTCAACGGCTGGCCAGCGTCAAAACTTTACTAATCGCGTCGGTCGTTTTTTGTATCTCTGATTCAGTCAGGGTCGGGTGCGCCAAGAACATCAGCGTTGTCTCGCCAAGTTTGCGCGCCACAGGCAAGCGCACTTCGGGACGCCAGCCAGTATTGTCAAAGGCCTTTTCCAAATAAACCTCAGAGCAACTGCCCGTGTAACAGGGCACTCCCTCTGCGTTGATGGCATCAACAATGCGGTCGCGCGACCAGCCTTGGGCCAAGCTTTCAGGGCGTACATAGACATAAACCTTGTACTGCGCATGCATACAACCATCACATTCAAATGTTGGCACGCGTAGCGCGGCAAATTCGTTACAGGCTTGCCGAATGGCCGCCGCATTGCTGGTGCGAAGGGCTGTCCACTGCGGCATACGCCGCAACTGAATGCGGCCAATGGCAGCTTGCATTTCGAGCATGCGCCAGTTGGTGCCAAAGCTCTCGTGCACCCAGCGGAATCCCGGCGGATGTTGGCGCTCAAACACGGCTTCGTAGCTTTTGCCGTGGTCCTTGTACGACCACATGGCACGCCACAGGGCTTCATCGTTGGTCGTGACCATACCGCCTTCGCCGCCGGTACTCATGATCTTGTCTTGGCAAAAAGACCAGGCACCGATATGGCCAATGGCACCTACGCCTCGACCCTTGTACTTCGCTCCATTGGCTTGGGCGCAGTCCTCAATCACCTTCAAGCCACGCGAATCAGCCAGTGCCATGATCGGATCCATATCACACGGCCATCCGGCCAAATGCACACAAATCACGGCTTTTGTGCGCGGTGTCAGAACTTTGGCAATCGTGGCTGCGGAAAGATTGCCGCTGTCGGCGTCCACATCGGCAAACACGGGCGCGGCACCTGCATTCACCACGCAGGAAATACTGGCAATGAAAGTGCGCGGCGTCACCACCACCTCGTCGCCCGGGCCAATGCCCAGCGCCCTGAGAGCCACGTCCAGCGCCAGCGTGCCATTGCTCAAGGCCACGGCATAGCGCGTACCACACCAAGCGGCAAACT
This sequence comes from Polaromonas sp., assembly GCA_038902975.1. Classification (GTDB taxonomy): domain Bacteria; phylum Pseudomonadota; class Gammaproteobacteria; order Burkholderiales; family Burkholderiaceae_C; genus Polaromonas. Next base: position 1,888 of record JBCKMZ010000016.1, read on the forward strand.
CTTTTTCGAACTCGCGACATTCAGTGCCGGTCCAGTAGTTGACCTTGTTTGACAGGACGACGTCGCGCACGGCATCGGCCTCTTCAGCGGTGAAGCTGGGCCAGGGAGAGAACGGGGTATTCAGCATAAAGAACCTAACAATTCATCCAAGGTATTAATCCAAGTCTTCGGCAAATATTCAGGTCGTAGCTCGTCACATTCCTGCGAGTGAATATTTCGCTTATCACCGCGCAGCCCGATGGTCTGCCATCCCAATGCGTTGGGTGCTACAAAATCTTTCTGGGGGTTGTCGCCCACGTACACATAAGCCTGCGCAGGAAAGTCACTCATAATTCGTTCGTAGCGCAAGGCGTCCGGTTTTTCCGAGCCGTACTCTTCAGATATGTAGACCGGTAAATGCGCCAAGCCCAGCGCCTTCAGCTTTTGCCTTTGGCTGATAGAACGCCCATCCGTCAGCACAACGACAGCACAGCATAGCTTCTCAAGACGTTGCACCATGACCCTGACTTCATCACGGAGTGCAATAGAAGGTGCATGTAATCTGTAAATCCAGAGTAAAGAGTCTTTAACGGTCAACGGCACATCTGCCAGACGGCTGATTTCCCCCAACAAATCGCGCTCACCCTGACCTTGAAGGCCAACCAGCTCAGAGGTCACCGACTTGCCATAAAGAGTCTCAACCCATTTGCAGACTTCCCGCAACCCAGAAGCGTGATAATCGGCTTCTTGGTACAGAGTGTCATCCAGGTCAAGAACGACGACTGTTTGGGGCAACTCAGGCTGCGCCATGAATCAATACCTTGGCGTCATAACGCAGCATCATCAAGTCCGCCTCCCATCCATCGAAAAACTGAACATCTTTGCCCAACAGATATTCATCAATCAGCCAGCCAGGATAGTTAGCGCCCGCGCTGTATGAGAGCGGATAGCCGCCGCCAAAGCGGGGGTTGATCTCCAGAGCCGCAAAGCGAGCTACTTGTTCGTTGGCAAACAGTTGAAGCGTAATACAACCTCTGGCACCTTTAAGCTCATGCAGCTTTGACAACAGATAGTCATACACGTAGTGCCTCCTTGTTACCCCTTTGCTGATCTCCCCTCCCCTAACCTCGATTCGCTGGCGAGGCACAAAGCAAATTAGTCGCCCGTTGCGGTCATAGTAGGCATCTACCGTGAATTCCGTATGTGACCCATCGATCAACTCCATGAACATCATTTTTTCATCGGCCAGCATCGAGTCAGCCAGCATGGCCGGGGACTGAATTACAGTCGCACCAACACTACAGCTGCCGTCATATGGCTTACCAAAACAGGGGAACTGAATCGCTGAGCGATCATAAATTTTCGGACTGTCAATGCGCAATTGACTGAGCAGGCCTGCCGTCAGTCGCTTGTCACGACACACGCTGACCAATGCCTCACTGGAAATTATCAAGTTAATGCCCTGCGCTGCGAACGCATCTCGATGCTGTGCCAACAACAACAACTCGGTGTCAATAGTCGGTATAACTAGCCCGATACCGTGGACTTTGCAGGTGTTCAATAGGAAATCGATATAACTTGGGTCTGTGACCCGGGGTGCCTTGATGGGAACGTCTACCACCTGACAGGCGGCCGAAAGCTCCGGCTTCAGTTCAGTGGCGAACAATTTTGATGACAAGTTTTTCGTGATCAACTCGACCTTGAACGCCTGCGCCAACTCAACCCGACGCCCTGCTGACAAAAGCAATACGTTATTCATGTTTGTTACTGGTTAACTTGTTACCGCGAAATATCGGCATGGTTGCATCGCCCGGAGCACTAATGCCCTCGCGCACCAGCACCTTGCGCACCGTCAGCCACAAAATCTTGATGTCGAGCCATAGCGAGCGGTGGTCCACGTACCACACGTCCAGCTTGAACTTGTCTTCCCAGCTTAGCGCGTTGCGGCCGTTCACCTGCGCCCAGCCGGTGATACCGGGGCGCACCTCGTGACGGCGAGCCTGCTCGGGCGAGTAGAGCGGCAAATACTCCATCAGCAGCGGTCGCGGGCCTACCAGGCTCATGTCGCCCTTGAGCACGTTCAGCAGCTCAGGCAACTCATCCAGACTACTGGCGCGCAAGAAGCGCCCAAAGGCCGTGAGCCGATCCGCATCGGGCAGCAGCCGACCATCGGGGCCGCGCACATCCGTCATGGTGCGGAACTTGACCATGTTGAACGGCCGCCCCTGCTGGCCTGGTCGTATTTGGCAGAAAAACACTGGGCTACCCAACTTGCGGCGCACCTGCCAGATCAGAAGCAGCATTGCTGGCAGCAGGACAGGCAATGCCAGCAATATCAGCAGCGTGTCAACTATCCGCTTCATAAGCGAGTCACTCCTTCTACCCAGTCCATCCATTTATCGGCCAAGACCTGACGGTCAAAGTGTTCTTCGGCGAGCGTACGGCTGCGCTGCCCCATGTCCTTGAGCGCCGCGCGGTCGTCGGCCGCTTGCTCCAATGCATCAGCAAAAGCAGCGGCGTTGTCTGGTGGCACGGCAAAACCGCACGCATTGTCTGTAATCATCTGGGCCAGCCACCCCGGATAGTTGTTCAACACTGGCAGGCCAGCGGCAATGTAGTCAAAAAATTTGTTGGGCGAAGTGCCGTAATAAAACGCCGGCACATTGGCCAAAATCTGTAGACCCACATCAGTGCCAGCCATCAGCCCGGCCAGGCGTGCTTTATTGACAGGATCATGAAACACCACGTTGTCCAGTCCTTCGCTCAAGGCGCGCGCCTGCAGACCGGGTTTGAGTTTGCCCTGCCCGATCAACAACAGCTTGATGTCATCACGACCTCGACGTTTGAGCTCGGTAGCGGTGTTCAGCACAGCGTCCAGTCCATTGGCCATTCCGTGCGTACCGGCATACACGGCCAGCAAATCCGTAGCCTGCACTTGGGCAGGCCGCCAAGGCTCTGCAGTGCCCGAAAAAATACCCAAATCACACCCGTTGGGTACCAGCGCAATGCGCTCTCGCGGCACACCCCGGCGCGCGATGCCATCAACGATGCCAGGTGATAAACCGATCAGCCGATGGGCAGAACGATAGCTGGCCCATTCGAGCACTGACATGGCACCCAGCACAAACGGGTTACGAATTACACCCATGGCGCGCGGTAACTCGGGCCATAAATCACGCACCTCAAACACAAAAGGTTTGCCACGCAGCCAATGCGCAAAAATTCCGGGAATACCTGCCGTGAGTGGGGTGGTTGTGGCAAACAGCACGTCATACTTTTCAGTAAAAACCAGGCCGACGCTTCGTACGGCGAATTTCAGGAAGGTCAATGCTCGTCTGGCTAAACCATCACTGTTGGAATAAGCCAAATCAAGTTCAATAACTTCGATGCCATTCACTAATCCGCGCCTACGCCCTTGCACAAAAGGCATCTGCAGGCCCGTCTTACCGCCATCATAACTACCGCAAACCATGCAAACGCTATGTCCTTTCATCACCAGTGATCGGGCCATTTGATAAGAACGAATTCCTACGATACCATCGGGTGAATTGAAGTGTTGGTGAAAATATAGAACTCTCATAATATTATATTTTTTTACAAATAATAAAATAACCACCCGATATTCTATTTGCCTCCTTACTTTTTTTCAAAATTGGATCTAGAAATTTCAATGGGTAACATAATATTGAAAATATTAATTTAGCAGGTTTATAAAAACGCCAATAAAACACAGAAGAAACAATTGCCAAAAACTCAACCAAGATTCTATAAAAACCAACAGCAGGTCCAACTGCCGTATCTATTCTAACAATTTCAAAATCGGCAGACTTTACCAGTGCAATCAGTCCTTCATGGGTGAATCGCCAATAGTCCTTGGGGCAAGGGTGATAGCCAATGATAAAAGGGAGTTGAATATAGGCGTACCCCCCTTTTTTCAGAACCCTATGAATTTCTTTGATTGCTACAAATGGCGATTCGACATGCTCCAAAACTTCTTGTGTGATTATCAAATCAAAATAATCATTTTCACACGGTATTTTCTCAACCGACCCAACATAATCAATGCCTTCGCCAGACTCGATTTCAAGATTTTTTACACGTGCGTCAATTTTGGTCTTTCCTGATCCAATATTTAAACCAATCGCATCATCAGAAAGATTGGATAAAAGTTCAGCCAAAGCATGCTTTACCATCCTAGCATCATTATGATCGGCATATATTTTTTTTATAAAAAAATATTTAATATCATTAATCATTTTTAAACCTGTATGCAGAAATTAAGGTGCCAGGCTGAGTTACTTCAACTTCTAGCACTGGTAGGGGGGATTTTTCATAGTAATGGCGGGACTCCCATCCCCCGACCAGTTCGCAGCGAACGATGGGCATGCTGGCCTGCACCGTCAGTACATGTGGGGAGTCTTTCGTGTTTGTCAGCCGAGGTCCTTCCGGTAGATTTTCCAGCCGCCACATCCCCGGGGCCAGACGCCAGCGGAGCACGGCGGTGCGCGCAAAGCCCCCCACCTCGTCCACAACCCTCAAGTGCGCATTGTGCAAGCTGACGTGCCGGCGGTGACTGGCACCCCGGCTGTCGCGGTAACCGGCGGCAAAGTGCGTAGCCATCACGTCTTGCGCGAGCGGCTCAAGAAACGAAGTTTTAAGCCAGTCACCAAACAAAAAACGACTCAGGCGAGGCATCTGGTCACGGTCGTCAAACTGCACGGTGTTGTGGCTGGCTGTGCCGCCAAAGTAGTTTTGCCACTTCGGCTCGGTGTTATAGCTGAACGAACCGGCATCGCGCAGCAGGTTGTCACCCCCAAACCACAGGTCCAAATGCAAGGCATCGGCCTGGCTGGGCCGGAAGCGAAAGCGCGGGTAGCGCAGCATGGCCATGGCCCCCCCCCCCCGCCGCAGCACGGCAAAACCGCCGTCGTCGGCGACCAGGTTTCCCGCTTGCGGTGCCAGCGCCTGCGGCACCGGCACGCCCAGCCAGTGCAGGGGGTGGTTCAACGGCCCGTCTTGTGCATAAGCACGCTGGTTGGCAAACAGTGCCATGCCCAGTTGCACGATGGGGCGGTAATCACGGTAAGCGGTATCGGTCAATTGCAGTAGCCGAGCGCCGTCATTGGCACCCAGGTTGGGGCCGTCGCCATTGAGCGGGCTCACCATGTGGCGCAGCCACTGCGTGGCCGCCAGCGCGCGCTCATGCCAACGCGCAGAAAATGCCGGCAGCGCCATGTGCTGGCGCCACACCTCGGCCATGCAAAAGGTGTCGAGCATCACGCGGTGGTAGTTCAGCGAATACTGGCTAAAGCTGCCCTGCGGCCCAATCAGCCGGGCGGCGCGGTTTTCAAGCCAGCGGCGACCGGTTTGTTGCCACCGCGCGCCCTCTGCCACACCCAAGGAGGCCAACCAACTGCCGCCAATGAACAGCGCCGCCGCCTCCGACGTGCCGTGGTTGTTGTCTTGCGCCATGGCGTATTGCACCGTGGGGGCAATACGCTGCAAATGCAGGTACACCAAGTCGCGCAGGCCAGTCGCGGGCTGCCGGAACTGCCCCAGAATGAGGGCCGCCATGGCCAGGTGCATGACGCGCATGGACGCCTCTTGCCCGCACTTCCAGTTCGGGCCACGGAATGGCGGGTTGTGGGTACACCAGTCGGCCAGCCACTGGTTGAGCCGCGCCAGCGCATCGGCATCTCCGTTGCGTGCGCGCTGGGCAAAAGCCAGCACCCAGTCCATGCGAGACAGCTCCCAAATAAGCTTGATATCGCCCACGGCTGGGTCAAAGTCCGGGATCTGCCACCAGCCACGCTCTGGCGAGGCTACGCGTTGGCCGCTGAACGGGTTGGCCAGCCAGTCAGGCGGCTGGGCTGCGACGGTGAACGGCCAGTGGCTGAACAACTGCGCAGACGTCTGCCATCCTGAAACGGGAGGCACCGGCAGCGGCTCCAGCGTCACCGCCTTAAAAAATGGCCCTTGCGGCACAGCCGCCTGCAGTCGGCGCACTGGATTCACGCCCAGCTTGACGCCCAAGCGGTACGAAGCCGCCCGCGCGATGTTAGGCAGCCCCAGCGCCAGCGCTGTTTTGGCTTTTGAGGCAAAACCCGTCATTGCTGTCGTAGTTGCTTAGCCACGTCGATAGTGACGCGTGCCACCTCAAAAATCTCGTCCACCGGAATAGCAGGCACGCCATTTTCAATGGCCAGCAGAAAGGCTGCCGCACAGGCATTTTGACCTTTATCCTGCTTCCACAGGTTCATCTTGCTGAACCCCGGCCAGCCATAGCCCTTGAGCTTGCGAAAGTTATCAAGCTGTAGCACGCGGCCGGCTGCAAACACCTCTACCCGTTCCTTGGGGAAGCTGGCCGCGCCATTGGCCAAATACAGGATGGTGCCAAACGAGCCGTCTTCAAACCCTAGGGTGATGGATGCCTTATCTTCGGTGATCACCATGCCCGGCGCATCGCCCATGCGGCGCGCCTGGATGGACACGATGGGGCTGCCCGCCAGAAAGCGCATCAGGTCAATGAAGTGACAGGCCTCACCAATGATGCGGCCGCCACCCACGGCGTTGTCCTGCGTCCAGTGGTTCGCTGGAATGGCGCCAGAATTCATGGTCATGATGAACGACTTGGGCTCTTTCACCGCTTGCAACAAAGCCTTCATCTTTTGTACTTGTGGCGAAAAACGGCGGTTGAAGCCCACCATTAAATGCGGGCCATTACCGGATGGATCGGATTGATGGGCAGCATCGTATGCCGCTTGCACCTCCGCCAACTCGGCATGGTGAATGGCCAGCGGTTTCTCCACAAACACATGCTTGCCAGCCTGCAACGCCTGGACCACAAAGCGTGCGTGCGTGTCGTGGCGCGTAACGATGGCCACCGAATTGATAGCGGGGTTGGCCAGCATGGCAGCCATGTCGGTGGACGCCTCGGCAAAGCCAGCTTTTTCACCATGGATCACGCCATTGATGCCACCCGCCGTGACGATGGTGTGGAACTGCGCCCCAGCCGCCTTGAAGGCCGGAATCAGCACGCGCGAGGCATAGTTGCCCGCGCCGATGAAACCCAGCACCGGGCGCTGCGCGTCAAACCGGGCAGCGGGCACCAGCGTCACGCTGCGAACAGCCCGCTCGGCTACCGGCGAGGTGTATTGCAGCAGTATGCCCAGGCAGCTCTTGTCTTGCGTGAGCGTCTCATACGCCTGCGGCGCATCTTCAAACGCAAAACGGTGGGTGATGAGCGGCTTCACGTCGAGCTGACCGCTGGCCAGCATGTCGAGCACGGCCTCAAAATTGCGCTGCTCTGTCCAGCGCACATAGCCCAGCGGGTAATCGTGGCCCCGGTCTTCGTAGTTCGGGTCATACCGGCCCGGGCCGTAGGAGCAAGAGACCTGAAAGGTCAGTTCTTTTTCAAAAAAGTCAGCGCGGTTCAACTCCAGCCCGGTCACACCCACCAGCACAATGCGCCCGCGCTTGCGGCTCATGCGCGCGGCCTGCGTGACTGGGTCGCTGGACTTGGTGGATGCGGTGATGATGACCCCGTCCACCCCCTGCCCGCGGCTCAAGGCCAACCCGGCGGCGACCGGGTCTTCACCCTGGCCGGGGTTGCAGGTGGCGGCGCCAAATTGGTGGGCCAGCGCCAGCTTGGCTTCATCAAAGTCAATGGCCAGCACACGGCAGCCCTGCGCGCGCAGTAGCTGCACCGTCAGCAGCCCTATGAGACCCACGCCAGTGACCACAAACGATTCACCCAGCGTGGGCTGCGCCAGGCGAATGCCCTGCAAGCCGATGCTGGCTACCACCACAAACGAGGCCGACTCGTCGTCCACACCATCCGGAATGCGGGCGCACAGGTTCTTGGGAACTTTCACCATATCAGCGTGTGGTCCGTTAGACGCTACACGGTCACCCACCTTGAAGCCCTCAACCCCGGAGCCTACCTCGACCACCACGCCCACATTGCAGTAGCCCAGCGGCAGGGGCTGCGCAAGCTTGGACTGCACGGCTTCGATGGTGGTCATCAATCCGTCGGTCTGAATTTTCTCCAGCACCATTCTGACTTTTTCAGGCTGTTGGCGAGCTTTCTCCAGGTAAGAGGCTTTACCAAAGCCCACGAGCATGCGCTCGGTTCCGGCAGAAATTAGGCTAACAGCGCTACTAATTAACAACACCCCAGGTCCAACCGAAGGAGATGGCGCCTCGGCAAGGTAGGTGGCTCCCTTAGCCATGTCTTGTAATACTTGTTTCATTGAAAATTTCGCTAGTTACATCAAACGAGTAGGACGCGTATAGCTGATCAAAACAGCACGGTAAGGCCCTTTGAACACAAACATGCTGCCAGCCGCAGCGCCAACCACACCGACGGTATCGATCAAGTCCTGCATGTGCCCGATATCACCAGCGCCACCAAGAATCGACAGCGGCGAGGTTATGGATGCACGGACTCGCTTGGCGAGCTCTAAGTCGTATCCGCTCATAGCGCCATCGCGGTCAATGGAATTAATGACGATCTCCCCCGCGCCCAAGCTCACTGCCTGCTGGCAGAATTCAAGCAGGTCAACCTTCCGCTTGTCACGGCCATTGTGGGTATAGACCGTGTAGCCAGAAAACAGCGTATTTTTGCGCACATCTAGCGTCACGACGACGCTCTGCGAACCCACCGCCTCGGCCATTTCACTAATCAAGGCTGGGCGCTCCAGCGCAGCAGCGCTGATGGATATCTTTTCAAATCCGAGCGAGATGATACGCACCGCTTGCTCGGCGGTAGTGATGCCACCCCCGTAACACAGCGGCATGCGCGACTCCACCGCAATGCTTCGAATCAGCTCGAAGTTTGGCGTGTGCTGCTTTGCCGTGGCATCAATGTCGAGAAGCATCAGTTCATCAACGCCCTTCTCATTGAAAATTTTCACAGCATTCAGCGGATCGCCGACGTACTTAGCATCCTTGAAATTACGTGTCTTCACCAGTCCACCGTCGCTCAGGAGCAAACAAGGAATAATCCGGGACCGCAGCATATTCATATCTCCGCAAAGTTCCGAAACACAGCCATCCCGTTGGAATGGCTCTTTTCTGGGTGAAACTGCATGCCAAATACGTTAGCTCGTGCAACTGCGCAAGGCATTTCCATACCGTACTGCACCGTGGCCGACACATCGTTCGCATCTGTAGCGTCAAAGTAATAGTTGTGCAAAAAATAGAAGCCGTGCTCAACATCCACGCCTTCAAACAAGCGGGCATTACCCTTCGGGGTTATAGAGTTCCAGCCCATATGCGGGAGCTTCGAACTGCTAGACAGAAGGCTGGCATCAATTTTCCGTACCCGGCCCGGAATCCAGCCCAAACCGGCCAGTTCACCTTCCTCGCTGGACTCTGCCAGGATCTGCATCCCCACGCAGATACCCATGACTTTTTTCCCCTGCCCGATAATCTGCTCGTTGAGTACGGCTATCATTCCGGAATCATTTAAATAGCGCATAGTGGCATCAAACGCCCCAACGCCAGGCAGGATATAGCGATCCGCCTTACGCAGCTCGTCGGGCATACCGGTCACCACGTATGGAATCTTGAGCTGCTTGTAAATATTGGCAACTGCTGCAATATTACCCGACCCGTAATCAATGATTGCAATCATCGTTTAATTGCTCTTTCAACACCGAGCAGCTTAAGCACCTTCGCACCCAGATTAAACAGCCACTGCTGGTTTTTATAATCGCGAAATGTTTTCAATGGCATCTGATGGTAATGCCTCAGCTCAGCGACCGTGATGCCAAGTTTTGTTGCTATATATTCAAAATCCTCATCAATAGTGGCCGGGTCGTAAGCCGGCTGCTCAAGCTTGAGAAGCGCTTCTTCCCGGGTCATTTGCCCAGTAAGAATCAGACTGGAATACTGCACGCGCCGGGTGTCGTATCCAAAGCGGGTCGGCAACCAGTAACCTTCATAAAATCTTGTAAAACGGGACTCAAAATGTTTTTGTGGGTACGGACGCCAACCATACTGCTCAGACAATACTTTAATTGCATGTTCCTTTGTATAAGGGAGGTAATTGAGTGGTTTAACGACTCGAACACCTTTGATGTAGCGTAAATAAACTTTATGAAATAAAACATTGCTAAATGGATAAGTTTTTAATGGTCTTGTTCCAAAACGCTTTTGAATATCGCGAATTTGAGCCATGTCGGTGCCGTAATATAACCATTCCAGAGGATTACGAACACATTCCGTAGAATAATTACCGCCATTAACAATATACTTAATGTTATGTTTATTGGCGAAATGATAAAGAGTAGCTACAAATGCATGATCTTGTGGCAAATCAATATGTGGAACTCCAGACTTGAAAAAGGCAAGTTGGAAGTCTTGCATTTCCTTCCAATTTATCACTTCGGTATAGAGATCAAGTCCAAGTTTATCAACAAGCATCTGTATATTGTTAACAGCAAGGTCGGTGTTCCAACCGCCATCAACGTGGAACACAAGAGGCCGCAGATTAAACTCTGTTACCGCAAGATGTAGCAGGTAAGAACTATCCAAACCACCGCTCATGCCGATAATGCAATCAAATTCCTTGCCCTTACCGGAAGTCTTAATTTGACTCACTACCTCTCGAAACATCGCCTTCCCATGCTCATTGGGATGCCAGTTAGGTAGCACGTCACGCTTGAATCCATTGCAGTGGTCGCAGACCCCATCATCATCGAAGTCGATTTGGCGGTCGCTGGTGTCCATGACGCAGTTACTGCAGATGTTGTACATAGTTATCCTTGTGATCTTGTGGATGGCCGCGTATGCGGGCTTCCGTCTGGGGTGTGGGGGCTGGTTACGAAGTGTTGGAGCATCTTTAGGGCGACATCATGCCATTCATCAGTCGGGGCGGCTACCAAACATGTTAGAGATCCACGTGAGCGTAGCGGTGTAGAGGAGCGAAAGGTTCATGTATGCGTTCTGGAACCGTATTCCGGATATCTGGCTTCGGAATACGGGCATGAAACCGTGCTCAGGATCGAGATAGACCACTTTTGTGAGAACTTCCTTTTGCTTAGAGCTCAGTTCTGAGTCGTAATGAGTCAGGAACTCGCGCGCCTGACGCGACACCTTACGCCGATAAGCATTGATCCGTGCAAGTCCGACTGACGAGAACTGCGCCTTAATCCGTTCCAACAGCGGATTTCGGGTGGCTCCAGACACGTTGGCGCCATGCTGCCGGTACAGAATCTCAGCCTGCGGGGAGTAGATCAAGGTGCCCTTGCAGCAGGCAAGGATCGCCAGCCACCAGTCATGCATGGCCGCCGCACTGACTATCTCGCCCGACAGCCTAGCACAGTGCACGAACTCGGCTGTCATTGCGACCGTGCATCCGACGACACAATTCTGGATGGCCAGTACCTCTAACGAGTGGGCTTGTGGCATCAGCAGGCCTTGCTGAGCCATGAACGAGCCCGCGAGTGTCACGCACCGCTCGTCGACGACCACTAGATCGGTGTGATACAAGATTGGCCGCTGCAACCCAGCCGCAACGAGCGTCGTCACTGCGTTGGTGACCTTCTTCGGCAGCCAGATGTCGTCTTGATCGCAGAGCATGACTATGTCTGCATCGGCCATGCACAACAAGTTGAAGAACGAACCGACACAGCCCAAGTTACTTCCTAGCGTGAACGTTATGCGTGGATCGCGCTTTGCATAAGCCTGCACGACATCAATCGTGCCGTCCGTTGAACCGTCGTCCCTGACCCGGATCGTGATATCCGTGTAATCTTGCGCTAGGATCGAGTCAAGTTGCTCGGCGATAAATCGTTGCCCGTTGTATGTCGATAGAAGAATCGCTACGGTGGGTGTGGACTGTTTTGCGTGCACGTCGATTCCTCAGATGAACATCTGTAACCAAGTGCGGTACACGTAAAGCCGACCGGCGTCAATGTAATTGGCGATGTCGATCACATACCAGACTGAATACAGGGTGCTGAACGCCGACAGGATCGCGACGCGTATGACCTGATTGCCGCATCGATCTAGCATTCGTAGCAGTAAAAGCAGCGAGAAAATATCAGCGAGGACCACCGCGCGAAAGTGCATCAGAGGTATGAAGGAAACCAGCAGAGTGGCTGCGATGCTTGCGAAGGCGATACGCCGCAGGAACATCGTTACAGGCTCCACCGCGAGAGCGGGGTAGAGCTTTGTGAGAACGAAGTAGACGAAAGGGAACAGCGCAATCTTGGCGTATGACAGCAAGCCCACATTGGAGAGCGGATCGCTTATGTAACTGAACAATCGTTTGATGACGTACAGCTCGCTTTCGTTCACCTCGGTGTACACGAAACCCTCGACTGCCAAAATTAGGCCGACGAGTGAAGCCGACACAACCACTAAATAGTAGATCGTTTCTTTGCGAACTTCGGCCAGCACGCACACAAAAACGAACAGGACGGAGAAGTAGTGAAAGCCCACTGCCAACACTAGCAATGCAGCCGCCACGACGAGTTTACGATGGTACTGGTAGTGGATCGCCAGCATGATGAGCGCAGAAGCGACCGCCCAGCGGATCTGGATGAACTCAATCGTGATGAAGTGCACGCAGAGGTACAAGCAGAATGCGAGACTTGCGCTGCGTGAGAATCGACTGGAAACGAACGCTTTGATGCCAACCGAAAACGCAGCACAGGCGAACGACAGCGTCACGAAGTTCAGTCCCAGCGACTTGAAAATCGCAGAAAGCAGCAGGTAGCCCACCTCGCCGTGAAGATCCCGGATGGATTCTGGATTGAAGTTCGCTAGATTTGGGGTTTCGGTGAACATATCGGCGTAATCGATATGGTCCACGTCAGATGCCCAACGCATGCCAGATATCATAATCGTCGCCAAAGCTGTGATCGCCAGCATTACCCTACTGGCGTCGCGGCTGCGAGCCAAGTTGGTTACCAAGGCCAATGGTAGTAGTACGAGGACAAAGTAGTAGACGATCATGGCTCTACTACAACCTTCGTGACGCGTAGGCGAATAGTAGCGTGGTGTCAATGACAGCGCGCCCCACCCAGACCATAGCCGCGCCGAGCACGCCAAAGGCCTGCAGTGCATACAGGAGCGTCGGGATGAAAATGGCCAGTTCGGCGAGGTGAAACTTGGCCGTGACGTCGGCACGGCCGATGCCTTGGATGAACGCGAAAGGAATATATGCGGCCCCGTTGGCCACAATGCCGATTGCCAGCAGACGAAGGATGTCGGTGCTAACGCCTTGGGCAAACTCTATCGAGATCCACGCCGTCAAAATATCCTGAGCGAACACGAACAAAACCAACGACGGCACTAGCGCCACAGCCGCAGTCAGGAGCGTCGCCCGCCAAAAGAAGCGCTTTCGCTCACTGGTCGACGCGCCCGCCTTCGAGTGCGCGGCAAACACAGGGAAGATGGCATTGGCGATCGAGCCTGCGGGAAGGAGCGTCTTTGTAGCCAGCTCGTAGGGCATTACGTACAGGGCAGCAGCTGCAGGGGATATCTGGGCGCTGATGAACAGCCGATCGAGATTGGTCATGATTGGGCTGACCACATTGCTCACCGTCATCCAGCCGCCAGCCCTCAGGAGTGAACGAGCTTCGGAACCCGACGGCAGTCGTGGACGCAGGCTGCCGATTCGTTTTTTGCAGACGGCATAGAGCAGTGCCAACGCAAGCAGGCGGACCAAAAAAAGCGCCCACATCATGTGCGTGACCGACGGAGTCACAATCGACAACGTGGCCGGCACCGCGAACATCAACATTCCCGTCGGCATCATGACCTTGCTGATGACTTTGAACTCCTGTAGACCTTCTAGTGCACCACGAACGCAACTGGCCAGAAGGACAACCGGCACCGTCAGCGATAGGACAAGCACCGCGCTTCGGCTCTCGTCGAGTAAATCGCCGGTTACACCAACTAGTAGGCCTGCGATTGGCGCGGACAACGAGACCAGCAGCGTCGACAGCAGGGTGGCCAGCATTAAAACCAAAGCCATGGCGGTGGTTATGCTGTTCGATATGGTCGTCCGATCACTTCTAAGCGTGTATTTGGCGACCTCGGCGGTTACAGCTCGCCCAATACCGAGGTCGAGCAGGCCGGAATAGCCGATCAAGGCCAGAAAAATCGTTAAGAGACCGAATGCTGATGGCCCAAGGTTTGTCAGCAGGACCGGAATGGCGAAGATGGCCACGAGTAATCCGGCGCCCTGGCCCAGCAGATTCCATCCCGAGTTGGACAGCAGCCGCGCAAATAATGAGCCCGACTTTATGATTGGAGTCATACGTGAGCGTTCAAGGTTGGTTTAATGGTATATGGCGGCCGATACTCATCCGAGTACCTTCACGTACTTGCGATATTCCTTGTGAGCTTCACGGGCAAATTGCCAGAGCTTACGGCTAGGGATGCTACTCAAGCTGCCGTGACAACAGTGAGTAAGTTTTATTGTGGGGTCGTAGTATGTCTGCATTCCCTTATCCGACAACTGTTTACTCAAGAAATACTCCTCCCCCATCAAAAAAGTGGGGGCCCAAAGCTCTTCAAAATACTGAAAAAACTTAGGTCCAATTAGATAACACGAGCCATGACCTTGGTATATAGGCCGAGCTGTATGATGCTGGAGTTCGTCTCGACGGTCACTAAAAAAACGTGAAATTCTGGCAACCCAGAGAATCACCTGAGCAAGCAAGTAGTTCGAGTAATACATGTCATAGACAATCTCGCGCATTTTGCTAATGGACTTAATGACGTGCGGATTCTGGCTTACCCCATCTAGCGTGATGATGTCCGGCGACACAACCGGATGCACGCCTAGCAATTTTATTTGTTTCTGGACCTTATCGCAAAAATCAGAAGGAAAGATCAGGTCGTTATTCCCTATAACGAAATGCTTAACCTCAGGATGGTGTTCACGCATGTGACGAATGCCACAGTTAAGCCCAGGAAAGTAGCCGACGTTTTCATTATTCAGGAGCAATTCGACGCAAGGATATTCTTCCGCAATTATTTGTAAAACATCCCGTTGCTCGCTCGATGACTGATTGTCAACAACCACAACGTGCACTTGATGCTGATCACTAGCACTTTCAATCAAGGAACGAACCGCGTCTTTCGTGAAGTGACTGTTGTTGAAGTTAGTGCAGATGTAGCCGAGTTTCATGTGTATTCCTCAAAGGTCAAGCGCACCCAAGTCCGCATGCATCAATGGTTTTCTTGCCTTGCCACGCATCTGGTTGATCTTTGAATACTTTGTGCCCAACCAAAAATACCGCAATCTGTGCGCTTGATTGCGCTTCTGAAACTGAAACCAACTGCGAATGCTCTTTTAGCGGGCCAGGGATACAAGCAATATGAGGTTCAACAATCAACAGCTTGCCAGGGTGTAAATGACTCAGCGAGTGAGCAATCGCCATGGCTGGACTTTCCCGCAAATCGTCAATGTCGGGCTTGAAGGCCAAACCAAAGCATGCAATGGTCACGTCCTTCGCAGTTTTTTCCGGGTTTGATTGCAAATACTCTTCTACGGCGAGTTTCACCTTATCGAGCACCCATTCGGGTTTGCTGTCGTTCACTTCGCGGGCTGTACGGATCAGCCGGGCTTCTTCGGGAGCAGCGCTGACAATAAACCACGGGTCCACCGCGATGCAGTGCCCACCAACACCAGGGCCAGGCTGCAGGATGTTGACGCGCGGGTGGCGGTTGGCCAACTTGATCAGTTCCCACACGTTGATGCCCAGCTTGTCGCAGATGATGGACAGCTCATTGGCAAAGGCAATGTTGACATCGCGAAAGCTGTTTTCGGTCAGCTTGCACATTTCGGCGGTGCGGACGTCGGTGATAACGCACTCACCCTTCACAAAGATTTTGTAGAGTGCGGCAGCGGCAGCGGAGCATTTGGGCGTCATGCCGCCAATGACGCGGTCGTTTTGAACCAGTTCGCGTAGCACTTGTCCGGGCAGCACACGTTCGGGACAGTGGGCTACGCGTATGTCGGAATCTTCCCCGTGGCTTTGGGGAAAGGTGAGGTCTGGGCGGCTTTCAGCCAGCCACGCTGCCATTTTCTCCGTAGCCCCCACGGGCGAAGTGGACTCAAGGATGACCAAGTCGCCCTTTTTTAACACTGGCGCAATCGATTTGCTGGCCGCTTCAATGTACGCGAGGTCAGGTTCGTGATCGCCCTTGAAGGGGGTGGGCACCGCGACCAGGAATACGTCCGCCGGTTCTGGCTGGGTAGTGGCGCGCAGGTAGCCCTCGGTTACGGCGGCATGCACCACCATGTCCAGGTCGGGCTCGACAATGTGAATCTGCCCGCGGTTGATGGTGTCTACGGTCTTCTGATTCACATCCACGCCAATAACCTTGATTTTTCTGGACGCAAATACAGCGGCGGTAGGTAGCCCAATGTAGCCAAGGCCAATGATGGAAATAGTTTTGAAATTCATGGGCTGAAGTATCAACGGAAGATTGTTATTCGACGAGCAGGGCCTGTGCTATACGCTGGCAGGCTTGGCCGTCGCCATAGGGATTGTGGGCAAAGGCCATGGCTTGATAGGCCTGCGCATCAGTGAGCAGAGTGCTGGCCTCGGTGACGATTTTTTCCACATCGGTGCCCACCAGTTTGACGGTGCCCGCTTCCACCGCCTCGGGGCGCTCGGTGGTGTCGCGCATGACCAGAACCGGTTTACCCAGCGACGGCGCTTCTTCCTGGATACCCCCGGAGTCGGTGAGGATGAGCGTGCTTTTGTCCATCAGGTACACAAAAGGCAGGTAGTCCAGCGGCTCAATCAGATGAATGTTACCGATGTCGCCCAGTAACCGTCTGACGGGCTCTTGTACCTGGGGGTTGAGGTGCACGGGGTACACCACCTGCACGTCGGCATGGTTTTTCGCAATGCGGGCCAGCGCTTGGCAAATGCGCTCAAAGCCGTCCCCAAAATTTTCACGACGGTGACCCGTGACCAGGACCAGGCGTTTGGGTGGGTCAAGAAAGCTGAAATCCTGAGCAAACTGTTGCCGCAGTTGGGGGCTGTTGACGATTTTTTCACGCACTTGCAGCAACGCGTCAATCACCGTGTTGCCGGTGACATGGATTGCGCTGGAGTGGACGCCTTCCTTCAATAAATTGCTGCGCGAAGTAGCGGTGGGAGCAAAGTGCCAATGCGCCAGCACGCTGGTGAGTTTGCGATTGGCTTCCTCAGGCCAGGGGGAGTAAAGGTTGCCGGTGCGCAAGCCCGCTTCCACATGCCCCACGGGAATGCGCTGGTAAAACGCGGCCAATGACGCGGCAAAGGTGGTGGAAGTGTCGCCATGCACCAGCACGGCGTCGGGGCGCCATTGGGCCAGAACGGGTTTGAGCCCGAGCAAGACGCCACTGGTGATGTCGGAGAGGTCTTGCCCGGGCCGCATGAGGTTCAGGTCGAAATCGGGCTGGATGTCGAAGAGTTGAAGTACCTGGTCCAGCATGTGTCGGTGCTGGGCGGTCACGCATACCTTGACCTCAAACGCTGCATGCGCCTGTAGTGTCTTGACCAGTGGCGCCATCTTGATCGCTTCGGGACGCGTGCCAAAAATCAGAAGAATTTTTTTTGTCAATTTAGGTACCACTCGAAAACTGCTGCTTCTGCAAAACTTTTGCCCGCAGCGTCTTTGGCGGATAGGGAAGGGTGTAATTTGAGTTGCTTGGCATTTTTGGCACTGGATTCCCGCCTGCGCGGGAATGACGGAAAGGGGCAGGAATGACGGCACTCTTTCTCGTCATCCTCGGGCTTGTCCCGGGGATCCAGTGGGTGCCGGGGCCCCTGGATTCCCGCCTTCGCGGGAATGACGGCAAGCGGCGGGAATGACGGGAAGGGTGCCCACTTCGACTGTCATTGTGAGGAGCGGTCAGGCTTGGTCCGCCCGTAAGTGTCTTCAAATCGCACAATGTCGTCTTCACCCAGATAGCTGCCCGACTGGACTTCGATAATTTCCAGCGGAATGCTGCCTGGGTTTTTCAGGCGGTGCACCTTGCGATGTAGGCTGAGCTCTGCGCGTTGCTGCGTCTCCAGCATGCCAACGATCTTCTTAACGTTTTGGCTTTGGCTACGGTCTGCCACCAGCACGGCGTCCCAGGCACCCAGGTCGTTCCAGCCGGCGTTAAGCGCCACCATCTGGATGGGAAAGTTGGAGCCGGGGCATTTTTCCATCACGGCGTAGTCAATCGATTCGCTGGGGATGGCGGCGAATACTGTTTTGTCTGGGCGAACAAAGGGAGCATCGGATGCCGCACGAATGGCGGATTGCAGCGCAGTGGTGAAGGCCGCTGTGTCTGTTACCGTTTGGTCGGCCGGGGTCGCGTGACAAAGGCCAAAGCCGGGTGCCGGAGCCACCGCAGAGGATGACGGGGGTGATTAGGTTCATGTTTTACGGTTCAAGGGGCAAGGTTCATGGGGCAAGGGGACACTGGATTCCCGCCTTCGCGGGAATGACGGGAAGGGGCGGGAATGACGGAAAGGGCGCGGGGATGACGAAAACAATGGGGACGGAGCCCGAATTAAGTCCCAAAAACATCCGCATGTGTTCCGGTGCGATAAAGCCACAAGCTGGCATCATCGACTTTGTAGATCAACAACCAATCTGGCTCAATATGCAAGTCGCGATAGCCTTTCCACTGGCCCTTGAGGGGATGGTCACACGCTTCGCGCGGCAAAGGCTGGCGCGTTATCAGAAGGTCGATAACGGCGCGTAGCTTCGCCATGTCCTTGCCCCGGCGTTTTGCAAGTTCGACTTCCTTCTCAAACTTGTTTGCTGTGTGCAGCGTGCGCGACTGCATCAAATACCCATCTTCCGGTAAAAGTCATCCGCACTCGCATAGGTATTCATTTCCCCGCGCTCCACGGCTTCAATAGCTGCAATGGTTTCAGTATTCGGCGTTTCCTGGCGTTGGATGTAGGAACGCATCAGGTCACGCACAATCTGCGCCGCCGGCCTGTGCATAGTGGCCGCTACCGCCATGAATTGATCGCGCAATTCAGGCTCCATCTTGATCGACATTTGCACTTCTTTGGTCATAGTCATCACTCCTTTCTAGATACCTATTGAGAGTATAATAGATATTTATAGAATATGTTAAAGGTATTCTTTTCCGCCTGTTTCACCGCCCGACTCACGGTAGCGGGCATGGGGTCTTTGACTTGGTTATGCAGATGTCGGATTACGCTGTGCTAATCCGACCTACGAGACGTTTCTGCCGTGCGGCCCCCAGTCGTCATCCTCGGCCCGCATTGCGTCATCCTCGGGCTTGTCCCGGGGATCCATGGCTTCCGGGGGTCCCTGGATTCCCGCCTTCGCGGGAATGACGGCACTCTTTCTCGTCATCCTCGCGCATGCGGGGATCCAGTGGGTTCGGGGACACTGGATTCCCGCCTTCGCGGGAATGACGGAAGGGGCGGGAATGACGGAAAGGGGCTGGAATGACTGGGCTAATGGATTATTTGGGTTCATGGCTGTTGTGAGGTGTTGTCGGTTTGTTGGTTTGCGCCACTTCGACTTTCATCGCGGTAATCTCTACCTTCAACGCTTCATACTCGCGCATCTTTCTTTTCAGAAAGCGGGCTGTGATCAAGGTTTTTTCAGCCAGCCCGACGGGGGTGAGCAGATAGGCATAGCCGAACTTGTTTTTGCTCTGGCTGAAGTTGTGCATCTTGATCCAGCCTTTGTCGATCAAGGCTCTCAAGCAGTAATTCAGGCCACCCAGGCTGCTACCGACCTTATCTGCCAGCTCGCGCTGCGTCATGTCGGGCTTGTCTTGCAGCAGCTTCATGATCCTGAAGTAGTGGTCTTCTTGTCGGTCGCTAAGGTGGCTTGTCATTGGAGGGGCCTGGGAGTGTAGAGATGAGCGGGCGGGCTACCGCAGTGCGGATGGCGCATCAGCACAGAATTCAAACTATGTTCGAAAACGAACTACTGTAACCCGGGAGCGCCCTGAAAAAGGCTATTCCCGACAAAAACTTGTTAAATAAAAGCTAGTGCTGTCAGGCAGCGACTCTTAGTTTCGTGGCAAGGATGGCAGCATTGCCAGCTTCAACAACCCACGCAGGAGTGTGAAATGGCACAAGACTTTGACCCGCATATTTTGGCAACCATGACCGAGGAGGAGCGCGCCTCCATTCAGGAGGAGCAATCCCCGGAGGAAAAAGCCGCTATCGTGGCCATTGACACCGGCAGCGAAAACGGGCCGAATGAGGACGACGAAGATGATGAAGATGATGAAGGCGCAGACCCGGCAATCGCAGCCCAGGTGCCGGGCAGTGATGGTCCGGGCGATGTGGATGGCAATGAGTTCAGCGATGTGGACCGTTTGACGGGCGACACCCAAGAGGCGGCCATCGCCAAAATGTCAGCCGCGCAGCGTGATCGCTACATGGCGGGCGTATAGATGCACGGCAACTCGAATCTGAAGGTAATTGGGGTCAGAGTCCAATTGTTTTCAGGTTCATGCCCCACTGGCTGCCGTCGCCCAACAGTTCAACTGAGGAGCAAGTTGACGGACTGTGCCTGTTGCCTCATGCGGCTCACAATGCCTATCAGTTGATGCGTGGCACGGTCTGCGGATAGCAGGGCATCAAGAAATAATTGCGCGTTGTTCATGTATTCATGCACCAACAGGTTTCGCAACTTGCGGGCACCGATAAATTCCTCTGCCGCTTTGACCCATTCCATGCGCTCAGCGTAAGAAAGTATGTCCAGAAACGTTTTCGGAGATTCGCCAAGGAGGCTTGCAAAACGGGGAATCAGTTTTTCACCGATGTGGTCTTGCAGCCTTGCAAAACGCGAGACAAAGGCATCTATCTTTTCGGCCAGGTCTTGGCGGTTCTTGAGTTCTTGCACCCATGCGAGGTCGATCGGCAGACTGAACAGCGTGCGCTGGGTATACGCCAGATAGGACGCTTCTTTTTCCGCCAGTTCGAGCGCCAGTAAGGCGGCCTCGGCATGCTCAGGCAAATAACGCAGGCTCACAACAATACCCCCGTGCGTTTGGCGTTCTCAAAAATGGGGGCGTCGGGGGTACGACCATCCTTGAGCAGCACGTCCACCTTGCGCTCGCCTAGCGCCATGATGATGGCCGCATAAATTTTGCAAATAGCTTGCGCCCTGTTTGGCAGCTCGGCATCAGTTTCAACCAGCAGGTCAATATCTCCGCCGCGTCGCATGTCGTCAGCACGCGAACCAAACAGCCAAATGCGGCTGCGCACGCCCAAAGCACGATGGGCTGCAACTTTGATCAGGTCGATTTGCCGGGGTGTCAGGCGCATGGTCGTATTTTAGGGCCAGACAGGGCAACGCCTTGCGTCATCCTCGGGCTTGTCCCGGGGATCCATGGCCCGCATTGCGTCATCCTCGCGTATGCGGGGATCCAGTGGGTGCCGGGGTCCCTGGATTCCCGCCTTCGCGGGAATGACGGAAGGGGCGGGAATGACGAGAAGGGCGCCTTTGATGGTGGCTTTGGGGGTGATCATGATGATCGGAGGTTGTTGCTTTTGTAGGTGGTCACAGTTTGTGACCACAAAGATATCGGTGAATGGGTTGGCGGATTACGCAATGGCTGGTGACGCCGGAGTCTTGCGGGGCCGCCCCCCTTTTGCACCATTGGCCCTTGCCGCGAGGGCCTTTGCCGGTGACTTTGCGCGGCCGGCTCTGGCGGCATGCGTGCGCATCCAGCTGCGACTACCAAAAACACCTGCCAGCAAACCCTCGACGGTCAGGTCAGCGTCCAAGCGCGGCCAATGCAGGCCTGTGCCCAGGGGGGAAATTTCAATCTGTGCCAAATCTGCAGTTCGCGCATCGGTCAAACCCTGTGCCAGGTGAGGCGGGAATGCGAATGACGAGCCATTTTCAAGTTCAATGACAATCAGTTTTTTGCGCGCATCAAAGCGCGCTGAAATTGCGCGCAAGCGCGAAGTCTGTTCAAGCTGACCACGAGCCAAGGCGTCGTCCACTCTGGTCAACTCGGTTTTGACCCATTGGGGAATGGTTGAATTAGTCATGACATGAGTGTGGGGTGGCGGGTGGTCATTTGGATAGACAACCAACCGAAGTTGCCTTGATCGAATGCTTGCCATAGTGCGATTTTAACCCATCATGTTTGGTTATTTAGAAAATCTTTGTAGGCGAGCGTCAGGCCGTCTTGCATTGCGTCATCCTCGGGCTTGTCCCGGGGATCCAGTCGGTTCGGGGCCCCCTGGATTCCCGCCTGCGCGGGAATGACGGGAAGGGCAGTGTCGTCATCCTCGGGCTTGTCCCGGGGATCCAGTCGGTTCGGGGCCCCCTGGATTCCCGCCTGCGCGGGAATGACGGAAGGGGCGGGAATGACGGAAAGGGCAGTGTCGTCATCCTCGCGCATGCGGGGATCCATGGCCCACAGTCGTCATCCTCGGGCTTGTCCCGGGGATCCATGCCTTCTGCAGTCGTCACTCACCCACCCGCCGCAGCACTGTGGCAATGACTTGGGCCGAGATACGAAAGTCTGACTGATGCAAGCGCTCAAAAATATCCCGTGCTGACACAACCAGACCGCGCGACTTTGCCATGCCAATCACGGCAGCTGTACCGGCCACCCGCAGAACACGCTCTTGCGCCACGGCACGGCCAGCACGCTCATCGATCAACAAAAGAGCCGGGCCACCATGCGCCAGCGCGATGCGGATACAGGCAGCCTCGCCCTCATCCAAATCGGGTAATTCAGGTACCAGGGGCGCAGCTTCGGTGACCTTTAGCCACCCGGCAACTTCAGCATCGAGAATCGCCCGTTCGCCCGCAAAACCCCTGTTTGAAACCACTTCAGCACGCACCTCGGGTGGCATCCAAACGCTGCCAAACAAAGCGTGCAGCCAAGCTAGGCCATCCACCTGCGCCAGCCCGATGAGCGGGCTTGCGTCGGTCAGGACGAAGCCAGCCATTCTTCCAGCGTGTCCATGTCGCGCATCGCCTCTTGCTCATCGAGTCGCACCACCGGTATCCCCAAGCGCGACACATGCGCGGCAAACTGTGCCACTGGCATGGCTGCCAGCTTGGCAGAGCGCACCAGAGACAAATGCCCGTCACGGAACAACGCCGTAGCAAAAGCCGGTCTCACCCCACTGGCATCGAGTACACCCGCCGCCTCTATGCCGATCATCAGGGCATCGGGTCGATCGCGATTCATAACCACCACCACATCCCGGTGCGCCATGCGAAGCGCCTCACTGGGGTTGTTTTTCAGGCCACTAACATTCACAGCTTCCATACCTATCTCCCATAGGAATAATTCAAGGGATACATCTTACTGGGTAATTGGGGTCGGAGTCTAATTCTTTCATCGTCATCCTCGGGCCGCATTGCGTCATCCTCGGGCTTGTCCCGGGGATCCAGTCGGTTCGGGGGCCCCCTGGATTCCCGCCTTCGCGGGAATGACGGAAGGGGCGGGAATGACGGAAGGGGGGCCCCTGGATTCCCGCCTGCGCGGGAATGACGACACTCTTTTGCGTCATCCTCGCGCATGCGGGGATCCAGTGGGTTATTGGGGTTAGAGTCCAATTGTCCTAGACCAACTCGATTTGGTGGTGCTCCACGGCCACCAGCTTTTGCTGCCCCAGAATCTCAAGCAGCAGGGTGATGCGCTTGGCTGAAACCGATTGCACCAGGCCCTGCAGCCCTTGCAAACCAGCGGCACGCAGGCGCACCAGGCGCCCGGGTTGAAACGGGCTGAGGGCAACGATGCCAACCTGATTCCGCTCTTGCTCACAGACGCGGATCGCGTCCAGCGTGGCGGTCTGCAGCGTGGCAGGCACGAAGCCAAACGAGACAATGGAATTGACACCGCGGGTTGAGCGCGCCCCAGCGATGGACTGACGCGGATCACCCGGACGAAAGAACGCATAACGGGGAAACATCGGCTCAAAGCCGGGCACGGCGCCGGCCTCGTTACGGGTGGCCTTGGGCATGACCTTGTAGAGCGGCAGGTAAGCCGAATAGCCTTGCAGTTGCAGATTCACCAGAGCGACCTGCTCCTGGCGCGGCTTGGTGTAGACCAGATACCACGGCCTCTCGGACGCGGGATTCTCTGGTTCGTTAGTCATGCGTTGGTGCTGAAAAAATTCAACTGCGACTGGTGCGTCCGATGGCCCTGGACCATGCACGGCGGAGCTGGGCCAGTTTCTCTGTAGATTCCGGGTTTTGCGCGGCACCCCGCAGGGCACTGCGCACAAAGATAAACAGCAGCAGCGCAAAGCCCACGGCCAGGGTGGTGATGGCGGCGATCATGGCTTTCTTGGGTTTGCTCTTGCGCTCGGGTGCTTGGGCTACGTCCAGCACTTGGATGACGGCGCCCTCGCGGCTTTCGTCGATACGGGCAATCTCAAATTGCTTGGCAAATAATTCGAACAAGGTTTCGTAATATTTGAACTCACGGTACTTGGCGATGTAGTCACTTTCGCCACCCGTAACGGCCGGTTCTTCCTTCTCAGACCGTGCCACCTGGGCGCGCAGGGCGGCGAGCTCGGTTTGAGCTTGCTTGAAGTCAGGGGCGCTCTCGGTCAGGTAACCGCGCATGCTACCGAGCTTGACTTCCTGCGCGGCAATACCCGCCTTGAGTCTGGCCAACCCCTCGACAGCAGCCTTCGGGTCGGCCTTGAGCACACTGCTGCTGACACCACTGCCTTTGAGGATTTGCTCGGCTTTGACCAGCTTGTCTTTGGTGCTCAGCAATTGCTTCTCGAAGAACACGCGGCGCTGCTGCGCCTCGGTCACGGCTATGCGGCTGAGCAGTTTTTGCAGTTCTTCGACATGCGCGTTCGCCAGTTGGGCCGCAAACGCCGGATCTTTGTCGTCGACCTCAACCGTGATGAGCCCATCTTTGCCGCTGCTGGCACGGGCGTTAGCCTTCAGTGCTAAACGGGCATCTTGCTTAAATTTCTCTTCGTAGCGATCCAGCAATTTAAAACGGTCTATCAGCGCGTCTTGTACGCTGCGGCTTTGCATAAAGGCCAGATACTGATCAGCCGGATTTTTCAGGCCAGTGGCAGCGCCTGCCAAGCCGCCCAAGGCACCCAGCGACTGCAGCATGGCGGCAGCGCTGCTTTGCTGCTGCTGCGGCGGCAAAAATTTGGTAGTCGCGGTAAAGGTCGGGGTGATGGCAAAGCTGATGCCCAAGGCCAGCAGGCCGGCTACCAGCGGGCCCAGGATGAGCAGGCGCAGGTTGTCGGCCACCACCTGCAGCAGGTCGAGCAGGCTGATTTCGTCGTCGCCTTCGGCCGCTGTTTGCGCGCCAAGCGCTGCTTGATTTAGTTCAGTCATGGCGTGCTTCAGCGGCGCAGGGTTATGAAGGCGGCAGCGCCCAGGCCGAAGTTGGCGAGGATGCTGGTCCAGTCTTTGGCTGCACGGATGATGAAGTTGTAGCGGCTTTCGCGGTCAATCTGCGCCGGCACCACCACCGTGTCGCCAGGCATGAGCTGGAGGGATTCAAGGCCACCGCCAAACAGGCCGCCACCAAACAGGCCACCGCGGTCACTCCGCGCAATGATGCTGCCATCGGCGCGCAGCACAAAGGTCTGGTCGGGTTCAGCGTCTTCGGTCAGGCCGGCGGACTTGAGGATGTCGCCCACGGTCTTGCCGGACTTGTAGATGAACACGTTTTCGTTGTTGACCGAGCCAAACGCCGACACAAAGCCCGGCACGGCGGGGATGAGGATGCGGTCGCCGTCCTCAAGCGGTAGGGTGGGTAAGGCCGCCAGGGTTTGGCCTTGTGGATCAAGCTCCAGCGCGATGCGGCCGTTGCTTTTGAGGGTCTTGAGCCGTTCAATCTGGCTTTTGAGTTGGGTCTGCTGTTGCTGTTGCAGCAGTTGGGCTTGGGCCGCGTCGGCACCCCGGTTGACAACAAGACTGCCGGTCTGGGCCTGAGACTGGGTCTCCAGCCGACGGATCAGGGCATCAAGGTTTTCTTGCTGGCTGGTGCGCACCGATTCGCGGTTGAACTCGGTGCCAAACACATAGGCCTGCGGCGTCAGACCGCCAATGCGCTGGATCAGTTGGGGCAGGGTTTCGCCAGCAGCCGCCTGGTAAACGCCGGGAGCGCCGACCTCACCTTCCACACGCACCAGGCGGGTCTGGCGTTCTTGCGGCAGGCGCAGGTCGTGTTGGCTCAGGATGGTGACCACGTCACCGGCTTGCAACGTCAGGTTGTGTGCGGGGTCACGTTGCAGCACGGCTTTACCCAGGTTGAAAGGGATGAGTTCGGTGCTGAGCTTGCTGCGGTCCATCCGCTCGATGACGGCATATTCCCAGTTGATCTGGTCGGCGATGCCACGCACCCGGTTGGTGATGTTGCCACCGGCCGCTTTGGTGGCGTCATCGTTTTGCACCAGCAGGTTCTTGCGCTTGTAATAGTCAGACGTGATCAAGGCATCGCGCTCGGGGATCAGGTCGAGGATTTTCATGCCCTCAAACCAGCGGTAGCGCAGCGGCGTCGCCACGGTGCCTTGCAGGGTGACGGCGTTGGCAAAGGCCGGGCTGATACCTAGCAGGGTGAGCACGTCGCCATCGCGCAGCGGCTGCTTGAGGCCTTCGGCATCCAGAGCCAGGTCTTGCACTTGGCGCGGCGGGTTCTTTTCAGGGGCGATGCGCTCAATCAGTGCTTTGCGGGTGCTGGCCAGGGCAGAAAGTCCGCCGCTCAGGCTCAGGATGTCGGCGATGGTGGTAACGGAAGCGCTGTCCTTTAATTCATATATGGCAGCGTTGTCCAAGGCGCCGGTGACGGCAACGCGTGGACCCACGGGTGGGATCACGATGACGTCACCCGACAGCAAGGGCAGATCACGGGTTTTATCACCACGCGCAATAAAGTCATACAGGTCGAGCGTGGTAACGGTTTTGCCAGCACGCTTGAGTTGAATGTTGCGCATCGAGCCATTGGCATTCGGGCCGCCGCTGGCAAACAGCGCATTCACCAGGGTGCTGAGACTGGACAGGTGGAAAGTGCCCGGCTGCAGCGCTTGGCCAACCACATAAACCTGGATACCGCGCAAGCGCCCTAAGGTGGCGCTGGCACGAAAGTTGGTGAAGACTTTGCCCAAATGACCCTGCAAGGTTTTGTCAAGATCACGCACCGCCACGCCGGCCAGCGTGACCACACCCACCTTGGGCAGATTCACTTGGCCATTGCGGTCAATCGTCAGGCTGGAGTTGAAGTCAACCGGGCCCCATACCTTGAGTTGAACCTCATCGCCTGGGCCCAACAGGTAGTTATCAGGGGCGGGCAGGGCGTGGTCTGCGGCGTAGGCTTGCGGCGCCTCAAACAAGTCGCGACCATACATCGGCAGCAAGCGGCCCGTGCTTTCCTGTACAAAACGCTGAAACTGGCTGGGCACGGCGACGCGAGCCGGTGGACGAGCCCGCGCAGCGTCAGGGCCGGTGGTATCGGCACCGAGTTTGACGGCTTCTGGCGTGGCGGCCTGTTGCTGGATGGCTTGTTGCAGGGCGGCAGCGCGCGCTATTGCAAGCGTTGCGGGGGCCGCTGTTACCGCTGCATCAGGTGCGGCGGCCGGCGCGGCTGTCTGGGCCTGCAAGCCGACGCTCAGTGACACGCTCAGCGTAGCCAGCACCGCGCGCAGGCAAAGTGACTTTGAAAATGATTTCAACCCAGATTGTCCATTAGACGAAAACCCGTCATTCCCGCTGTCATCCCCGGACCGCATTGCGTCATCCTCGGGCTTGTCCCGGGGATCCATGCCTTCCGGGCCCCCTGGATTCCCGCCCCCCGCCTTCGCGAGGGCAGGCACGCGGGAATGACGGGAAGGGCGCAGGCATGACGGGGCTAATGGATTATTTGGGTTCAGCATAAGTGATTGGGGCAATGACATAACAAAATTTAAACTTTGGCGACAGCGAGCGTGCTGGCGCCACCAAAACGACGATCCCGCGCGCCATACCAGGCAATGGCAGCGTCAAGTACTTCGGGCGTAAAACTGGGCCACAACACGTCGGTAAAGAAGAGCTCGGTATAGGCCATCTGCCACAACATGAAGTTACTGATGCGCGACTCGCCGCCGGTGCGGATCAGCAAGTCGGGGTCGGGCGCGTAGGACAGGCCGAGGTGGGCGTTCAGGCTGGCCTCACACAGTGTGGCTACGGACTCGCCGGGGTGGACTGCCTGCCACGACTTGACGGCCTGAAGAACATCCCAACGCCCGCCATAGTTGACGGCGATGGTCAGGGTGATGGCGTCATTGTGCGCGGTCTTTTCCTGGGCGTTGCGGATCAGGCCCTGAATGCGGGTATCAAATTGTGAAGTGTCGCCAACCACCTTCAGGCGCACGCCTTTGGTGTTCATGTCGCTCACTTCTTTTTTCAGGTAGAACGCCAGCAAGCCCATCAGGCCGGAGACTTCGTCCTGCGGGCGTTGCCAGTTTTCGGTACTGAAGGCAAACAGGGTGAGGTAGCGCACGCCGCGCTCCGCGCAGGCCTGCACGATGCCGCGCACGCGTCGGGCCCCATCGGCATGGCCGAGTGCCACTGGCAAACCAAACTGCTTGGCCCAACGCCGATTGCCATCCATGATGATGGCAATGTGCTGCGGAACCGGTTTGTTAGCAGGAAACTGAGCGGTGTTCAAGAATTCAGACTTTCAGGCGATCTATCCTGCATTGATGGAAATAGGCGTGGTTCAAAAAAAAATTAGCCTACGCTCACTTGAAGCTTACTTGCCGATAAAACTGGCCAGCACTTTGGCTATGCGTTTAGCGTCAAGGTCAAGCACTTCAAAAACCCAGCCGGCGCACTCCACGCGCTCGCCCGTTTGTAGTAAGCGGCCTGACACGCTTTGCAGCAAGCCGGCCACGGTATTGTAGCGGCCCCGACTTTCTTCAGGAAGCTCTTTGATGTCAAGCCGGGCCTTGAATTCTGCCACCGGCATCACGCCGTCAATCAGCCAGCTACCATCATCACGCCGGGTGGCCCAGGCATCAACCTGCGCGCCGGGCTGCAGCTCGCCGGTGATGGCTTCCAGCATGTCCATGGGCGTCATCAGGCCCTGCACCACGCCGTATTCATCGACCACCAACACGATGCGCGTAGACCTGGCCCGCAACTGCTCAAGCAGCTCCATCCCGGTAAGGGTTTCCGGCACAAACACTGCCGGCACGGCATACACACCAATGCGCTCAGTAGCCGCAGGCGCAGCAGATAGAGTTTGCCCACGCATAGCCAGCAGCTTGGCTACATTGACCACGCCCACCACATCGTCCAGGCCGCCACGGCAAACCGGGTACCACGAATGCCCGGTTTGCCCAGCCTTGTCGATGGCCTCGGCCAGGGTGTCAGATGCGTCCAGCCACTCGATATCAGAGCGCGGCAGCATCAGTGAAGTGAGCAGTCGCTCGTCGAGCAAAAAGACGTTTTGCACCATCTGGTGCTCATGCTCTTCAATCAGCCCGGCATCAACGCCCTCTTCAAGGCTGGCGGCAATTTCTTCTTCGGTCACGGCGCGGCCAGCGCTGTTGTCGATGCGCAGCAACTTGAGTGTGGCCAGGGTGCTGAGCGACAGCAGTTTGACAAACGGCTTGGCGCTGCGGGCCACCCACATCATGG
>JBCKMZ010000017.1:0-30959 GCA_038902975.1 Polaromonas sp.
CAAAGTTGCGCGTGTGTTGCCCGGCATGCAGTCGGCCTTTATAGACATTGGTCTGGAGAGAGCCGCTTTTTTACACGTTGCCGATTTGATGAGCAGCATCAACAGCCGTTATGCCGATGTCGAAGCGCCCGTAGCCACGCCGCAACCGATTGAAAAGCAGTTGTTTGAAGGCCAGGCCGTGATGGTGCAGGTGCTCAAGGATCCGATTGGCACCAAGGGTGCGCGGCTTACTGCGCAAATCAGCATTGCCGGGCGCTTGCTGGTCTTTTTGCCGCAGGACAAGCACATCGGCGTGTCGCAGAAAATCCCGCTCCAGCAACGTGAAGACCTGCGCCAGCGAATGCAAGCGCTTGCGGGCGACCTGGGTGGTGGTTTTATCCTGCGCACCAACGCCGAGGATGCCCTGGATGCCGAGTTATCGGAAGATATTGCCTACCTGCGCAAAACCTGGGCGCGCATCAAGGACGCATCGATGCGGCTTGCGCCTGCATCTGTGCTGCATCAGGATTTGAACCTGCTGCAACGTGTGCTGCGCGACATGGTGGTGGAAGGCACGCAGACCATTCGCATCGATTCACGCGAGCAGTTTGAAAGCCTTAAAACATTTGCAACCGAATTTATGCCAGCGACGCTGCAAAAGTTGCAGCTTTATGCAGGCGAGTGCCCCATTTTTGACTTGTTCAATATCGATGAAGACATTGCCCGGGCGCTGGGCCGTCGGGTGGATCTTAAATCTGGCGGCTACCTCATCATTGACCAGACCGAAGCCTTGACGACGGTCGATGTGAACACCGGTGGCTTTGTCGGTGCCCGCAACTTTGACGACACCATTTTCAAGACCAACCTGGAGGCTTCGCAGGCGATTGCCCGGCAACTCCGCCTGCGTAATCTGGGCGGCATCGTGATTGTCGATTTCATTGACATGATGAAGGAAAACCATCGCGATGCAGTGCTGGCCGAGTTCCAGAAGCAGCTTGCGCGTGACCGCATCAAAACCAATGTCAAGGGTTTTTCAGCACTCGGCCTGCTCGAGATGACGCGCAAGCGCACACGCGAGTCGCTGGCGCACCAGCTGTGTGAACCCTGTGCCGAATGCATGGGCAAAGGCGTGGTCAAGACGGCCCGTAGCGTGACCTATGACATCCTGCGTGAGATTCTCAGGGAAGCCCGGCAGTTCAACCCGCGCGAGTTTCGTGTGCTGGCCTCGCCCAAAGTCATTGAGCTTTTTCTCGATGAAGAAAGCCAGCACCTGGCGGGACTGAGCGACTTCATCGGCAAGCCGATCTCGCTACAGGCCGAAGCCGCGATGGCGCAGGAACAATACGATATCGTTTTGCTATGAGCACCGAACGCAGCGCCAACCAAAGGCCCATTCCGGTTCTGGTTTATCACCAGATTGACCACCCACCGCCCAAGAGCCAGCCGTTTCGCAGTCTCTACGTCACACCCGCCGCATTTGCAAGGCAAATGCGCTTGCTGCACTGGCTGGGTTACAAGGGTCTGTCCATGAGCGATCTGCAACCTTATCTGCTGGGGCAGCGCTCAGGCAAAGTGGTCGGCATCACCTTTGATGATGGCTATGTCAACAACCTGACGCATGCGCTGCCAGTGTTGCTGCGGCACCAGTTTTCTTCTACCTGCTATGCAGTCAGCGCTCTGGCGGGCACGACAAACCTTTGGGACAAAGGCATAGGCATTGCACAAACCCCCTTGATGAACGGAGTCCAGATGCGGCAATGGGTAGCGGCAGGCCAGGAGATAGGCTCGCACACGCGAACGCACGCCGACTTGATGGCAAGCAGCGACGAGGATTGCCGGATCGAAATTGCGGAGGGAAAAGCCGAGCTGGAGCGGCTGCTGGCCGACAGGGTAAATCATTTTTGCTACCCCTACGGGCACTATCAGGCCGGGCATGTTGGCATGGCGCGCGCTGCAGGCTTTGAGACCGCTACGACGACGCAGCGAAGCCGTTGCCACACAGGCGCAGACATGCTGCAAATACCGCGCGTGCCGGTTTTACGTTCCACAAGCCTGCCGCTGTTTTGGCTCAAGATTGCGACTGCTTATGAGGACAGGCGCAGGAAATGAGCTCGCCTGCCAGCAGACTGCGGATTGCGGTGTTGAACCGGGTTTTTTCACCGACAGGAGGCGGCGCGGAACGCTACTCCATCGCGCTGGTCGAGCAATTGGCGTCGCGTCACGAGATCCATGTATTCGCCCAAAAAATTGATCATTATTGGCCAGGTGTTACGTATCATCAGGTTTCTATGCCGTTAACTAGACCGCGCTGGATTAATCAGCTCTGGTACGCAACGGCCACGTGGTGGGCCACCCGAAAGGGTTTTGATGTGGTGCATTCGCATGAGAATACTTGGCACGGACAGGTGCAAACCATGCATGTCATGCCCGTGAAACATAATGTGTTTCACGGGCATACAGGATTTTCCCGTGTCTTGAGGTGGTTGAAGGTTCTTACTAGTCTGCGTTTACTTGTTTATTTGCTGTTCGAACGTGCTCGTTTGTCAGGGAAGTCGAAACGGCGTTGTGTTGTAGCGTCTTCCGACAGTTTGCGCCAAATAATTACTGCGACCTATCCCCAATCCGCACACCTGCTAAAAGTGGTTTCGCCCGGCATCAGACTGATTGAATTGGGTGGCTTGGTGGATAAGCAAGCGGCGCGTAGTGCCTTGGGTCTGCCTGCGACTGGGGTGTGCATTCTGTTTGTCGGCCATGACTACCGAAAAAAGGGACTAGAAGTACTGATTAGTGCGATGTGTGAGATCCCCGTTGATACGGTGTTGGCTGTCGTAGGTAGTCCAACGCAGGTTGCTGTGTTTCGCAACCTTGCCAGCAGCAGTGGCGTTGCATCAAGGGTTTTCTTTTTAGGCGCCTTGAAGGACGTTTCCCAAGCTTATATTGCAGCAGATATATTGGCCCATCCAACGCTCGAAGATACTTTTGCCATGGTTGTGCTGGAGGCAATGGCGCACGGGCTGGCGGTGGTCGTGAGTAGTGAGAGGTATTGCGGTATTTCGGCATTGCTTAACGAAGGAACCAATGCTTTGATACTTAATAATCCAAAGGACAAAAAAGAGCTTTCAAAGCTACTAAATGATTTGGTCAGTGATACATCATTGCGGCAGCGCTTGGGCAATGCGGCAATAGCGTTTGCCCGTTTGTATCAGTGGCCAGTCATAGCAAGCCAGCAGGAGGCCATTTACTATTCTGTGTGCAATGCCGTCGAAAGTGTCGATCCGGCTGCAGGCTCATCGTGTAGACCGAGAGCATAAAGCCGCGCGTACTGTCCATTTTTTTTTATCAGTTCACTGTGTGTTCCTATTTCAACGACTCTCCCCGAGTCCATGACGACGATGCGGTGGGCGTGATGGACGGTTGAAAGGCGGTGTGCCACAACAATGGATGTCCGACCGAACATCAACCGCTTGAGCGCTTCCTGTACGGCGCGTTCTGACTCTGCGTCCAGCGCAGAAGTGGCTTCATCAAGGATCAGAATAGGGGCGTCTTTATAAAGCGCTCTGGCAATGGCAAGTCTTTGACGCTGCCCTCCAGACAACTTCATGGCGTTGTGGCCCGCAACGGTGTCAATACCACTCGAAAGCTCCGCTACAAAGGTTTCCAAGTTGGCTGCCTTAAGGCAGGATATGACCCTTGCTCGGTCGATATCCGCACCGAGTGCAACATTTGCTGCCAATGTATCGTTAAGCATGACAACGTGCTGACTCACCAATGCGAATTGTCCGCGCAAGGACTCAAGCTTCCAATCGCGCAAGTCATGCCCGTCGAGCTCAACACGCCCTGCTGTCGGTTCAACAAATCGCGGCAAAAGGTTTGCCAGCGTGGTTTTTCCCGCTCCAGAGCCGCCGACTAGAGCCAAGAGTTCGCCTGGCTCAATCGTAAGGTTGACTCGGTCCAGTGCTGGCGCGCCTTCGTCTTGGTAGGCGACAGTGGTGTCGACAAAGGTAATCCTTCCCTCAGCCCGATCTTTTGCGAAAGTACCACTTGCTTCGTCCGAGTTTGACTCGATCAAGTCAAGCCCTTTTTCAATTGCCGCCAGCCCCCGCGTTATGGGGCTGGCTATTTCAGACAGGTGTTTTATTGGTGAAACAAGCATCAGCATGGCAGTTACAAAAGCCACAAAACCCCCAACTGAAGTGCCATCAAGCGCGCTCTGGTGCAATGCAACAGAAATTACGACAGACAAGGCGACAGCCGCCAACATTTGAGTAATTGGCGTCATCGCTGAAGAAGCTATGGTTGACTTCATGGACAGGCGGTACAACGACTGGCTGAATCGTACAAATCGTGAGGATTGCGCGGATTGCGCGGCATGAAGTCGAATGTCTCGATGCGCAAGAACATTTTCTTCAACCACATAGGCTAGCGCGTCTGTGGCAGATTGGGTTTCCCTGGTCAGACGGTATAAACGGCGCGATAAAACGCGCATAACTAACGCCACCGCCGGAAACAGGCAGGTGACTATTAAAGTGAGCTTCCAGTTGATAAATAGCAGGTAGCTAACCAGCGCAAGCAACGTCAGGCTATCACGGGCCAAGGTCAACAAAGAGTTAAGCAATAACTGCGCGCCATTTTGGACCTCATAGACCACAGTGTTGGTCAGGGAGCTGGAGGATTGGCCAATAAATAGAGACAACCGGGAGGTGAGTATTTTGTCAAATAGTGCGCCACGTAGTTTCATCAATCCTTGATTCATAACATGTGCCGAAGCCCATTGCGCAATGAACCCAGCCAGCCCGCGAATGCCAAATAGGGTTAGCAATGCAACGGGAACCATCCACAGCTCAATTCCACCCTTCCGGAATCCCTTGTCAAGCAGGGGTTGCAGTAACGCAGGGATCAGTGGTTCAGTAGCAGAACTAACAGCAGTCGCGATGACTATAAGCACTACAGTGCCACGTGACTGGCTGAAGTAGGGCCAGATGCGAGCCAACCGGGACATAAAGCTGACATGTCTACGCGACTCTTGGTTGTTCAATGGGATGGAGTTCAAAGTCACACTTTATTCCGTTTTTCGTTGACATGGGATGCCATGTTGATCAGTTATTTGGCTGGCGTATCAAACCCAGTCAAGCGTAGAGCCATTGCAATGGCCTTGCATGGTCATTCCATAAGCCGACAACTCCTCATCACGCCATATTTTCAATTGACGACGGAGGTTAAATTTATTTATCTTTCTGGTCAGCCATGATTGCTGGAGGAGACGATGGTTGTAACGATAGGCGAGATCGTCATTTTCCTTTAAACCACGCTCTTGCTTCATTGCTGACTGTGTGATTGATCCGTAATGGTGTAACCAAGATGCCCCGGTCGTCGCACAAGGTATTTTGGCTTTTGCTATTTCATTGAAAAACATAGCGTCCTCATAGCCCAATAGCTTTGGTATCGGTTGAAAATACCCGATCTCCATCCAGACTGACTTGTGCACCGCCATGCAGACTGCATGACACCATCCGCGGCGCAATGCCAGTTGCATTTTTTTGTTGGCCTCTTGCGCGAATGTATCGAAGTCGTAACCGAGCTTGCCTTCAATCATTGCAGGGGAAATGACGGCCACCTTGTTTCGTATCGCCGCACCGATAAGTTCCTCAATCCAGTGCGCGCTGACCAGGACATCGTTATTCATGATGACGGTCCATTCCGCCTGCAATGCTAGTGCACCTTGATTCCAGGCGACACCACATCCCAGGTTTTCCGAGTTGTAAATTCGCCCGCCCAAGGGCAGAGTCTGCAGATACGCACGCGTGTCATCCTTAGACCCGTTATCAATCACGATCAGCCGGTCCAGGGGTGTTCCATGCCGCATCATGCTGTCAATACATAGACGGGTGTATTCAACCTGGTTGTAGCAGGCAAAAGTTATCGCATAACTGTTTTTGTTCATGGAGAGCCAAGGGTTCAAGAGCGATGCGTAGTGCAACTACAGGATAGAGGTTCTAGCGCGACCTAAAATATAGTTTGGTCCGCAAAGACAAGGTGTGCAGCGGCGCCAGCAGAGAAAAACTCAGATACTTTACATGCTTGCGCATGGGTACATCCCTGTATCGGGCAGTCGTGCGGATTCTTTCAACAAAACCATTGGCACCCAGAAGTTCCAGAATAAACGAATTGAGCCTGCGTGCGGGCATCACGGCAATTCGCAGCTCGTATTGGAGCACATGGGCATCGAGCACCAGTTCATCGGTTTCGATCAGCGCCTGATTCGCGGATTGAAGAAAATTTGCCTTCTTCTGCTGGTAACTTGGCGATAGGCCGGATTGGGAAATTCCGCCTTGCCGATGCTTCACCAGCACATTGGCGCAGCGCACGGCACCGCCCATCATCAGCGCTCTGGCCAGCAGGTTTTGATCTTCCACGGCCAGCGCCGGATTGAGCGGGCGAACGGCCAGCAGGCGCCGCGTCATCATGTGGCTGGCACCGAACATGAAGGGACGCGTCTTGTTCCACCGAAGCAGATCCCAATTCTCCAGCGGGTCGGTCGGTTTTTCGCCCAGGATGGTTCCATCGATGGCCATGTCCAGCGCATCGGCAGCAACCAGGTCCGGCTTGCGCGCATGCGTTTGCCAACATGCCAGGCACTGACTTACGCGATGGGGGAGTGAGACATCGTCTCCCGCTGCGGTAAAAATGACATCGCCAGTCGACAGGTCAAACGCGCGGAAATAGTTCCCGACGATGCCCAGATTACGCGGATTTCTATTCAGGATGAGTTGCTTCGGACCTTGGTAGCGGGCAGCCATGTCGTTCACCAGGTCCCAGGTCGCGTCACCGGAGCAATCATCGGACACCACAACTTCCAGGTTGTCGGTGTCCTGCTTGAGCAGGCTTTCGAGCGCCTCCTCCACATACTGTTGCTGGTTGTAAGTCAGCAGCAAAGCCGACGCCTTGGGGGCAAATGGGCTGGATCCGGCTATCTTGATTCGCGAGTGTTCGGGCATGATCAGCGCTGCACCATCGCTTGGACAACGTGGCGCAGGCCGGAACGAGGCGCATTCCTGTTGCGCCTATTTGACACAGGCGAACTCCCATACCAGATGTTGCAGCCGACCGGCGCGCAGTTGCCGCCACCGCTTGAATTTGCGCCGCAAACTCAGCCTGGCTGCTGGCTGGTAATCCTCGGGACACATGGCCCAGTCGTTGCGCAAGATGGCAAAGTTTCCGTGGAAGCCATACATCCTGGCAAGCGGCTCGGCGCCACCAAAATATTGTGCAGTCCCCGTTGTGATGAAGTTGACGTGTGTGGGGTCTTGAAAGGCTGCGCTATGTGGGTAAGCTGGGGTCAGTGCGTAGAAGCGGCCACCAGGCTTGAGAGTCCGATGAATTTCATTCATGAGATCAATGAACGGAAATCGAGTCCTTGCTCCATCAACGGCAGCCAGCACACGCGGTATGTGCTCCAGAAAGTCGAATGCCGAAATTGAATCGAAGGTGGAATCAGCGTGTGGGATAGGCTCTAGGCTAAGATTTGCCCGCCGAAAAAATGTAGACGCTATTCCCATTGGCGCAACAAGGTCTACTGCATGTACTTCATCGCGACCGTAAGGGTTTCGTGGGCAAGCGCCGGACCCTAGGTCTAAGTGCTTTGTTTTCATAATATGGAAATCATTTTTTGAGCGGACTTTTTCGCGTGGTGTGCATATTCCGAGTCAGCAACCGGCTTTTGAGATAGCAGGATGGCCGCACCGCCAACGAACAAAAATAATTTTGCGATGCTTACAAGAGCCATCGGCAACCCCACAGATGCAGCCGCCATGCACACCAGCAGCAGTCGATAATTGATAGGCTTTTTTTGCAAAATATCTGTAGACGGGCTTGAAGTGGAGTGGTGATTATCAGTGATTCAATGGGGCAAGTCGTGTTTCAACGGTAGGAGGCGCTCTGCTATGCTTCTTGCGAGTATGGTGCCGTCAGAATGCCCACGCTTTGTGAGCAAATAACAGCCATTGAACATTGAATTGAACTACGTGAAATGCATGGAAGGCAACCGTTGACAAATTTGTCCGTCATCGTGATTACAAAAAATGAGTCTCTCAATATTGAGGCCTGCCTGCAGTCTGTTTTGTTTGCCGATCAAATCGTAGTGCTGGATTCCGGCAGCACCGATGGCACGCTGGAGATGGCCCAAAAAATCGGTGCGCAAGTGAATCAAAACCCCGACTGGCAAGGTTTCGGCGTGCAGAAAAATCGCGCGTTGGCGCTTGCCCGTTCAGACTGGGTGCTTTCCATCGACGCTGACGAGCAGGTGACGCCCGACCTCATGGCATCGATAAACAAGGCGATCAACTCCGGTGAGGCGGAGGCGTACGAAATTCCAAGGCTTACACAGTTTTGTGGGCAATGGATACAGCATTGCGGCTGGACGCCAGATCTGGGGCTTCGGCTTTTCAAGCGCGAGAGCGCCCGGTTTTCCGATGACCTGGTGCATGAGAGACTGGTATTGAACAATCCGAGGGCGCGCATTGGCCGTCTATCGGAGCCGCTGCTGCATTACAGCTATCGTACGCCTGCCGATTACTGGAGTAAGCTTCAACGGTACAGCAGGGATTGGGCGCTTCAGCGTCATCGGGACGGAAAGCGGACCACAATGACCAGGGCGGCACTCTCAGGCATGGCAGCCTTCTTGCGCAGTTATGTCTTTCGGCTGGGATTTCTTGATGGGGCCTTGGGTTTTGCGGTTTGTTTAATGCAGGCACAAGCAGCGTTTGGCAAGTATTTCGAGTTGTACTGTTTACATGCGCAATATGAAAAATAATTTGTTGTACCCGATGACACATCTCCAGCGTCGCAACCTTGTAGGCCTTGGCGTTGCACTGTTGGGACTTCCTGTGCTGGCGCAGTTCCGTGTCGAGGTGTCAGGCGTGGGCCTGACACAAATGCCGATTGCAATTGCCGCATTTCGTGGCGAGGCGCAGGCACCGCAAAAAATTGCTGCCATAGTCACCGCTAACCTGGAACGCAGCGGTGTCTTTCGGGCTATCGATACCGCAGGGCTTGTCGCTGACGAAAGTACCCGGCCAGACCTTGGTACATGGCGGCAAAAGGGTGCCGATGCACTGGTGACAGGCAGCGTCACGCGCCTGGCTGATGGTCGTTTCGATGTCCGTCTGCGGCTTTGGGATGTGGTGCGCGGGCAGGATCTGGGGGGGCAAAGCTATGCGGTGACATTGGCCGACTTGCGGCTTTCAGCGCACCGTATTTCAGATTTTGTATATGAAAAACTGACTGGCGAAAAAGGTATTTTCTCGACCCGCATCGCCTATGTGACCAAGGCTGCAACACGCTTCACGCTCTGGGTGGCTGACTCTGACGGTGAAAATGCACAGTCGGCCCTGGCCAGCCCCGAGCCGATTATTTCGCCCGCCTGGTCGCCCAACGGTTCGCAACTCGCCTATGTCTCCTTTGAGTCCCGCAAGCCGGTGATTTACGCCCACGATGTGGCAACCGGCAAGCGTCGGCTGCTGGCAAATTTCCGGGGCTCCAATAGCGCGCCTGCATGGTCACCCGATGGCCGCCAGATTGTGGCCACGCTCAGTCGTGATGGTGGCTCACAGTTGTATGCGCTGGATGCCAAGGGCGGTGAGCCACGCCGCCTCACGCAGTCGTCAAGCATTGATACAGAACCAGCTTTTTCCCCTGATGGTAAATACATCTATTTCGTCAGCGACCGGGGTGGTGCGCCGCAGATATACCGCATGAGTCCGACGGGCAGTAATATCGAGCGCGTGACCTTCACCGGTTCGTACAACATATCGCCAGCCCCCAGTCCGGATGGCCGTTGGCTGGCCTATGTTTCGCGGGTGGGTGGCGCTTTCAAGCTACAGGTGATGGAGCTTGCCGGGGGCAGCGTTGCTGAAATCACCGACACTACGGCAGACGAGAGCCCGAGTTTTGCACCCAATAGCCGCTTGATTGTTTATGCAACCCGTCAGCAAGACCGTGAGGCCCTGATGACAACCACGCTGGATGGCAAGATCAAGGCCAGGCTGGCAGGTGCCACCGGAGACATTCGCGAACCTGATTGGGGACCTTTTTCACGCTAGTTTTTTTATTTATCCATTTTTGTTTTAGCAGGGCTTATCCATGAAACGCATTTTTCTGTCCATTGTCTCGTCCATGGCGCTGTCACTGGCCGTTATTTCCTGCGGCTCCAATGTCAAGCTTGACGATGTACCGGTTGAAAACCGCACCGCCACCGCCGTGGGTAACCAGGGTGCCACCGTCGTGGGTACCCAGGGTAATACGGGTGATGTTTCTGCAAGGGGCGTTACGCCCGTAGAAATTGCCGGACTCAACTCTCTGGCTACCGGCCCTGCTGGTGTGACAAAGGTCATTTACTTTGACTACGACAGTAGTGCCATCAAGCCCGAATTTCAGGGAGCCATTGAAGCGCATGCCCGCCATCTTGCGGCAAACAGGGCCCGTAAGCTGGCTGTCGAAGGCCACACCGACGAACGCGGTGGCCGCGAGTACAACCTGGCCTTGGGGCAAAAGCGGGCCGAGGCTGTACGCCGTGCGCTGGGCCTGCTGAGCGTTACCGATGCGCAGGTAGAGGCCGTGAGCTTTGGCAAGGAAAAGCCTGCGGACACAGGCTCCGACGAGGCAGCCTTCGCCAAAAACCGTCGCGCTGAAATGAACTACCGTTGAAACGGATGAAAATTTGTAAGCCTAAACCGGGGCGTGCAGACAAGTCAAAGCAGGCACTATGAACATTCAACAAGTTGGGATTTTTCGTGCGCTACTAGGATTTTCGGCGGCTTGCCTGCTGGCATTCAACGCACAGGCAGGCTTGTTCGATGATGATGAGGCCAGGCGCGCCATACTTGATCTACGGCAAAAATTTGAAGCCTCGCAGATTGAACTGCGGCAAAAGTTTGAAGCCTCGCAGATTGAACTGCGTAAAATCAGCGACGACAACCTGCAACTGCGCCGCAGTCTGCTGGACTTGTCCAACCAGATCGAAGCCTTGCGCAGTGACCTTGCCAAACTGCGCGGCCAGAACGAGCAGCTTGCGCGTGATGTTGCAGAGATGCAGCGCAGGCAAAAAGACCTGAGCCAGGGGGTTGATGACCGACTCAGGAAGTTTGAACCCGCAAAGGTCACGGTTGATGGTGTGGAGTTTGTCGCACAGCCTGCTGAAATCCGCGAGTTTGATGCAGCCCTAGCCACCATGCGCAAGGGTGATTTTGCAACTGCCCAGACTGCATTTCTTGATTTCTACAAGCACTATCCGGACAGCGGCTACAAAGCTTCCATGCTGTTCTGGCTCGGCAATGCGCAGTATGCATTGCGCAGTTACCGCGAAGCCATCATCAACTTCAAGGCTTTGATAACGCTTGCGCCAGAGCATTTGCGTGCACCCGAGGCTTCGCTGTCGATTGCCAATTGCCAGCTGGAGTTGAAGGACACCCGGTCAGCCCGTAAAACGCTGGAAGACCTTATCAAGGTTTATCCGAAATCGGAAGCAGCAGCGGTTGCCAAAGACCGTTTGACCAAGCTGAAGTAAGAGGATTTTATCCCAACTTAAAATCGCGGCATGGACATTTCTGCACTCAATGCGCTGATAACCCAGGTGTTGCGGATCTGGCGGCTGGAAAAAAGCGTCTGATGGTCGTTATGGAAACGTCCAGTATCTTGTCCGCAGACCTTGACCGTCGCTTCGGCGGCCTCGCTCGGCTTTACGGTAATGACGGTGCAAAAAAAATCCGGGCTGCGCATGTGATGGTGGTCGGCCTTGGCGGTGTGGGCTCATGGGCTGCAGAGGCATTGGCACGCAGCGGTGTTGCCCACCTGACGCTAATTGACCTTGACCACATTGCCGAGTCCAACATCAACCGGCAAGTTCATGCGCTTGACACCACGCTGGGCC
This sequence comes from Polaromonas sp., assembly GCA_038902975.1. Classification (GTDB taxonomy): domain Bacteria; phylum Pseudomonadota; class Gammaproteobacteria; order Burkholderiales; family Burkholderiaceae_C; genus Polaromonas. The sequence goes on from JBCKMZ010000017.1 coordinate 11,903, forward strand.
AGGCGAAGGTCAAGGCCATGCGTGAACGCATTGCCCACATCAACCCGGACTGCGATGTACGCTGCGTTGAAGAGTTTGTGGATGTGGAGAACTGGCCTTCTATTGCCGGTCTGGATGGGCAAGCTGACGAATCGGTCTCCATCATTGATGCCTGCGATCAGATCAGGGCAAAAACGGCGATGGCCACCTGGGCGCTACAGCAAAATGTCAAACGCAGCGGCTTGACAAAAATCAATTTTCTCAGCGTTGGTGCAGCCGGTGGCAAGCGCCACGCCCACAAGGTTGACGTTGAAGACTTGGCGCTGGTCACGCACGACCCGCTGCTGGCCCAACTGCGCTATCGGCTACGCAAGGAGCAGGGCGCTGCACGCAAGGGGAAAATCGGCATCACCTGCATTTTCAGCCGCGAAGCCGTGATGCAGCCAGCACCGGATGGCGCTCAAGGCGATGGCAGTCTTAACTGCCATGGCTACGGCTCGGTCGTCAGCGTCACAGCCACTTTCGGTATTTGCGCTGCGGGCTGGCTGCTAGGCGAAATTGCCGCTTGAGTTTTTAAGAAGCCTCTGAAAATAACGCTATAATTTGAGGCTGTGCTGTTACCTAAGTAAACTAAGTAATTAAGTAATGCGCAGACCGGGAACTACCGAGAGTTAGTGCCTCGGGGCCTTAGCTCAGCTGGTAGAGCAGCGGACTTTTAATCCGTTTGTCGTGGGTTCGACCCCCGCAGGCCCCACCATTCACAAGTCGCATAGATACTAGCCACGCAGCTATCGAATAGGTAGCATGTGGCCTTTTACTTGGTGTCTCTTTTTCACCGCGTAGCCACTGCGTAGCCACTGGTATATGGTTTTGTACCGTGTAGCCAGCACGATTGCCGCGCAGTGGTGCAGTAGTGAGGTTCGGCTTGGGTTCGGTGGGGTTGGGTGGCTGTGGCCCGCAGCCCAGCTTTGCATGTCGTTTGTGTCGGTGGTCAGGAAAACCTTGGAAATTCAGATCACCACATCAAGGAAAGTACGACTCTTGAGGACGCTTTTCGGTGCCATACTTGGCAGTTGAATTTCTTATCCCTCCCATGACGACAAACCTTCCTCCCATCGAGCTCACCCCGCGCGATCTGTCGGCCTATCGCGGCGGCAACACCGGCATCGACTATGTGCACCGCTTCGAGTCGGGCAAGCCGGGCCCGCATGTGATGATCAATGCGCTCACGCATGGCAACGAGTTCTGCGGCATGGTGGCGGCCTGCCATTTGCTGGATAGCGGCGTGCGCCCGCTGATAGGCACGCTGACTGTGAGCTTTGCCAATGTGGCGGCCTACGAGACCTTCAACCCGGACAGCCCTTTCGACAGCCGTCTGATCACCCACAACCTGAACCGCATCTGGTCCTCGGCCTGGCTCGACGGCGACGAGGACAGCGTGGAGCTGCGGCGGGCCCGCGCGATGCGCCCCGCGGTGGTGGCGGCCGACCATATTCTGGACATCCACTCCACCAGCCAGGACGTGGTGCCGTTCTGGGTCTACCCCAGCTTCGAGCGCAATGCCGCGCTGGCGCGCGCGATCTCGCGTCCGGCCGTGCACCTAGTGATGCCCAGCGGCCTGGGTTCTGGCACGCCGCTGGTCCAGCATGGCCGCCACGGCCAGGCCGAGAGCGCGGCCGGGGCGGCCCTGGTGGTCGAATGTGGCCAGCATTTCAAGCAGGCCACGGCCGATCTCGCCGTCGAGGTGAGCCTGGATTTCCTGGGCCATTTCGGCCTGATCGCGCGTGCGCCGGCACCCATCGCGCCGCAGGCCCGTTACGAGCTGCTCAAGACCCATGTGATCCAGCATGAGAGCTTTCACTTTGTGCGGCCCTTGATCGGCTTCGAGGTGTTTGCCAAGGACGAGCTGATCGCCACCGACGGCGCGCAAGAAATCCGCGCGCTGTGCGACGACTGCACCATCTTCATGCCGGCCCGCACGACCGTCGTCGGCCGCGAAGGTGTGTACCTGACAAGACCGCTCAACTGAAGCCTCGGGCGGCACTATCGGCTACGATAAAGGCCGTCCTTTGGCGGGCCCGGCCCGGTCCGCGACAAGGCTTGTTGCACCGAGCATAGGAGCGCTGCCATGAAGCCCCAGTTTTTGTCGCCGGCATCAGCATGATCGACGTGCCGAAGCCGACGATGCCGCCCAGCGTTCCGGCGACCAGGCCGAGGATCAGGACGAGTGCGAAGTCCACCAGCCGATTATGGGGCGTGGCTCAAAACCGTGTAACACTTTTCGTGTGGCCATCGGTTGAGTCATAGGCAAACTATTCAAAAGTCACGTTGCCCGTGTTACCCAAAAACGTTACCTTTTGACACCTTAGTAAAACCTTAGGGTCTGCCAGGGTCAGGCGCTCCATTACCGGTAATGGCCTGATGCCCCCGCCCTAATCTCACATATCAGCAAGAAAACCTTGCTATAAAGTTGCTATAAACCCTGCGGTGATTCGGCCTGCTAACCCTTAGCGTTACCCTTCCCCTGACCTTCCCGTTACCTCCCCGTTCAGCATCCGTTCTGTTTTCTGGCTGTTAGCAGGCATCAGTTCTCTGGCAAACCTCGCCGCGTCCTCTGCGGTGAAGTCCTGTTTTCAGGTTAATGCGTTACCCGCGAAACCCCGCCGCCACCCAGAATCCGTACCCGCTCGCCCGGTCTGAAAACCTCGTCCGCTTCCTGGGTGATAGCGACCATCCCGCCGCTATCCAGTTTGACGGTGATTTCCAGCCCCTGTTTGCGCGTCGTTCCCTGCTCAATCGCCTGGCCTGCGACACCGCCGCCGACTGCGCCAATTATTGAGCCGAGGCTGCTGCCCCTGCCTTGTCCGACACCGCTGCCGACGATGCTGCCGATCACGCTGCCTGCTACCGCGCCTATGCCGGATCGGGTGCCTTCAATCTGCACCTGGCGCACACTTTCAACGACACCCGTGCGCACGCTCTGCTCCTGCCGTGCCTGATCGCGGCTGTAGGCACTACCCGACAAGCTAGGAGCGCCGCATCCGCTTAACACGGCTACCGAAATACCTATCAAAGCTATCGTGGGAATATGTTTCATGTTGTCCTCTTTATAGAATGCGATTGCCGAAAGTTTCGGCGTGGTTCAAACCGTGAAACACTTTTCGTGTGGCCATCGATTGAGTCAACTAAGCGTCAAAGCCACACTTGATTTAGATCGTAATTTTGAAGTGCTTAATTTCATCTGCCGTCCAATGCACCCCTTGGCGCTCATTGACTTTGAACCAATGTGCTGCCTCTGAATCAGAGGGCTCAGATGCAATGGTATTGATGGGATTGTGACCCTGCTCCACAGCCCGTGTGTGGGGTGAACCATAGTACATACTGGGTGAAGCGTCATCGGTGGAGTAGCGAAACGCCCACATGTCTTTGCCATTGGTCAGGGCGCATGAGATTCGCATGGGTTCATCGGCACTATTTTTGTCCATGATTCTGCTGACATCTGCCAAGGTTTCTTTTATGGCTTTGACTGGATCGTTAACAAGCCCCTTGCTCAGAGCCACCAAAAATAGCGCTTCGCTGTCCGTGGTTCCCTCACGTTGAGGGTAGTGGTATTGGTCTATGAGTTCTTCCACTTGCTTGCGGCATTGGTGCCAGTTGCCGATTTGTCCGTTGTGCATAAAAGTCCAATTGCGCCAGATAAATGGATGGCAATTGGTCCGGCTCACAGCGGTTCCAGTAGTGGCCCGCACATGCGCGAAAAATAGCTTGGTTTTGATGTGGGCCGCCAATGAGCGCAAATTGCTGTCGTTCCAAGCGGGCAACACGTCTTTGAAAAGTCCTGGCGTGGTTCTCTCGTTGTACCAAGCCACACCAAATCCGTCTCCATTGGTCACCCACGCTGACTGGTTAGCAGCGAGGCTTTGGCGCACGATGGAGTGTTCTTGATGAAATATCAAGTCTTCCAGATAAATCTCAGGACCTGCATAGGCGACCCATCTGCACATGGCGTTTCTCCTTGGTTTAACCACACTGGCCAGCACTGCCATTGTGATCACTTTTGATTTCGCACACGTTTAGGTTTAAGGAACGGCGTCTCCAGCGCACCAAAATCTGCTAGCACTGTCCCCATGGGAGTCCATGATGACTCCGGCGGATGTAGTGGAGGCTAACGGGGTTTATGAACAGCTTTGTGTGAGTTTGGCTGGGTTCAATCACGAGGACTAGCCGATGCGCTTCAGCGTCATTGCAACATGGGCGGCATTGCCCAATGCGGTGGTCACGTCCAGCGGAGCATTGACGCTGTTGCCCAAAAGGTTCCAGCCTAGCGTCAGATCAACGGAAACCGCCGGTGGCAACGCGACTGTGATGTTCTGCGTTACTTGAAGCGCTGCTGTGTAGTTGGCATTACCTGCCTGATTGGCTGCGATGGTGCAGGTGCCAGCAGCTACTCGCCCTGGGTCAATATTGGATCGGCAGGGTGGGTCAATATTCAATCGGCGCGGACAACCCATATCACCCCTTCAAGGTGTCGCTTCAAATAAGGTGCCCCAGCAGGCAGGTGAAGGTTCCTGCTTTTCGTCCGGGCTTCGAGGTCGGACTAGCTGGGGCAAAACCGTTATGCAGCCTGCGGCTCCAGGCGCACCACGGCGCGGCAGCCTGTAGCTTCGGCGTAGCGTTGAACGGTTCGCATGGATGGCTGGCGCTTGCCACCTTCAAGGCGGGCGATAACGCTTTGCGTGGTCCCCATGCGCTGGGCGATTTCGCCTTGCGTTAAACCGGCGCGGCTACGGGCGGCGATGAGTTCGCGGGTCATGGTGAATTCAGCGCTTTGGGCTTCGTACTCTGCGCGGGCGGCTGGGTCGGCCAGTAGCTCGCGCTTAAAGTCTTTCAGGGTTTTCATGCTGCGGCCTCTAATCGTTTCAATGCGGTCTGTATGGCCTTGCGCGGCGTTGTTTGGGTCTTCTTAATGAAGACGTGCAACACCAGCAGGCGACGGCCTTGGATGGCGGCATACACGGCGCGGGCGATACCGTCGCGGCCTGTCATTCGCATTTCCCATAGCTTGCCTTCAAGCGGTCGGATATGCGGCAGACCCACGCGCTGCGGCCCGAGTTCTTCCAGCAGTTCCGCGATATGCACGAATCGCGCTTGCATATCCAGCGGGATAGCCTTGAGTTCAGCATCGGCCAGCGGGTGAAGCTTCACCGTCCAAGGTAAAGCGATTATAGCTTTTTGGCTATGTTTTGCAATCTCGGCTGTGTTTGTCTTTTTGGTCATGCGCCGTCCCTCAATTTACTGCGCGCAGTTTGCCCGGCTCCACAGCAGCCGCGAACGAAACCCCGGCCTGCTCCAGAATCCATGCTTCAATCTTTTCGTGGTGAACACGTAGCAGGTCGAGCGGGCGCACGGTGTAGTGCTTTTGAGCCGTGGCGCTTGGCTTGTGTCCCATGAGTTGCGCCACCACGCCAGCGGGTATCTCTAGCCACTCGGTCAGGCTTTTGAATGAACGGCGCAAACCGTGCAAGGTCAGGCCATCAATGCCAGCCACTTTGCAGGCTTGGGTAAATGCAGTGTTCGGCCTAGCCATCATGCCGGACAGCTTTACACCCCCTCGCTGATTGCTGGCGAACACATATTGATTGCGGCGGGGCAGGGCGTGCAGTTGTTGCGAGACATACGGGGTCAACGGGATAACCCGTTCGCCTTCTACCTTGTCGCGGATGGTCAACCCGTGCCACTTGGTGTTTATGTCGCTCCATTGCATAACCCTGATTTCGCCCAGTCTTGCTCCAGTGAGTAACAGACATTGAAGGTATGCCGACACGGTTGGATTGCTCATTTTGCGAACGGCATCGAACCATACCGGCAATTGCTCACGCAGCAAAGCATCTTGCTTCACCTGTGGCTTACCCAATGCTTCGCGGGTCTTTTTGGTCTTGGCTTCCTTCGCGGCCCACGCCTCAATCACTGGTGATGTCAGTTCACGCAGGGGCAGTGCCACAAGCGAATATATCGGCGCGGCAACGGTCACACCCAGCCCACGGGTGCCACGCACGGCAGGCAGTCTCCAGCGAAGGCCACTTTGCATAAGGCCTGTTGAACTAAACCGCTGACGCGGTAATTGCACGCGCGAGGTCCTGTAGTCGCCGACCGCAACGCGTGTTGAAGCTCCCTGAGGAATGATGGAGTTGCTGTTCGCAGCACATTTCCACCACCAAACAGTACAGCTTTTCGATTGACTTCAATTTCCGAGCAAGCACTCAGGCTGCTGGGCCGATTAACAGATCTGAACATTCGGCTTGCGCTGGACGATTACGGCACCGGATATTCCGGGCTTGATTCCTTACAGCGCTACCCGATCACGACAATGAAAATTGACATCGCATTTGTCAGCAACATGCTGTCTTCAACGCAAAGTCACGAGATCGTTAATTCGTCCAGCCTGCAAAACCCTCGAAACCCGCATAAAACCTCACATTTTTGTGTAAAAGCGGTGCACCAAATCTCTCATAAAACGTTATTTGAAGAATAGATTCTTGAGGGATTTTGACATGAACACAGCCGACTTTTTCCGCTCCCGCCTGGATGCCATGATTGATATGCGACATCCCTTGGTGGTGCTGACTGCACAACTCCCTTGGGAGCGGATTGAAGCAGCCCTGGCTCCGAATTTCACTCACCAGGACCGAACTCCAAAGGAAGAACGCACTGAGGATTTATGGGGTGAACACGCCGTGCAATTTGGCGGTGGTGTCAGCCCAGCAGGTCGCCCCCGTTTATCCCTGCGCCTCATGGCCAGTCTGCTGTATCTCAAGAACAGCTACAACCTCAGTGACGAAGAGCTCGTTGTTCGCTGGAGCGAGAACGTGGTCTGGCAATACTTCAGCGGCCAAGAATATTACGAGCCACGCCTGCCCTGCGACGCTACCCAGATCGGGCGCTTTCGTCGTGCCATCGGCGAAGAAGGCCTGGAGCAACTGCTCAAAGCCACGATCGAGACCGCCGTTGAAATCAAGGCCATCAAACCAGTTGAGTTTGAGCGCATCATCGTCGACTCCACGGTACAAGAAAAAGCCATTGCCCATCCCGTAGACAGTCGCTTGTTAGAAATTGCTCGTCACAAAGTAGTCAGTGCTGCCAAACGCGCTGGCATTGTCCTCAAGCAGACCTTTGCCAAAGAGTGCAAGACCTTGGCTCGCAAGGCCGGTGGCTACGCGCATGCCAAACAGTTCAGACGCATGAAGCGAGTCGTCAAACGCCAACGCACGATCCTGGGCGTGGTGATGCGCGAAGTCAAACGCAAGCTTGACTTGTCCATCAACGCACCGCTGAACGGTGCAGGATCTGGCGGCACACCCTCGAACCCCAAGGCGATCAGCGATCTGTGGATGTGGCTGGAACGCGCCGAGCGCATCCGCACCCAGCAGCGCCATGACAAGAACAAGTTGTACGCGCTGCATGCGCCAGAAGTTGAGTGCATCGCAAAGGGCAAGGCCAGGAAGCCCTATGAATTCGGTGTCAAAGTCAGTCTGGCTGTCACCCACAAGTCTGGTCTGATGGTGGGAGCCAGAAGTTTTACCCGTAATCCGTTCGACGGGCACACACTGGCCGCACAACTTGAGCAAACCAGCAACTTGCTGCAAGACCTGAGCCGCACGCCTAAGCAGGTCGTGGTGGATCTGGGCTATCGCGGTGTTGATGCTGACAACCCTGGGGTTGAAATCATTCACCGGGGACGCTACAAGACAATGACCGATCAACAAAAGCGCTGGCTCAAGCGCCGCCAAGCGATCGAGCCAATGATCGGACACGTTAAATCCGACAACCGCATGGATCGCTGCTGGCTGCAAGGCGCATTGGGTGATGCACTGCACGCGCTGAGCTGTGCTGCGGGCTACAACATTCGCTGGCTACTGCGGGCAATCGTCCGTTTGGGACTTAAGGTGGTTTTTTTGCGCCTGTTTTTGAGCGCCATGACAGGGACAGACAAGGTCAAACCGGCATATGTTTCACGTGTGACTGCATTGATGCGCTCTATTGCTGACAGATTGGCTTGGTCGGCACCAGCTTCGGCCATTGCGTTCGGCTGATTTGAATATTGCAGGGTCGACTAATTCGTCGATCATCTTGGCACATTCCCTCGGTATGGACGTGATAGCCGAAGGGATAGAGACCGATGAAATACGCGGAGCTTTGCTCGGCCTTAATTGCAATTTTGGACAGGGCTGGTTCTTCGGCCGTCCTGCTGCATTGCTATAACTCTAAATTACTCGGTTGCAAATCAATGGGTAGAGTAGAAAACAGCCTTGCGCGGGGTGAACCAGCAGGGGCAAAAACGAATCAGGCGTGTTCAGGTTCACGCCCTTCAATAGCCATGCGTGCAATGAAGCCAGAACGTGTTTCACCCAAACTACGGGCGCGGGCATCGAGCCGGTGCAGTACCCGGCGCGGCAGACTGATATTGACGCGCTCAAGGGTGTCGTCCAGCATGGCCGGGTCAACCTTCACCAGCGCCCACAACCAGCCCTCAAACGCTGGATGTGCTTCGCGCAGTGCTTCAATGTGAGACGGCGCGGGTATGTCTCGCCCGGCGTCCAAGGCGGCTTCAATCCATCCGGTAATGGCGTCCTCCGCCTGAATCATGGCTTCTTCCAGCGTGTCGCCCGCTGAAAAGCAGCCGGGCAGGTCGGGTACAACCACACCCCAAGCGGTGGTGTCGTTTCCGGGTTCAATGGCAATGGGATAACGCATACAGTTCACCTCTCAGATACCGGCCTGCCGCCGGATGGCTTTGACCAGCCCAAGCCCCAAATCCTTTTTGGGATGTGGCACAACCACAATGCCAGGGCGGCTCGGGTGCTTGAAGATGTGGTGAGAACCGTTCACGCGGTCAAGCTGCCACCCGGCGCGCTGCATGTCTCGTATCAGGTCAGTGCTGGTCATTTGTGTGTATGGTACACATTTGGAATCATTTGAGCAAGTAGAGGTTTGTTGTGAGGTTTGTTGATATGGTGGTTATCACCCAGCCACCACGCGCAGTTTGCCCGGCTCCACAGCAGCATCAAACACAATCCCGGCCTGCTCCAGAATCCACGCTTCAATCTTTTCGTGGTGAACGCGCAGCAAGTCCAGTGGTCGAACGGTGTAATGCTTTTCAGCCGTCGCGCTTGGCTTGTGTGTTAGCACTGATGGCGTTTGGACCCAGGCTGCTGGTTTCTACTGACCCATCTCCAACCTCTGAAATCCCACAGTTGGCAACAGTTTATGGAGCTTTTAAGTAGGTCAACGAATTCCGGTGCCCTGGGTCCATTTCGTGTCAGCGCCAACACTAAGTCAAGTCTTCATCAAGTAGACGGTCAAACCAGTTCAGAACTGGTCAATTAAGAGGCAGGCCGAGACGCAACCAGCCGGGTCCGTCTTTGCTGCCAGCCATGCCTTCGCTGACATGCCACACCTTTGTAAATCCTTGTGACTGCAGGTAACGCTGGACTTGCGCGGTCCGGCTTCCGGTTCGGCAGATCAAGGCAATGGGCGCATTCCTGTCGTTGCCGACTACCTGCAACACCTCGTGCATAAATCCCTCCGGCCCTTTTGGATGGAGCATGTTGATGCGCAGAGCGCCCTTGGCGACTCCAGTTTGCAGCCATTCGTCCGGTCGCCGGATGTCGATCAGCGTCACCTGGCCCGCTTCATTGGCCGCAAATGCCTGCGGCGCTGAAAAAACGGCACCCGGCCCGGCGGGCGGCAGTGCTTGCGCAGCGCGGGTCGTTAGCGGGACAGCCCATGCGGCCACACCCAGTAGCACTAGGGTGCGGCGGGTGTAACCCGGTTGCAGCAAGTCGGCGCAATAGCTATTCATTTCTATCTCTTTGGTCATGCCAATATCGGCGTGGTTCAAAACTGTGTAACACTTTTTCCGGTGGCCATCGGTTTAACCAAGGGCAAAACGGTCAAAAGTCACATTGACAGTATTACCGAAACCGTTACTTTTTGAACCACGCCAGCTTTGCCCCTTCACGCAAGAGCAGTACAGCGACGCTGGGTTTTCTTTGCGTCCCATTGCCCGATGCGTTGTTCTATGTCAGTTTCAACGACGAACAGGCCATCCGACAGGCTGCTAGCCCGGCGCAGTCGTCGCAACCCCCTTTTCAGGTTCAGCAGGTTCACCAGTCTGTGCGCTGATCTTCGGGTGGCCTTGATTTCATCAAAGCCTCCCCCCCAAGACGGCCCTCAAGGGGATATTCAATAGATGGACGTTGAAAACATTTGATCGGTGTTTAACCGCGGCCGATAATCAGGTTTTCTGAAGAATGTGAGTTAAAAACAATGACGCAAGAAACAGCCGTTATCGTCGGCGTTGGCCCCGGCCTCGGAGCTGCACTGGCGCGCCGCTTCGCTCGCGGCGGGATGAAGGTGGCGATGGCTGCGCGCAGTCCCGATAAACTCGCGGGCCTGGCTGCGGAGCTGGCCGGCACAGCACGCGCCTATGCCTGCGACGCCGCCGATGAGCCTGCCGTCACAAAACTGTTTGCGGACGTCGCCCGGGATTTCAGCGCGCCGCGGCTGGTGGTGTTCAATGCCGGCGCGTTCGTGCGCAAGGGTATTCTGGAAACCACCGTTGAAGAATTCGAGCGTTGCTGGAAAACTGCCTGTCTCGGCGGTTTCCTGGTCGGACGGGAAGCGGTGCGCGCCATGCTCGCGGCCAAACCCGGCGGCAGGCATCGCGGCACGCTGCTGTTCACCGGCGCCACCGCGTCGCTGCGCGGCGCTGCGATGTTCCATAACCTCGCTGTCGGCAAATTCGGATTGCGGGCGCTGGCGCAGAGCATGGCGCGCGAGTTCCAGCCGCAGGGCATACATGTCGCGCATGTCATCATCGACGGCCAGATCGCAAGCGACCGGCCCGGCCGCAGCGTGGCCGAGCGCGGCGAGGATGCGGTGCTCAATCCGGATGCCATCGCGGAAACTTACTATCAGCTTCATCTGCAACCGCCGAGCGCGTGGACGCTTGAACTCGATTTGCGGCCGTATGTCGAGAAGTTCTGAGATGTGCTTGTTGCCGCCGACATCAGATTGACCCACTGCGCCGACTTTGACCGACCCGGGGTTGATGAGCCGAGACCCACACTGGGCCTGCGTTTGTCAAGGTTGTCGGTGGGTCAACTTTTTTCAGTAGTCTGGGTCAAAAGCGTGTCGGCACCAACAATCGTCATCATCCAGGCATTTTGGCAGGCACTCCAAGATGATCGTCCCAAGATGCGCCAGTAAAGCATGACCGTGCCGCTGATTAACTTGCGGCACTCAGTTGACTACGTTCGGTAACAGCCTCTTACTTTACCTGCTCCCGCAGCAGGACTTCAAACTGCTCCAGGGGAACCGCCTTGGAATATAACCAGCCCTCCGCATAATCGCAACCATAGGCGGTGAGCAGATCGCGCTGCCATTCGGTTTCCACGCCTTCTGCAATTACTTTCAATCCCAGTTTATGCGCCATGACGATAATCGCCTCGCACAAGGCCCGATTGTCCATGTCATCTTCCAGGTTGCGTACAAAAGACTGATCGATCTTAAGGTAATCGATGTCGAACTTCTTCAGGTAGGACAGCGATGAATAGCCCGTGCCAAAATCATCCAGCGCCATCTGAACACCCGCACCACGGAATGAGAGCAGATTCTCGGTGACATTTATCTCCGCATTGAGCAACACACCTTCGGTGATTTCAATGACCAGACTTTGTCCGGGCAAGTCGATTGCACGCAAATGACTGATCCACAACGATGCGTGATTTACCCCATTCTGGCGGAACTGCACGGGTGATACATTCACACTGATTTGAAACTCGGGCACGAACCGCTCTCTCCAGCGTTTAAGCTCGCGTGTAGCCTCGTGAAAGACCCAGTCGCCAATTTCATGAATCAGCCCGGATTCTTCCGCCAGCGGTATGAACTGCATCGGGTTGACCATGCCGCGCTCAGGGTGCTGCCAGCGCAGCAGTGTCTCGGCTTTGACAATCTTGCCGCTCGCCATTTCCACGATAGGTTGGTAGTAAACCGCGAGCTGTTCGCCGGCCAGGGCATTGCGCAAATCATTGCCCAGACGTATGCGGGTTTGGGCAGCTTCCTGCAAAGCCGTAGTGAAATAGCTGAAGCGGTTGCGTCCCGAATTTTTGGAGAGATACATCGCCTGATCGGCGTTCGTGATCAGGGTATCAATAGTCTGGGCATCGTTGGGATACAGGGTAATACCCATACTGGCAGACACATAGACCATCTCTTGCAGTAGCTGAAAGGGGGCTGCAAGGCGCTCAATAATATTCTGCGCAATGCGCTCGACGCTGTTGGTATCCTCCATCGCGGACAAGATGACGGTAAATTCGTCGCCCCCCAGACGGGCAACGGTATCTGATTCGCGTACGCACTCAACAATTCGCCGCGCTGTCTCAACCAGCAACACATCGCCCTGAGCGTGCCCCAGGGTGTCGTTCACCTCTTTAAAGCGATCCAGATCCAGCAGCATCAGCGCCATCGGCAAACCGGAACGGTGCGACTTCTTGATTTCCTGCTCCAGCCTGTCGTAAAACATGCGGCGGTTGGGCAAGCCGGTCAAGGTATCAAAATTGGCCTGTTGCCAGATCATCTCGTCCGACTCATTTTTCTCGGTGACATCGCGCACAACCACGACAAACAGGCCGCTTCCGTCGCTCTCCCTCACCAGTTGCAAGAAAATATCTACCGGAAAATCGCTGCCGTCTTTACGCCGATGCAGCGTTTCAAAGTAAAGCGATGACTGTTCGCCGGAGAGTAGGGGCGCGATGAGTTGCCGAAATTCGGGTTCGGGTATAAGGGGATTGATCTGGTAGGGTGTCATCCCAAGAAGTTCTTCCCGGCTATAACCCATGCTCAGGATCGCCTCCTGATTCAGGTAAACAAAGCGCAGGGACTCCGGCTCAAACATAAAAACCATGTCCCGCGTGTTGTCCAGGACATGCTTGAAGCGGAGAAGCTCCGCCTCGGCCCGCTTATGCTCGGCGATCTCCTTGGTAAGTGCAGTGGTGCGCTGCGCCGATTCCGCTTCCGAGCGAGTCAGCCTGACCACCAGCGGGGTGAGTCGCCAACGCAGCAACAGCAGCGCGATGACAAGCACGCCGAACAGAAGCGGAATCAGCAAGCGCAACTGGTTCCACACGGGTGCATGCCACTCGACCCTGTCCATTTTCAGCACCATCCCCAGCCCGAGATCGCCAACCGGCGCATAGGCCGCCACCACTTCCTGCTGGCGGTAATCCGTGGTGATAACGAATCCGGTTTCACCATCAAACGCGTGAGTCATCGGCAACCGAACACCGTCAGGTGTCCTTTGAGGTGGCGTGAAAACTTTGGGGTTGAGCGCCGTTGGAAAGCACTGCGTTTTGAGGGCTAAGGGCGCGCACAACGCCAGCTCTCCCGTTTCGCCCAGGAGGCGGACATCCTTGAGCGTGCCCATGGTGGCAGGCAGCGACGACTCCGTCATGACCTTGCCGACAACGCGCCCTTCTTTTTTTATTTCTACCACTGCACGCAATAACAGTTGCCCATCCCAGAGTAATTGCACCTGTCCCGGAAAATTAAGCGGCACCGCCAGTTCGGGCTGCTGCGCAAAAACACCGACACGGCTCAGCTCTTGCCCGTCCTTGCCGTACAAGGCAATCGCCGTGGGCCCGGTCTGGAGAAAGGATAGCGCAACCATATTGAGTTTCTCCCGGGCAGCGGTGTCGTCCGCGCGCGCATCTACAAGCTGCAATTGATCGGTCAGAAGAGGGCGAGTTGAAATGAGCACCGCCCCCTTAAAACCTGCGCCAATTTCAGCATGGGTGAGTTGTACGCGACTTTCCAGGGACGACTGGAGGCTTTTACTCAGCAGCGCCTCGGCGTGGTGCTGCATGACAACAAAGACGGTTACACCAGCCAGCAGGGTGACGATAGTCAGAATGATTCCCGCGATCAGAACAATTCGCGGTTGATAAATTTTTCGATGGGGCATGTTTTTCGGGGTCAAGAACCTTCGCCCCTACTCTACACCGGCGTGGTTTCAAGCTGCTCAGTCAATTCCAGCCAGCGTTCTTCCAGTGTGCCTATTTCGTTTTTGATGGCTTTAAGGCGCTTGCCGGTCTGGGCGATTTCGTTGGCTGATTTTGCGGTGGTCAGCAGGGTTTCCAGGCCACTTTTTTCGTTACCGAGTGCCTGCATTTTCTGGTCGATTTTTTCCAGCTCCTTGTGCAAAGGCTTGCTGGCCTCCGATTGCTGCTGGCGGCGTTGTTTAATAGCATCCACCTTTGATTGAACGATCGGTAGCGCAACCGTCTGGCCAGATTTCTTGGCTTCTTCGCGCTGGCGTTTGGCATGATCGAGCAAATATTTTTGATAGTCATCAAGGTCGCCGTCAAACGGCGCAACGCCACCTTGCGAGACCATCCAGAACTCGTCACACACGGCGCGCAGCAGGGCCCGGTCGTGGCTGACCAGCATGACGGTGCCTTCAAACTCATTGAGAGCCATCGACAGTGCCTCGCGCGTGGCCAGGTCTAGGTGGTTGGTCGGCTCGTCAAGCAGCAGCAGGTTGGGGCGCTGCCAGACAATCATGCACAGCACCAATCTCGCCTTCTCGCCGCCGCTCATGCTGCCGACGGACTGCTTGACCATGTCGCCGCTGAAATTGAAGTTGCCCAGAAAGCTGCGCAAGTCCTGCTCGCGCGTCGGCTGGTTGCCCATCTTGCCGGCAGCGGTGACTTCTTTCACCAGCCGGATCATGTGCTCCAGCGGGTTGTCCGCCGGGCGCAGTACGTCGAGCTCCTGCTGGGCGAAGTAGCCGATGTTCAGACCCTTGCCTTCAATCATCTCGCCGCTAATCGGTAGCAGGGCGCGTGCCACCGTCTTGACCAGCGTTGATTTGCCCTGGCCGTTGGCGCCCAGAATGCCGATGCGCTGGCCCGCCAGTACCGATTTGCTGACGCTCTGCACAATGACTGTTGGTGGCGTGCCTTTAGGCGAGCCTTCCAGCGGCGGGTAGCCGAAGTAGACGTTCTGCATCGACAGCATCGGGTTCGGCAGGTTGGCGGGTTCCTTGAACTCGAAGGTGAAGTCGGCTTCGGCCAGCAATGGCGCAATCTTTTCCATGCGATCCAGCGCCTTGACGCGGCTTTGTGCCTGCTTGGCCTTACTGGCTTTGGCCTTGAAGCGGGCGATGAATTTTTGCAGGTGGGCAATCTTCTCCTGCTGCTTGGAGTAAGCGCCTTGCTGCAGTGCCATCTGCTCGGCGCGCAGATCTTCGAACTTGCTGTAGTTGCCACCGAAGCGCGTCAGCTTGGCTTTTTCGATATGCACGGTCACATCGGTCACAGCATCCAGAAACTCCCGGTCATGGCTGATGACCAGCATGGTGCCCGGATAGCGTTTGAGCCAGGCCTCCAGCCAGACCAGTGCGTCCAAGTCAAGGTGATTGGTAGGTTCATCCAGCAGCAACAAATCCGATGGGCACATCAGCGCGCGCGCCAGTTGCAGCCGCATTTGCCAGCCGCCTGAAAAACTGTTGACCGGTCTGGCAAGCTCACTGACCTTGAAGCCGAGGCCCAAAATCAGCGCCTGTGCGCGTGCCTGCGCATCGTGCGCGCCGCAGTCGTACATATCCATATAGGCGTGCGCCATGCGGTCGCCGTCGCCGCTGGCCTCGGATGCTTCAACCTCGGTTTGTGCCGCTAGCAGCACCACGTCGCCTTCGATCACGTAGTCGGTCGCGCTTTGCTCGGTCTCGGGCATGTCCTGGGCGACCTGGGCCATGCGCCATTGCGTGGGGATGGAGAATTCGCCAGCGTCTTCATGCAGCGTGCCGTTGAGCATGGCAAACAGCGAAGACTTGCCCGCGCCGTTGCGCCCGACCAAGCCGATGTTTTCGCCGGGATTGATGGTGACAGACGCGCTATCGAGAATCACTTTGGCACCGCGACGCAGCACCACATTTTTAAGGGTAATCATTTAATGCAGACGAGCTGTTGGCGCGTGAGAAGCAAAACCTGCTCAGGGCCGGCGCTGGTCTCAAACCACAGGGGTTTAAGGCCCGGGAAGGCGCGCTCAAAATTTGCGCGCTCATTGCCTATTTCCAGCACCAATACGGCATTTTCGCTCATGTGGCTTGCAGCCGTCAGAAAAAGGCTTCGGATAAAGTTCATGCCGTCCGCGCCGCCGGCCAGCGCGAGTGTCGGTTCGGCCAGAAATTCTGCGGGCAGGGCGGCCATGGTTTGGGCATTCACATAGGGCGGGTTGCAGAGTATCAGGTCATAAGGTCCGCTACAGGCCGCCAAGCCATCAGACTCCAGCAGCGTAATGCGGCTGTCAAGAACATGTTTATCGACGTTGATGCGCGCCACCTCCAGCGCGTCCAGGCTGATGTCCGCCGCGTCGACAATGACATCGGGCCAGGCCATCGCCGCCAGTACCGCCAGGCTGCCGTTGCCGGTACACAAATCGAGCACATGGCGGGTGTCTTCGTTCAGCCATGGGTCAATGCTTTCATCGCTTATCAATTCAGCAATCAACGAGCGCGGAATGATGCTGCGCTCGTCGACATAAAACGCAACGCCTTGCAACCAGGCCTCGTTCGTCAGGTAGGCCAGCGGCTTGCGGGTGTTGATGCGTGCTCCTAAAAGCGTAGCTGCTCGCGACTGTTCTTCGGGTGCTACAGGCCTTTTTGCTACTGAATCAAGGTCATCTAACGGTAATTGAAGGCTCCACAGCACCAGCCATGCGGCTTCGTCAAAAGCGTTGAGTGTGCCGTGACCAAAGCCGTCTGCAAGGCTCAAGCCGGCCTGCTCAAGCGCGCCGGCGGTTTGCTCGATCAGCTCAATGACTGACAGCGAAGGGTCTAATTCCATTTTCAGATCGATAGGAGATTAGGCGTGGGTTATTGGGGTCAGACACCAATTTCGCAGCGGTGCGAAGCACCTCTCCCGGAGGGCGAGCCGAAGGCTCGGCGAATTTGGGCTCTGACCCCAAAAACCCACGACAAGGCGAAGCAACAACATATCGTATTGATCTGGAAACGGAATAGCGGCGGAGCAGGACTCAATGCTTAACATCCAGCGTGATTTCGGTAAACGAAGGTTCGTCGTCGGGGACTTTTTCCGGCTCGGTTGCTTTGGCAGCAACATTGAAGTCGTTTTCAAGCCGCCACATCAAATTGGTGGGCGAGTCGGCGTGCGCAATGCCTTCCTTGCGCGTGACGATGCCGTCAGCAATCAGTTTGGCGATGTCCTGTTCAAAAGTCTGCGAGCCCTCGGCCATGGATTTTTCCATCGCTTCCTTCACGCCTGAGAAGTCACCTTTTTCAATCAGCTCGGCAATCAGTTTGGTATTGAGCATGACCTCCACCGCCGGGGAGCGCCCGCCCGTCTGGTTGCGCAGCAGGCGCTGCGACACAACCGCCTTTATGGCGGCGGCCAGATCGCCCAGCATCGTAGTGCGGACTTCGACCGGGTAAAAACTCAGGATGCGGTTCAGCGCCTGGTAGCTGTTGTTGGCGTGCATGGTGGCTAGGCACAGGTGGCCAGACTGGGCATAGGCAATGGCGGCTGACATGGTTTCACGGTCACGGATCTCGCCAATCAAGATCACATCCGGTGCCTGGCGCAAGGCGTTTTTAAGCGCCACTGCAAGCGTTTCGGTGTCGGTGCCGACCTCGCGCTGGTTAACGACGGATTTTTTATTTGTGAAGATGAATTCAACCGGGTCTTCAATCGTCAGTATGTGGCCCGACGTGGTCGCGTTGCGGTGGTCCATCATGGCGGCGAGGGTCGTACTTTTGCCAGCACCGGTTGCGCCCACCATCAACAGCAGGCCACGCTTTTCCATGATCAGACTCGCCAGAATGGGCGGCACATTCAGGCTTTCAAGCGGCGGGATTTCGCTGGGCACAAAGCGTATGACGGCGGCATAGCTGCCGCGCTGCCTGAAGCCGCTGATACGAAAGCTGCCAACTCCCGAGATCGGTAGCGCCATGTTCAGTTCGCCAAATTTCTTCAGCTCTTCAACGCGCTCTGGCGGCAACACTTCGGCCAGAAAATTAAGCGGTGCTTCGGCCGGCAGCAGCTGGCTGTTGATGGGCAGCACCTGTCCGTTGATTTTTATCAGGACCGGGGAGTGGGCCGACAGATAAACGTCCGAGGCTTTTTTATCGGCCATCAAACGCAAAATTCTTTCCATCGTGCCCATCGTGCTGCTCATAGTCTCTGTCCGTTCAGGTTTCGATTGGGAGGTTTTGTTCAGTCTCTGAGCAGGTCGTTTAGGCTCGTTGTCGCACGAGTTTTTGCGTCAACTTTTTTCACGATGACGACGCAATACAGGCTGTACTTGCCGCCAGCTTTTGGCAGGTTGCCCGACACCACGACCGAGCCGGCAGGAATGCGGCCATACGTCACGGTGTCCTGCTCGCGGTCATAAATCGGTGTGCTCTGGCCGATGTAAACGCCCATCGAAAGCACCGAGTTTTCTTCAACAATCACGCCCTCAACCACTTCAGAGCGCGCACCGATAAAGCAGTTGTCTTCAATGATGGTCGGATTGGCCTGCATGGGCTCGAGCACGCCGCCGATGCCGACGCCACCAGACAGGTGCACGTTCTTGCCGATCTGGGCACACGAGCCGACCGCAGCCCAGGTATCGACCATCGTGCCTTCGTCCACATAGGCACCGATGTTGACGTAGCTGGGCATCAAGATGGCACCCTTGGCGATAAAGCTGCCACGACGCGCAACGGCCGGCGGCACCACGCGGATGCCGGTTGCGCGCATCTCGGCCTCACTCAGATGTGAAAATTTGGTTTTAACCTTGTCGAAAAAGCTGAGGTCGCCAGAGCGCATCAATTCGTTGTCATGCAGGCGAAAACTCAGCAGCACAGCTTTTTTTATCCACTGGTGGGTCGTCCACACCCCAACGCTTTCGCGCGTGGCAACACGCAGCGTACCGTTGTTGAGCTGGCTGATGGTCTGCTCAACGGCATCCAGAATATCTTTGGGTGCAGTGGCGGGTGAGAGCTTGGCCCGGTCTTCCC
>JBCKMZ010000018.1:0-30238 GCA_038902975.1 Polaromonas sp.
AATTTTTGTTACGATTTCTCCTGTTGAATAAGTGAAGACTAATAAGTTTTTGGGAGCCGGACCATAGTGTATTCCCTAATCAACTATCCCCGGCAAAGCTGGGGCCTAGCTTTTGTCAATGGCATGCCAGGTGTGCAGTTGTTTTTCTGGGCCAGCGCCTGAGCAGCCTTGCCTTCCGGCCGGGTTGTATCAGCACCACGCTGGGGGCCAAACAGGCGGTTTTGCTCCGCCAGGTTACCATGGTCATTGCGCACAAAATCCGGCAGCAAGGAAGCCACCTTGGGCTGGGCAGCACAGTTTTTCATGCACACCGTGTTTTTGACATCGGGCACCTTGCTGCCTTTAAATTCATTGCCTGGCCACATCGCATGCTGCGTCGTCATGCCATTTCGGTTGGGCATGCGGGCTTGCACGTCGGCAATGTTCTTGTCGGAGAGTGTGAAGTTGTCGGGCACCACGCCGGTCAGGTTCAACATGAATGCCGTGACCGCATACGCCTCTTCGGTGGTCAGAGACTTGGGCTGCGTCCAGGGCATGGCACGGTTGATGTAGTCCCACAACGTCGAGAGGGTCGCCACCTTCATCATGGTGGTGCGGCCACCGCTAGGGTCCATCAGATTGGCCACCCGACCGGTCTTTACATCCGCAGCCGTGGTGCCGCCGATCAGGGGGGGGAACACCTCGGTCGCTTCACCGAAGACGCCGTGGCAACTGGCACACTTAGCCTCCCACACCCCCTGCCCCTTGGCAACGGACCCGGCTCCAGCCGGAAGCCCCTTGAAGTCCGGCCGCACATCGATATCCCATGCCGCCACCTCCTTGGGAGTAGCTGCACGGCCGATGCCAGGATAGGCATTGACTGCCTGCGCCGCCGCAAGGCCGGCTGCAGCCATCGCTGCAGCAAGGATGATTGAGTTACGAAAGTTGAACATTTTTCACCTCGCCACTTTCCTGAACCAGCCACGATTGAATGGCGTTGTTGTGATGGAGCGAACGCGTGCCGCGCACGGCCCGCAATTGCTTGTAGGTAGGTTGCACATAGCCGGTATCGTCGATGGCGCGGCTTTGAATGATGGCCGGCTTGCCATCCCAGACCCAGTCGATGTTGAAGCGCGTGAGTGCCTTCGAAAGCACCGGCGTCTCGAGTCGGGCCTGGCGCCAGTTACGGCCCCCGTCCACAGACACGTCCACCTTCTTGACCTTGCCCCTGCCCGACCAGGCCAGGCCCGTGACGTTGTAGAAGCCCTTGTCGAGCAAGACCTGGCCACCGGAGGGCGTCGTCACCACGCTCTTGCACTCCTGCAGGCTGGTGTACTGGCGATGCAGGCCGTTGGGCTGCAGGTCCACGTAATGGATGGCCTCGTCCTTGGTGGCGTAAGGCTTGTCGCCGACCTCGATGCGGCGCAGGTATTTGACCCAGCTCACGCCCTGTATGCCGGGCACGACCAGGCGCAGCGGGTAACCGTTTTCGGGACGCAGCATCTCGCCGTTCTGCCCGTAGGCCACCATGACCTCGCCCGAGGTAATCATGCTCATCGGGATGGTGCGGGTCATGGAGGATCCATCGGCACCCTCGGCCAGCACGAATTTGCCGTTCTTGAGATCGGCGCCCGCCAGTTCGAGCAGCGTGATCAGCGGCACGCCGGTGAACTCGCTGCACGACAGCATGCCGTGGCTGTATTGCACTGTGGGCACCGCCACGTTGCCCCACTCCATGGCGGTATTGGCGCCACACTCGATGAAATTGAAACGGGAGACCGATGGCAAACGCATGATCTCGTCCATGGTGAACACCTTCGGCTTGCTGACCATACCGTTGATCATGAAACGGTGTTTGGAAGGGTCGATGTCCCACCAGCCCTGGTGATGCCGCTCGAAGTGCAGGCCATTGGGCGTGACGATGCCGAACAACGACTGCAAGGGCGCAAACGACACCGAGGACTGCGTGGTCTGGGTCAAGCCCGGACTCTGGCGGCGCTGCAAATTGGACTCGTACTTCGAGGGCATGCCGTAGCCCTCCGTGGCCACGCCCTGCCCCAGACCCGTGCTGTGCTCGGGCAGGTTCAAGATGTTCGGGTCGCCGCCTTCGGCCGGTACCGGGTTACCCTGGGCGAGCGCGATCGGCACGGCGGCACCAGCCGCCGCTGCGGCGAAAGCGCTGCGGATAAAGTCTCTCCGGCCGTTCTTGGCCTCTGCGAAAACCTGCTTAATCCCCGCTCGGTTAAGAAAATTTTCGGGGGCCTTTAGCAGCCGACCGGACTTGATATCTTCAGATTTCATGCAATCTCCTTTTCATCGATTCATGCGGCGTCCGAATGGACTTCTCACTTACTTGCGCCCCTTCGCGCCGGCGCCTAAGAAGCCCCCCGATAGAGCAACGTCAAATGCTGCAACATCGCGGGCTGACTGGTGCCCACACGAATACAATCAACTCATCAGTACACCCGTATATCATTATGTACAGATATATAACCTTTTAAAAAAAGGGGCTATACCAACATCCTCTCGCAAGCTACTTGAACTTGTAGTGATCCCGGTTCAGCACCGCGGAAATCGCTGTCACCTCCTCAGGAAAGAGACTCAGATTCATCTGGGTATTGCATTGCTCAACCATACCTCGCAAGAGACCGGGCGTATTGATACGCCCGAGGGGCTTGAAAATTGCACTCCCGTCACCGCCCACTTTTTGTTGGTGACAGGCAGCGCAATTGTGCTCGGCAATCAGCTTTTTACCTAGCTTGAGATCGGCCCCCTGAAATATCAAGGGACCCTGCGCTACGACAGGTCCGCAAAGCAGGAGCGATGATAAGAGCAACGATATCTTGCACATTGGCTAATGGTAGTACACTTCGCACCCTGGTCACACCCGCCACCTTGAAATGACCCTCTTGCCGTCTCGTGAGTTATTGGTGTCTGACCCCAAAAACTCAAGAGGAAAAAACACATTACCCATATGGGCTATCCAACATCACCCTTTGCGGTGATAGACGCACCGTGATACGTACTCAAGAATCAATATATAAATATATAGTGGATACTATGCCTGTTCCTCATGAACGATAGTCCTTTTGACCCACAGATTACCGACTGCAATCAATCACCCAATGGAGACAAGACATGGAATTTAACAAGGAATTTGACGCATCGGGCATGGCCTGCCCGCTGCCCATCGTAAAAACCAAAAAGGCACTCGCCGACATGGCCTCGGGGCAGGTGCTGCGCGTGATCTCCACCGATCCGGGATCGGTGGCCGACATGGCCGCCTTTGCCGAACAGACCGGCCACGCGCTGCTGGAACAAGGCACTGAAGGCGGCAAGCACATCTTCTATCTTAAAAAAGCCTGAACTTTATCATCGACTGACACCACCGGAGCACACACACATGGCAACCAAAAAAATGGGGCTCATCGCCACCAAGGGCACGCTGGACATGGCGTACCCACCTTTCATTCTGGCCTCCACCGCCGCAGCGCTGGGCTGGGAAGTCCAGATCTTCTTTACTTTCTACGGACTGCAATTGCTGCGCAAGAGCCTGGATGGCATCATGATCAGCCCGTTGGCCAATCCCGCCATGCCGATGCCGGTGCCCATGCCCGTGTTTGTGCAGATGCTGCCAGGCATGGAAGCCATGGCCACGATGATGATGAAAAACAAGATGAAGTCCAAGGGCGTGGCGTCCTTGCAGGAGTTGCGTGACCTCTGTCTGGAGGCAGATGTCAAGTTTGTCGCCTGCCAGATGACGGTGGATCTGTTCGAGTTCAAGAAAAGCGAATTCATTGATGGCCTCGAGTACGGTGGCGCCGCCACCTTCATGAAGTTTGCCGGCGAATCCGACGTCTGCCTGTTCATCTGAGCTTGCCCGTGAGTGAAGCAATCAGCCCAGCCACCCTGGTCGTATGGGGTGGCTTTGTGCTGGCCTTTATTTTTGGCGCCGTCGCCAACAAGACCAACTTCTGCACCATGGGCGCGATCTCGGATGTGGTCAACATGGAGCACTGGGGGCGTGCCCGCATGTGGATGCTGGCCATTGTTGTCGCCATGATGGGCGCCAACCTGCTGCAATACTTCGGACTGATTGATCTGTCCAAATCCATTTATCAACGCCCCTCGCTGCCCTGGCTGTCCCTGCTGCTGGGGGGCTTGCTGTTCGGCGTGGGCATGACGATCGCGGCGGGCTGCACCAACAAAAACCTGGTGCGTCTGGGCGGTGGCAGTGTGCGTTCGCTGGTGGTGCTGGTGTTTCTGGCAATCTCGGCTTACATGACGCTCAAGGGACTGTTCGGCCAGTGGCGCGCCAGCTATCTGGATCCAGTAGCCATCGATTTATCCGCATGGGGCCTGTCTGCCCAGGGTCTGCCGCAAGTTCTGGCCAAACTGACCGGCCTGCCAGAAAAAACTGCCCTGCTCGCCACCCTGGCCGTTGTGGGTTTAAGTCTGCTGGTGTTCATCTTCAAGGACAAACGCTTTCGCAGCAATCTGTCCCACGTGATCGGCGCGACTGTGCTCGGCTTGCTGGTCGTCGCGGCCTGGTACCTGACGGGCAACATCGGCTATGGCGAAAACGATACGCTGGAAACCGTGTATTTCGCCACCAACACCCGCACGCTGGAGTCCTTGAGTTTTGTGGCACCCATGGCCTTCAGCCTAGAATTGCTGATGCTGTGGACGGACAAGTCCCTGCTGGTCAGCTTCGGTATTGCCAGTGCGGCCGGGGTCGTGCTGGGCTCCTTTGCCTATGCCATCAGCACACGGCAGTTTCGCTGGGAAGGCTTCGCCTCGCTGGAGGATCTACGCACCCAGTTGATCGGCGCGGTACTCATGGGTTTCGGCGGTGTCTTGGCGCTGGGCTGCACGGTTGGCCAAGGCGTGTCCGGCGTGTCCACGCTCGCCATAGGCTCGTTCATCGCGCTGGCCGGCATCATCGGCGGTGCGGTGGTCACGATGAAGTGGCAGCAACGCTGAAGTCACGCCACGGCACTTGCACTAGAGTGGCGGCCTTTCCTCATTATTTAAGTGGCCATACCCATGAGCAACGAAGCGTTAAGAAAAGAACAGCGTATCCTGCGCGCCATGCGCTTGACACTGGCGAGTGTGGTCAAAGATGCCACACCGCAGGGCGACTATCCCAGCCCCTTGTCGGATGATACGATTGAGGGCATCAAAGAATGCTTCACGCTAATATCAAGCCGCGAGCGGGAGTTGGCTGAAGAGTTGGGCATGAACACGTCCATGCCGCATTACGTGGATGAAGTGCAGACCTCGAAGGTAGTGAGTTTCATTAAACTGAAATCGTAGGAAATGGGGGTCAGACACCAATTTCCTACAAAATCGCGCCTTCGCCAATTTCCACCAACCGCATTTCCGCCTCTCCCGCACGCCACGCTTCGATCATTTTGTTCCCCGTCGCGCGCCAATGCTCGCGCCCGCGCGCGACGGCTGCTGTCAGCGGCGCAAGATTGCCGCTCTTGATCCAAGCCTGATAAGCGTTGGTCGCCAAGGGAAACAGTTTTTTACGCATGCCTTCGAAGTTGGCGAAATAGAAATGCAGCGAGGGCTGGGCATCGCGTTCGATCAGGGTGGGCAGGGTCGATAAGCAATCCGCCAAATTGTCGCGCACCGCGCGTGCATAGAGTTCTGGGCGGTGACGGCTGCAAGTCATGAGCATCTCTCCCCAGGCTTCGTCGCCATATTCGCGCCCAGCCAGGCCCTCGCCGAGCTCATGCAAAATCATGGCTTCGGCTTCGACGTCGGTCATGCGCGCCAGCGATTGATCCGGCGCGTGTTCAAAGTCGTAGCAAGCGAGCGCACGGCCCAAGGCGCTATCGCGCTGCTGCACATTCCACTCTTCGAATTTGCTCCAAAGAAAACTTTTTACCGCTTCACGCCGAATGTAGATGGTGTTGCCTTGCAAGGCGGCCGGCGGTGCGATCAAGTCACGCGCATATTCGCAATCGACTTCCAAGACTTGGAATCCATCGCGCTGCTCGGCGCGATGCAAGCGGCCGAGAAAGAAATGCGGTCTATGAAAACGGCCATAGCCCGCGCTATACACATAACCTTGCAAGACCAATTCTCGATTGACGGTTGCGGCTTCAAACGTGTCGCACGCGCCGCTGGACAGCGGCATGGGGCGGTAAGGCTGATCTTCGAGGGTGTTCCACAATTGTTCGCGCTCGATCAGCCAATTGCCCAGATCATCCTTGGGCAAATTGTCGGTATAGGGGATATCGTATTCCCAGCGGTAGTACTGGCGCATCTCCAACAAAAAGATGCACATAGTCATGTCTTGCGCATGACGTGCGTCGGTTATGTGGCAATTGGTTTGAACCGCATCCACGAGTTCATGAAAATTTTGCATCGACTGCCTCGCTGTTCCGATAGAGCCTACCATCTAGAAAGTAATATTGAAACGCTAAGGACGCTAGGCTGAAGTCACGCCACACGGCGCTTGCGACCCGCAACGGCGGCGCAAGCCTATGCCTTGGGCATCGGAGCGCGGCGCCGTGGCTGCCAGGCCACGATGTCGGCGACGATGTCCCCCCAAGGCAAGTCCAGCAGGCTGGCATCGTTGGCCTTGGCCTGTTGCACCATGGCATGAACGTCCGCCCCAGGCGCAGCAAGTGCGGCTTGCAGACCGCGCAGGCCGCCGCACTGCAACTGCATCACTTTGGCATGGACGATGGGAGCGCCCGCACGGGGCAGGCGCAATGCGAACCTGGCCCGCTCATGAAACAGCTTGTTCAGGGTCGTGCAATTGATACGCGCCACTTCAAGGGAACAGGCCACCACTTCACGCTCGGCCAGCGCATGCGGCCTGGCCAATTCGCATTGTGCACAACCAACCAGAATGGCCCGCTCAAACACGCAGGGTGAAAGTTTGATCGCCAGGCGAGACGCGTGATAGCGAAGCTCATCCATGTCGCAGGTCTCAGTCGTCGCCCTTCGGGGGGGCTATGCGTACCTCACATAGCAGCTCTTCGGCCTGCAGTTCGTTGTCCGCAAACATGACTTTTATCTTGCCCGGTGGGTTCGCGCTCTGTTTGGCACGCAGTGCCTTGGCCTGGGCTGACGCCTCTTGGTAGCTTGCAAACTCGGCCAGTTTATCCAGCTGTGTGAAGGGTTTGACCAGGTAGATATAGTAGGGCATGGTGCGTGGATTGCGTTCGTTTTGGTGGCGATTTCAGAGGTAGTGTTTGGAGGCGCGGCGGCGCCCCGGCAGGGCCTTCTGGATGATGACGCCGCGCACGGCGCTCAGGTCGGCCAGCGGGGCATCGGCGAAAGTCGGATTCAGCGGGTGCAGCACCCAGTGCGGGCCATCCTGCAGCAGTTGCCGAAAGGTCCACTCGTCGTGATGCGAGGCCAGAACGTAAGAGCCGTGCGTGGCCAGGCCCGCGGGCTCGATGATGATGATCTCGCCCTCCAGAAACTCAGGCGCCATGCTGTGGCCCAGCACCATCAGCGCAAAAGACTCGCCGCCCCCGCACTCGGGCACATAGGTATCGGCCGCTGCGGCTGTTGCATCGACATAGGTCGCAGCGTGAGGCGTCAGTGAGTCGGCGGTAGGGAGCATGTCAAAGCACCTCGGAGAAGATTTGGGTTGTCGCCACACCGGCCGCGCGCAGTTCCTGGTGCAGTGTGCTGATGAATTCCGGTGGCCCGACCAGGTAAAAATCACAGTCAATGTCAAACAGGTCGGCCCGCATAGCCTGGGCAATTTGCCGGGCGCCGACCGCCACATCGTCATGCGACACCAGTTCGTATTCAAACTGGTCCAGCGCATCGGACCAGGCGCGGCACTGGTTGCTCAAGAAATGTCCGTCGCTATGCGTTGCCAGCCAAAACAGCGAAAGCGATGGCGCCGCATCCAGCGACAAGGCATGTTCGATCAGGCTCTTGATCGGGGCAAACCCGCCGTCGCAGGCGGCGAATACCAGCGGACGGTGGCCGTCGGCCAAGACGAACTCACCGGTTGGTCCCAACACCGTCACGCTGGTGCCGGGTTTGATATCGCCCGCAAACAGATGCCGCGCTAGGGGGTTGGACTCGTCGCGGGCAATGAAAAACAGCAGATTCCGGTCGTCACAGGGACAACTGGCTACCGGGTAGGTGGCGTGTGCATCACCCTGCCCCGCCAGTGTCCAGCCCAGCGACACCGACTGCCCGGCCAAAAAGCGCAGGCGGTGCGTGCGCGGTGTCTGCAAATGCAGCAGTTGCGTGTCGGGCGCCAGCACGGTCACGGCGCGCACCTGGGCCACGATGTGCTGCTCGGGAATGTCCTGCGGGCCGCTGGCCTCCAACATCTCCAGCGTGAGTTCGCTACTGGCGGCGGTGTGGCAGCACATCAGGGTGTAGCCCTGGGCTTTTTCCGCTTCTGACAAGGGGTAGTCAAAGTGCTGGGTTTTCACGACATCGCCGGAAATCACGCGTACCTTGCACATGCCGCAACTGCCATTGCCGCAACCGTAGTTGAGCTTGAGCCCGGCATACAGACCCGATTCCAGCAGGTTGGCTTGTCCCTCCACCGCGAACTGGTGCCCGCTGGGGCGCACCGTGACCTGTGCCGTCATGATTTTGAGCATATCGTCCATTACCTCCAACAAATCCACCGGTTCGGTGGTCAGCGCCAGCGCCAGGCCCTGGGTGACCTGTTGTTCCAGCTCCAACCATGCGGCGTCGCCACCGTGCTGCGCGGACAACTCCCGAATACGCTTTTGCAGCGCGATCACCAGGCCGTGGTAGCGCTGCAGGTGTTTGCGCACGTCAGCCAGTTCCTGGCTTTGGGCAAACAGCCGCTGTGCCAGTACCTCCTGGCTGGGCAGCAGGCGTTCGCGCACCCTTCTGCCAAAGGCTTCTTCCCGGATTTGCAACACGCGCTCCAGCAAGCCCGACTCCTCCAGCTTCGCGCCGGGGTACAAGCGCAGCAAGGCATCGGTGGACACCAGGCCGACGTCACTTGGCACCAGCGCGCCCGCGCGCACCTGCTGCTGCAACACGCCGCGCGCCACGCCGACCAACTGGGCGGCACGCCAAATGCTGACTTGATGTGACATGGTGTTTACTCGCTATCTTTTTAAGGGCACCGAACACCCGCAGGTATTTGGGCATCGCTCGATTTTCTCATGGGCCCCGGGGAAAGTCCCCGGTGCGCCGTCTGCACAGGCGCATCGATGCGATCCAGGTAACGGGCTCGGTACAGCAGCCGGGGTTGCCGGGGATCGTCCACAAAGCCCGAACGTTCATGCAGCACGTTGTTGCACACCAGCCCCATGCCGGGCTCTAGGCGCAAACGAAACACATGCGGTCCGTCGCTGGCCAGCAACTGCTCCAGAAAGGCTGCTGCCGCGCGCGTGGGCGCATCGTCCTTCCACTGCACACTGCGCGTACGCGCCGTGTAGCGCATGTGCAGCGCGCCGCTGACTGCATCGACCGAAAACACCGGGCCGGCCTGCTCGGCGCGCGCCACTCCGTCCTCGTCCAGCCGTTCGGGAATCGTCATGGCGTCGGGCGCCATCAGCGCGCGCACCCACTCTAGGTTGGCTTCACGCACGGCGATATAGGCCATCTCGTGGTCCATCAGGGCGGTCTCGCCGCCTGCAGCAGCCGCCCGCACGCAGTGCAGAAGCATGGCCCGGATGTGACGCGACTGCGGGTGGTAGTAGCCATCGGTATGCCACTTGATGGGCCGGTTGGTGTAGGGAATGAAGGCAGTGCGGTGCCCCACCAGGGCCGCCACCTCGATCTGCGAAATGCCGTCTTCGTCGGCCAGCCAGTTACCGTCCAGCCGGTACAGCCCTAACTGGTTGGCCAGCAGGCGCGGGATGTCCTTGTCCGGGGCCTGCACCGGGCTGCGGTAGATCGCCATGTTAGCGTTTGTACAGCATTGCAGCAGCGCCTGTTTTTCAGCCTCGCTCAAGGCGCGGGGGTCGGCCACGTCCACGATCAAGTCCTGCGCCCGGGTGGGATGGCTGGCCCGCTTGGCATCACGCCAGCGCTGATACGCGGCTGGGCTGTCCAGATCGAAGGGGGTGCTCATGTAGCCCCCACGCTAGTCGCTGCGCGTACGACGCTGCCCCCCAAGGGGGCGTTCACTTGCTTGAGACGGCTAGTCGCTGCGTTCATCATGGCTCTGTGCTCAGTCGCCGGATGTCGCGGCGCGAGCGCGGCGTGGCGCGCGGGGTTCGGTCGACAGCACGTCCTTCAAGGCGTCTTGAATCATTTTCACCGCCTCGGGCACTTCGATGGCCATGATCTGGTCAACCACCCAGTGCTTGTCCTTTTGCGGCATGAACGCCTCGATGCGATGCCCCAGGTAGCGCACAAACGCAAAGTCTGGTCCATCGGCATCAAAGCCAAAATCGGCGTAATGGTCGGCCAACTCGTTGAACAGGTCAATGAACACGTCGTAGTGGCTGGGCTGCCCCGGCGCCGGTACGCCCAGCCAGGTGTCCTCGTTTTCCTGCAACACCTCGGCCACGCGCTTGACCAATGCCGTGATGAACACGGCCCGCGCCTCAGAGTTCATGCGCTCAAAAGCCATGCGGTCCAGCACCTGGGTCAGGAACACCAGCACCTCATGCGTGAAGGCAAAGTACTGCGGCCCGATGTCGATGTCAAACTGCGCAGAGCGCATTTGCTTGAGCATGTTTTGCGACACGCGCCAGGTGATGAAGGCCATCGCACTGGCGGTTTGCTGCGGCGTCTTGGTGGCGCCCGAGCGAAACCACTGACTTTTGATGCGAATCTTGGCCATAGGGCTCAGTAGCCGCCCTTGCCCAGCGGCTGTGGCAGTCCGGCTACCTTGGGACCCTGCTTGGCCGGACCCACGGGGAACAAGTCATACAGGTACTTACTGTCCACTTCAGGGCGGATTTCCACCATGCCCTTGACCAAGTTGCGGAAGTTGGGGGTGTGGCCCTCCTCGCGGTACTGGTCGCGCAGGTAGTTCACGACTTCCCAGTGCGCATCGGTCAACTCGATGTTTTCAGCCTGCGCGATAACGCGCACGGCTTCGTCATCAAACACCGCCTCCAGCAGGAAGCCTTCTTTATCGATCTCGTGCTCCACGCCATTGATGTTGTAGCCCATTTTTCAGTTTCCTTTTTTTACTTGTCAAGAATTTTTTATACCGCCGCCGCTGACTTGTGCGGCACAAACAGCCCGCAACCCAGCAACCGGTGCGGCCCCAAGCCGTGCTGTTGCAGCCGCAGCGATTGCTCCGGTTTCAGCGCGTGCAGCATCATGCTAAAGGTGTCTATGGCACGACCCGACACCAGCATGCGCTGGCGCTTGCCGCACACCCGCTCGCCACCGACGCCGAGCGCCGCCAGCTCAAGCTCCAGCGCGGCCATGAGCGCCACCTCATCGCCACTTTCGGACGCCACCTTGTAGGCATACAAGGTGCTGTGGGGCTGAAGCTGGCGCAGATGCGGCGTACTCAAGCGCAAGTGATGACCCGCCACGTCTAGGTCAAGGTCAAGCGCTGTCAGTGCCATCAACTCGTCCGCTCGCTGCGCACTCACCCGCAGCAACAGGCGAGCCCGCCGCGACAGCAGCGCGGGATCATCTGTGCTGGGAACGAGTTTGATGGAATGCACCCCCGCCACCGCATCTTCACTCAGCCATGGCCACTGGGCGCACAAGGCCTGCTGCAGGGCTTGCGCATGGTCACGCGCCAAGGTCTGGCCGTCGATGGGAAACACCACGTCCACCGCAGCCACAGTCTGCGCTTGCTGGTTGGTCATAGCGGCTCCTGCAGTTCCTGCACGACATCCGTCAGCGTCTCGGGCTGCGGTTGCGTCTGCGCCCAGCGCAGCAAGGCTTCACCCCACAAGCGGGCGGTCAAAGGGTCGATTTCAAACACCGTAAAGCGACTTTTTTCACGGATGCGGGTGCGCAGCAAACTCATGCCACCCGCTTCATAGTCAAGCTGCTGCAATTCGATGACCTGCCCACCCAGGGGGCTGGTCAGCTTTTCAAGCGGAGTAATGGTCGGCATGTGGCCTGTCTAGTAGTCCGTTTCGCCAAAAGGATGACAAAATGAAATTGATGGATTTTTGCGCCAGACTAGGCGCACGGGCGCAGCCAGACCGGGAGTCTGGCAAGACTGGGCAACGACGTATGGCACAAAAAGACGCGATTTCATGTAAGCATTTTGGCGAAACGGACTACTAATGTTCTTGGCCGGGCGGGCATGTACAGCCTGGCGGGGAAAAGCCCCTTAGCACTGCTATTTGACGCAATCGCGGGCAGCGCCGTCTATAACCGGAACGGGTGAGGGCTGTATAGCCCCAATGGGTAGCATGGAATACTCAACGAGGGTAATAGCGCCCAGCACAAGGGGACCCGTAATATCTTCACCTGAGTTGATCCGTAAAATGGTCCATAAAAGCGAAGCGTCAGCCAGACCACCGAGAGATCGACGCAGTCCGTTCACCCACTCACAGGAGACACACCATGAGCATAAAACAACACCCCACACCCATGCTTGACCAGCTCGAGGCCGGGCCGTGGCCGAGCTTTGTTACCGGTCTAAAGCGACTGGCCCAGAAGAGTGACTACATGAGCGACCTGCTGGGTCAGCTGGAGCACTCCTACCAGACCCGCAAGGGCTACTGGAAGGGCGGTACGGTCGGGGTATTTGGCTACGGCGGCGGCATCATTCCGCGCTTCTCCGAAGTGGCCCACATGTTCCCCGCCGTTAAAGAATTCCACACGCTGCGGGTTCAGCCCCCGGCCGGAATGCACTACACCACCGACGTGCTGCGCAAGATATGCGACATCTGGGAGAAGAACGGCTCAGGCCTGATCGCCTTTCACGGCCAGTCTGGCGACATCATGTTCCAGGGTGCCAGCACGGCCCAAGTGCAGGGTGCGTTTGATGAGCTGAACGAACTGGGCTTCGACCTCGGTGGCGCCGGCCCTGCGGTGCGCACCAGCATGTCCTGCGTCGGTGCGGCACGTTGCGAGCAGTCGTGTTATGACGAGGCACGGGCACATCGACAGGTGCTCAACACCTTTATGGACGACATGCACCGCCCAGCCCTGCCTTACAAGTTCAAGTTCAAGTTTTCGGGCTGCCCGAATGACTGCATGAACTCCATCCAGCGCGCCGACATGGCGGTGATCGGCACCTGGCGCGACAACATTCGCACCGATGAGGTCATGGCGCGCAAGTGGTTCGATAAGCATGGCCTGACCGAACTGGTCAACGACGTGGTAACCCGCTGCCCGACCAAGGCCATCATGCTCAAAGAGACCAAGGATGTCTCCACCGGCGCAAAAATTTCCAGCGTCGCCATCAACGATACCCAGTCGCTGGAAATCGACAACGGCAACTGCGTGCGCTGCATGCACTGCATCAACGTCATGACCGGTGCCCTGGCCACGGGAACCGACAAGGGTGTGACGGTGCTGATGGGTGGCAAGCGTACGCTCAAGATTGGCGACCTGATGGGCACGGTGATAACGCCTTTCATGCCCATGAAAACCGACGAGGACTACCAGGCCCTGGTGGAACTAGGTCAGAAAACAATCGACTTCTTCGCCGAGAACGCGCTGGAGCATGAGCGCACCGGTGAGATGATCGAGCGTATCGGCTTGGTCAACTTCCTGGAAGGAATCGGGATGGAGATCGATGTCAACATGGTGTCCACGCCGCGTACCAACCCCTATGCCCGCATGGATGGCTGGGACGATGAAGTGGCCAAGATCAACGCCCGTAAAGAGGCGTTCAGCTCTGTCATCAAAATGGCGGCCTGAACCACCTGAAACTTTGCGGGATAGACCGCCGTTACGAGCCAAACTTTTTGCGGGACAAACCGCAGCGTGACGCAATACGCAAGCTCTGTCCTCAACTGACTAAAAGGAATACACCATGGCAACCATGCGCACCCCCATCGAAAGCGGCGTACCTGACAACAAGCCGTTCCTGCATCCGCTGATGTTGAAGAACTACGGCAACTGGAAGTACCACGACCGGCCGCGGCCGGGCGTGTTGCATCACGTCTCGTACACCGGCGATGAAATCTGGACAGTGCGCGCCGGCACCCAGCGCCAGATGGACCTCGGCACCATCCGCACACTGTGTGATATTGGAGACACCTATGCCGATGGGCATGTGCGCTTCACCATCCGCAGCAACATTGAGTACATGGTGGCCGACCAGAGCCGCGTGGCGGCCTTATGCGAAGCCTTGACCAAAAGTGGCTTCCCGGTAGGCGGCACCGGCAACTCGGTGTCTGCCATCGCCCACACCCAGGGCTGGCTGCACTGCGACATTCCCGCTACCGACGCCTCCGGCGCGGTCAAGGCCCTGATGGATGATCTGCACGAAGAGTTCATCAAGGAAGATATGCCGAACCGGGTGCATCTGTCCACATCTTGCTGCGAGATCAACTGCGGCGGCCAGGCCGATATTGCCATCATCATCCAGCACACCAAGCCGCCCAAGATCAACCATGATCTGGTGGCCAATATGTGCGAGCGCCCCACGGTGGTGGCGCGTTGCCCGGTGGCCGCCATCCGGCCCGCCATGGTCAATGGCAAACCGTCGCTTGAAATTGACGAGTCCAAGTGCATGTGCTGTGGCGCCTGCTACCCACCCTGCCCGCCGATGCAGATCAACGACCCCGAGCACAGCAAGTTGGCAATCTGGGTCGGTGGCAAGAACTCCAACGCCCGCAGCAAACCGACCTTCATGAAGATGGTGGTATCCGGTCTGCCCAACAACCCACCGCGTTGGCCCGAAGTGTCGGTCGTGGTGAAAAAAATCCTGTACACCTACAAGGGAGACGCGCGCGCCTGGGAGCGGATGGCCGACTGGATCGAGCGTATCGGCTGGCCCGCTTTTTTCGAAAAATGCGAACTGCCGTTTACCAAGTACCTGATTGACGACTGGCGCGGTGCGCGCTCCAGCCTGAATGCCTCGACCCATATTCGCTTCTGATAAAAAAAGATACTTATGAAATTTGGCTTACTTGTCAGTGAAGGCCCCTACACGCACCAGGCATCGGACAGCGCGTACCAGTTTGTGGTCGCGGCTTTGGCTAAAGGCCATGAGATACAGCGCGTGTTTTTCTACCATGACGGCGTCAATAACGCGACCCGGCTTACCGAGCCGCCGCAGGACGACCGCAACGTGGTGAAGCGTTGGTCGGCGCTGGCCGCCGAGCACAAGGTAGACCTGGTGGTGTGTGTGGCGGCAGCATTACGCCGTGGCATCAAGGACGAAGTTCTGGCACCGGGCTTTCGCATCTCGGGTTTGGGCCAATTGGCGGACAGTGGCATCAAGGCGGACCGCCTGGTCACGTTTGGAGATTGATATGAGCGAACAACAAGCCAGCCCTACCAGCGGCCCTAAAGTGAAGAAATTCATGTTTGTGAACCGCAAGGCGCCTTACGGCACTATCTATGCGCTGGAAAGCCTGGAGGTGGTGTTAATCACCGCCACCTTCGATCAGGACGTGAGCCTGGTCTTCATCGACGACGGCGTCTATGAGCTGGTCAAAGGGCAGCAGACCAAAGGCATCGGTATCAAGAACTTCTCGCCCAGCTACCGCGCACTGGACGGTTACGACGTGGAAAAACTCTATGTGGACCGCGACTCGCTAGCGCAGCGCGGCCTGACCGAAAAAGACCTGCTGGTTCCGGTGGAGGTACTCGATGCCCAGCAAATGGGTCAGCTCATGCAGCAACAGGACGTGATCCTGAGCTTTTAAAAAACCTTCCGGAACAGACCGCCGCTACACACAGTGAGCAAGCCCTGTTCCCAACCGTATAAGTCGCCCCATGTTGCACATCATCAACAAATCACCCTTCCAGACCAGCACCCTCGACACCTGTCTGCGCATGGCCCAACCCGGCAACGCGCTGCTGCTCATCGAAGACGGAATTTACGCCGCCACCGCGGGCAGCGCTACAGAAGCACGCATGCGCCAAGCCTGCGCCACGCTCAAAGTCTATGCCCTGCAACCCGATATGGACGCTCGCGGCGTGACGGGTAAACTGATCGACGGTATCACGCTGGTTGACTACGGCGGCTTTGTCGACTTGACCGTCGAATACAGCACATCGCATTCCTGGTTGTGAACTGACTACCTATCGCAATCACTTTTTTTATCTGGAGAAATATATGAGCTTTGAAATTGACGGCAAGACTTACGAAACGGACGAAGAGGGCTACCTGCTGAACCTCTCCGATTGGACCCCCGAGGCCGCCGCGCACCTGGCGGAAGAAGAAAAGTTGCCCCTCAGCGACAACCACTGGGAAGTCATCACCTTCCTGCGCGAGTACTTCAACGAATACCAGATTGCACCCGCCGTGCGGGTGTTGACTAAAGCCATCGGCAAACAATTCGGCGAGGAAAAGGGCAACAGCAAGTACCTGTATGAGCTGTTCCCCTATGGCCCAGCCAAGCAGGCCTGCAAGATCGCCGGCTTGCCCAAGCCCACCGGCTGCATCTGATTCCACTTCCAGATCAATACGATATGTCGTTGCTTCGCCTTGCCGTGCTACAGCACTGTCTGCGGCTTCGCGCCTAATCTCCTATCGATCTGGAAATGGAATGCGCTAAGCCACAAGCCCACCGAGCCCTCCCATGACGACGTTGACAATTTTCTATGCGCTCCTGTTTTACGTCGCCACGCTGGTGTTCGTCGTCGGACTGGCGCTGAAAATTCGCAGCTATTCCAAGACTCCGGCGCCGCTGAAGATTCCCACCGGACCCTCGCCGAGGACCACCGCTGGCGTCGGTTGGCGCCTGGCGCGCGAGGTGGTTTTTTTTGAAAGTCTGTTCAAGGCCAGCCTATGGACCTGGATTTTCGGTTGGGCCTTTCATGCCGGGTTGCTGGTCGTGGTGCTGAGCCATCTACGCTTTTTTCAGGAGCCGGTGTGGCTGCCCGTGGTGTTGATTCAACCCCTTAGCATCTACGTAGCAGGTTTTGCCATGGTCGCGGGTCTGGCTGGCTTGTGGGCACGGCGCTGGCTGGTCGACCGCGTGCGCTACATCTCTACCCCGTCCGACCATCTGCATCTGGCGCTGCTGCTGGCCATTGCCTTAAGCGGGCTGGCGATGCGCTTTGTGCTGCCCACCGACATCGTCGCCGTCAAGGTTTTCATGCTCGGTCTGATGCGATTTGACTGGCAACCTCTGCCCGCCGATCCAATACTGCTGGTGCATCTGTCGCTGGTGGCGCTGCTGATGATCATCTTCCCCATCAGCAAACTGCTGCATGCACCGGCCCTGTTTTTCAGCCCCTCGCTGAACCAGGCCGACAACGCCCGCGAGACGCGGCACATCTCGGCCTGGGCCAGCGCGCTGGACAAGCGCCCTTAACAAGCGCACCCCCACCATACCCAGCGTCATCATGGCCGTCGCCCCATTCGAAACCCCCAAGCTCAAAAGCTACCCGGTGATTCCGCTGATAAAGGTCGGCGCCACGTCGCACGTCAAGCCCTTTGTGGCAGCTGCGCCGATTCAAAAGGCGCTTGGTTTCCCGGAAGAGCTGGTAGAGGACTGGCAGGGCAAAGCGATTATCAAAATGGGCGATCTGCTGGGCAAATACCGCTCACTCCAGGTCTATATGGACGCCTGTGTCCATTGCGGCGCCTGCTCCGACAAGTGCCACTACTTTCTGGGCACGGCTGACCCGAAAAACATGCCGGTGGCGCGCCAGGACCTGATGCGCAAGATTTACCGGCGCTACTTCACGTGGACAGGCAAGATTTTCCCCTGGCTGGTAGGTGCGGTGGACCTGACGCGCGAGGTGCTGGACGAGTGGTATACCTATTTCCACCAGTGCTCGGAATGTCGTCGCTGTTCGGTGTTCTGCCCCTACGGCATCGACACCGCTGAGGTCACCATGGCGGCCCGCGAGATCATGGGCTCCATCGGCATGGGGCAGAAGTATTCGAACGAGATCATCGGCAAGGTGCACCGCATCGGCAACAACCTGGGCATCCCCGGTCCGGCGCTGGAAAACACGCTGGAAGGTCTGGAGGAAGACACCAAGATTGAGACCGGTCTCGACATCAAGTTCCCGCTCGACGTCAAAGGCGCCACGGTGCTGCTGATCACGCCTTCAGCCGACTTCTTTTCCGAGCCCCACGTCGAGAGCCTGATCGGCTACGCCAAGGTGTTCCACGCTGCCGGCATCAGTTGGACGCTGAGTTCACACGCTTCGGAGGCCGGCAATTTCGGCCTCTTCATCGGCAACTACGAGCAGATGCGCAACATCACGCTGCGCGTGAAAGAGGCGGCGCTGGAGCTCGGTGTCAGACGCATCGTGGTGGGTGAATGCGGTCACGCCTGGCGTGTCGCCTACAGCTACTGGAACACTTTGATTGGTCCGTTCGACTATCTCGATCAACGCTACCCGGTGCCACAGCACATCTGCGAGTTCACCGACGACCTGATTCAACACGGCGCGTTGAAGTTCGACAAGGAAAAGAACGATGACCGCATCATCACTTTCCATGACTCCTGCAACGTGGCGCGGGGCGCAAGCATGGGCAATATGGTCGGTGGGCAGTTCATCATCCCCCGGCGCATCATCACCTCCGTGGCCAACCATTTTCATGACATGGCGCCGGAGACGGTTCGTACGGGCACCTTTTGCTGCGGCGGCGGTGGCGGCTTGCTGACCGACGACTTGATGGAAGTGCGCGTCAAAGGTGCTTTGCCGCGCATGGAAGCCTTGAAGAACGTGGTGGACGACCACGGCGTGAATTTCATGGCCGCGATCTGCGCCATTTGCAAAGCCCAGTTCACCAAGGTACTGCCCTACTACGGCTTCGACATGCACATGATAGGCGGTGTGCATCAGTTGGTCAGCAAGGCGATACGCCTGGGTGACAAGTAGCCCCCGCCCTCTGGCTGCAAATATAAATCTCAGGAGACTCCGACATGACCGCTTCCACTGCATCTGCTACCGTCAAACCGCTCACCTTCCGTCGCTACAAGGATGGCGACGACAAGGTGCAATCCTGGCAAAAAGAGATTTTTGATGCAGACCATACGGACAAATGCCCTACTTACATCCAGAGTACGCCGCCCTGCCAGGGCAGTTGCCCGGCAGGTGAGGACATTCGGGGTTACCTCAACATCGTGCGCGGCATCGAGAAGCCGCCCGCAGGTATGCTGTGGCAAGAATACGCGTTTCGCCGCCTGACCTCAGCCAACCCCTTCCCCTCCGTCATGGGCCGGGTTTGCCCGGCCCCCTGCGAATCTGGTTGCAACCGCAACCAGGTGGATGATTTCGTCGGTATCAATTCGGTCGAACACTTCCTGGGTGACTACGCAATTGAAAAAAATCTGGCCTACTTTAAGCCCACCACGCTGACCGGTCGCAAGGTAGCCATCATCGGCGGTGGACCGGCCGGCT
The DNA here is from genome assembly GCA_038902975.1 of Polaromonas sp. Taxonomy (GTDB): domain Bacteria; phylum Pseudomonadota; class Gammaproteobacteria; order Burkholderiales; family Burkholderiaceae_C; genus Polaromonas. Next base: position 19,381 of record JBCKMZ010000018.1, read on the forward strand.
TGTCAAACGCCTATCAACTGGCGCTCAAGGGCCACGATGTCACCGTGTTCGATGAAAGAGCCGAGCTTGGTGGCATGATGCGCTACGGCATTCCGGGGTTTCGCACGCCACGTGATGTGCTGGACGCTGAAATTCAGCGCATTATGGACCTGGGTATAAAGAGCCGCATGAACTGCCGCATCGGCACTGACATCAGCATGGCGCAGATTCGGGAAGAGTTTGAGGCGGTGTTCCTGGGGCTAGGCGCACAGGCCGGTCGTGCCCTGCCAGTCGAAGGCGCCGACGCACCCAACTGCGTGACCGCCACATCGTTCCTCAAGGCCTTCAACGACGGTCGCTTGCGCCATGTGGGCAAGCGCGTCGTGGTGGTCGGTGGCGGCGACACCTCGATTGACGTGGCGACCGTGGCGCGCCGCCTCGGTCACATCGACAAGATTCATGAATCCGATCGCCCCGAGCACGCCATTGCCGGCTATATAGCGCACGATGTCGCGGCGGCTTCGGCGCGCCAAGGCGCAGAAGTGACGCTGACCACCATCTTAGCTGTGGACAAGATGCAGGCCACCAAACACGAGGTCGAGCACGCACTGTCTGAGGGCATTGCCATTCGGGGCAGCATGGCGCCGGTCGCGGTGGTACGCGGACCGGACGGACGCGCCATTGCGCTGCGCGTGATGCGCTGCGATGTCAAGGTTGTCGGTGGCAAGCTTCAAATCACTAATATTGAAGGCACAGAAGAAGACATCCCGGCCGACCTGATCGTCTCGGCGATTGGCCAGGCGGTGGATTTCACCGGTCTGGATGAGTTCAACAACGGCAAGGGTGCCATCAACTGCGACAAGAACTACCAGGTGCAGGGCCAGCCCGGCTTCTTCGTGGGCGGCGACATAATACGCCCCCATTTGCTGACCACCGCCATCGGGCACGGTGCGATTGCGGCGGACGGCATTCACCGCTTCTTGCAAAACGAGCCGCTGGAGAAACGCCCCAAGATCGACGTACATGCCTTCGACCTGACGCGCAAGATGCTGGAGAAAGGCTACGTTTTCAGCGAAGAACACGAGCCCATTCACGGCACCGACAAGAGCACGGCGGCGATTCACAATTTTGACGACCGCTCGGACCGCCATGTTATTTCGCACAAGGAATTATTTCTGGGGCACTTCCCCTATGTTGAGCGCAACCTGCGCAGCATCACTTCGCTCACCGCCGAGCAGGCGTTGAACAACTTCGAAGAGCGCCTGCAAGGCCTGCAGGAAGCCAAGGCGGTGGCCGAGGCCAAACGCTGCATGAGCTGCGGCCAGTGCTTCGAGTGCGATAACTGCGTGGTCTATTGCCCGCAGATAGCCGTGTTCAAGGTGCCCAAGTCCAAATCCACCATCGGCCGCTACGTGGACACCGACTACAAAAAGTGCATTGGCTGCCACATCTGTGCCGAAGTGTGTCCCACCGGCTACATCAAGATGGGACTGGGAGATTAGCGTCATGGCCGGACTGCGCCGACTTCGACTTGCCGTCGCCAGCAGCCTGTGCAGCCTGCTTCTGCTGTTGACGGCCAGTCCGGCCGTGTTGGCGCAGGCATCCACACCGCAGAAGGCGTCCACTCGGGTGCCGCAGCCAGTGATTGAGCCAGCGCGCGGCGGTCAGTGCGTGGGAGACCCGGCCTTCATGCGGCGCAACCACGCGGAGTTGCTCAAGCATCAGCGTGACGAGACCTTGCGCGGCGGCGTTCGCACCGCCAAATACAGCCTGAAGACCTGCATCGCATGCCACGCCAGCCAGACCACGGGCAGCGTGGTGGCGACCCAAGCCAACTTCTGCCAGAGCTGTCACATCTATACCGCGGTCAAGATCGACTGCTTTGAATGCCACGCCAGCAAACCGCAACAAAACGCCCACCATCCCCTGGTCGCACCCGGCAAGTCGGGCGTTGCAAACCAGCTCAGCATGCAACTGCGCCAGATGGTGGCACAACCGCAACCCTTAAAGCCATGAAGCCAGAACCCTCGCCCGATTGCACCGAAACTACCGAGACGAAAGATTCCCGTCGCGGTTTTTTGATCGTGGCTGCTGCAGGACTGGCCGGCATCGTGCTGGTCCCCGGCGTGCGGCTCATGGAGATCGCACAGGCCGCGCCCACCGCAACGCCGGCGGGCAGCATGCCCACCACCATCGCAACACCGCCCACCGCACAGGCTGCGTCCGCCGCAACGTCGGCGAGCAGCGGCGCCAACCCCCAGGTGCGCTGGGGCATGCTAATTAACAGCAGCAAGTGCGCTACTGGATGCACCGACTGCGTCACCGCCTGCAACACCGAAAACGGTCTGTCCGGCGGCACCCTGCCGACCGACTCGCAATGGATCCGCAAACTCGAGATCAAGGAAATCAAGACCGGCAAGATACAGTCCCTGCCCATGCTGTGCCAGCACTGCGCCGAGCCGCCTTGTGTGGATGTGTGTCCCACCGGCGCCTCGTTCAAACGCGCCGACGGCATCGTGCTGGTCGACATGCACACCTGCATTGGTTGCCGCTATTGCGTCATCGCCTGCCCGTACGGAGCGCGCTCGTTTGTGCATGAGGCCTTGAGCCAGCAGAAGCCGGATGTGCCGCGCGGCAAGGGCGTAGTGGAAAGCTGCACCCTGTGCGTACACAAGGTGGACAAGGGCGAAAATACGGCCTGCGCCACAGCTTGCTCGGACGCGGGCCACGGGGCCATTCTGTTTGGCAACCTGAACGACCCCCACAGCGACATCGCCAAGCGTCTGGCCAGTACCCCATCGCGCCAGATTCGGGAAGACCTGAACTTGAACACCGGCGTGCGCTACAGCGGCATTTGACGAGACCCATCCTATGAAAATCGCACTGCGTGAATTGCACGGCAACAGCCCCGGCTACTACCTGCTGCTGGGGGGGGCTGGCCTTGGTGATCTTGATCGGACTGGGGGCGGCCTGGTACATGGAGCACCATGGCCACATCGTGACCGGCATGACCAACCAGATTGTGTGGGGCCTGCCGCACGTCTTTGCGGTGTTTTTGGTGGTGGCTGCTTCGGGCGCGCTGAATGTGGCATCGATGGCCTCGGTTTTCGGCAAGACCGAGTTCAAACCGCTGGCGCCGCTGTCCGGGCTGCTGGCCATCGCGCTGTTGCTGGGTGGCTTGACGGTGTTGCTGCTTGATCTGGGACGCCCCGACCGACTGATCGTGGCCATGACGCACTTCAACTTCAAATCCATCTTTGCCTTGAACATCTTTCTCTATTCGGGCTTCATGGGCTTTGTCATCGTCTACCTGTGGACCATGATGGAGCGCAGCATGAACCGCTACACGCCGCTGGCCGGATTGTTCGCCTTCGTCTGGCGCATCGCGTTGACCACCGGCACCGGCTCGATTTTTGGTTTTGTGGTGGCCCGGCAAGCCTATGACTCGGCCCTGTTGGCGCCCCTGTTCATTGTCCTGTCGCTCAGCTATGGCCTGGCCGTCTTTGTGCTGGTGCTGATGCTCGCCTGCCAAGGCAGCGGTCGTCCTTTAGGCGATGCACTGATGGCACGATTTGCTAAGCTGCAGGTGATCTTCATCGCCGCCGGATTTTATTTTGTGCTGGTCTATCACCTGACCAATCTGTACTTCACCAAGCACCACGACTTCGAGCGTTTCATCCTGCTCGATGGCGGCCTGTATACCGCTATGTTCTGGCTCGGTCAGATATTGCTTGGCAGCGTGCTTCCGCTGGTGCTGTTACAGCATCCGCGCATCGGTCAGATGCGGCGACGTATCGCAGCCAGCGCCCTGCTGGTGGTAGCTGGTGGTTTTGCGCAGATGTATGTCACGATCATCGGCGGCCAGGCTTTCCCGCTGGTGCTGTTTCCTGGTCGGCAGGTGAGCAGCAGCTTTTATGACGGCGTGGTGAACAGCTACACGCCCAGCCTGCCCGAGTGGCTGCTCGGCTTTGGCGGCATCGCCATCGCGGGTCTGATCGTTCTGCTGGCATTGAAATTTCTGGGCTTTCTACCCGAGCGCCTGGATGATGCCGGGCTTCAGTCAAGCAACACCACGCCCGTAACTGCCAGCGCCTGAAAATACGCCAGCATGTCGTGTTTTTTGATTTCTGCGGCGCATAAGTCATCGGGCAAGACCACCATCACGGTGGGCCTGTGCGCGGCACTGACGGCGCAAGGGCTGACGGTGCAGTCCTTCAAAAAGGGGCCGGACTACATCGACCCGATGTGGCTGGGCCAGGCCAGCGGGCGCGACTGCTTCAACCTCGACCCGTTCCTGATGACGCCCGAGCAGATCACCACCTGCTTCATGCGCTACGCGGCGCAGGCGGATGTCAGCATCGTGGAAGGCAACAAGGGCTTGTACGATGGTCTGGCGCTGGACGGCAGCAACAGCAACGCCGCGCTGGCGCAGTTGCTGGACCTGCCGGTGGTGCTAGTGCTGGACGCGCGCGGCATGACGCGCGGCATCGCGCCGCTGATTCTGGGCTACCAGGCCTTCGATACGCGCATCCGCATTATCGGTGTCATCCTGAACCAGTTGGGCGGTGCGCGCCATGAATCCAAACTCCGCGCCGTGATCGAGCATTACACCGACGTGCCGGTGCTGGGCGCCATTAGCCATGACCCGCGCATAGCGCTGGTGGAACGCCATCTGGGCCTCATGCCAAACCATGAGCTGGACGATGCTGCGCAGCGTGTGCGTGCCATGGGCGAGATGATTGCAGCGCAAGTTGATTTGCCACGGCTGCTGGCGATTGCCGCCAGCGCCAATTCGCGGCCGTTGCCGTTGCCATCTCCGGCCGTCGCACCTGCCATGTTGTCGACACCGCCGCCGCAACCGCGCGTTCGCATCGGTCTGGCGCGCGACAAGGCCTTTGGCTTTTACTACCCGGACGACCTGCTGGCCCTGGAAGCGGCCGGGGCACAGATCGTCCCGTTCAACACCCTGCAGGACGCTGCCCTGCCGGAGGTCGATGGTCTGTTCATCGGCGGTGGTTTCCCGGAAATGTTCATGCCCGAGCTGCAGGCCAATACAGCCCTGCGCGCCGACATCCGTGCGGCCATTGAGGGCGGCCTGCCGGTCTATGCCGAATGCGGCGGCCTGATGTACCTGGCGCGCACACTGCGCTGGCAGGACCGCGCCTACGACATGGTGGGCGCACTGCCCGCTGATGTGCTGATGCACGAGCGCCCGGTCGGACGCGGCTATGTGGAGTTGCAAGCCACCGCCGATGCGCCCTGGCCCGTCATCGCGCAAACGGCGCCGCCAGCCGTGCGCGGGCACGAGTTTCATTATTCCAGCCTGGAAAACATGAGTCCTGACTTCAAGTTTGCCTATCACGTGCAGCGCGGTCATGGCGTGGATGGCCAGCGCGACGGCATCGTCTATCGCAACGTGCTTGCCTCCTACGCCCATCTGCGCAGCGGGGCGGGATCAGACTGGGCGCCGCAGTTTGTCGCCTTTGTGCGCGCTCACAGCATCGCCTCAAAGCCACAGGCCGAACATTAAAACAGTCGATAGCAAACTCAGTCCCCAATTTAAACTTTGATTAGGAAATACCCATATGTTTACATTAACCAGCGCCGCTGCACGGCAAATCCAGCAGGCGGCCAGCGCCAGCGGAACCCAGGAGATGGCCCTGCGCATTGCCGCCAAGGTCGATGCCGATGGCTCAATGCAATACGGCATGGGTTTTGACGACCCGAGAGATGAAGATATGAAGCTTGACCTGGAGAGTGTGGCGGTGGTGATCGCCGGCGAATCACAGGCCTTGCTCGATGACACCACGCTCGACTACGTGGAACTGAAGCCCGGTGAATTCAACTTTATTTTCATCGACGGCCGCCAGTCGCAGGGCGCGCCCGAACCCGCCCCGTCCGGCGGCTGCGCCAGCAAGGAACGCACGCATTGAAAGCCGGCGCGCTACACCATCCGCCCGGTGCCGGGCGCGTGTATCTGGTGGGCGCTGGCCCCGGTGACCCCGAACTGCTGACCCTGCGCGCCGTGCGCCTGCTGCAGCAGGCGCAGGTAATCGTTTATGACCACCTGGTGTCGAGTGCGGTGCTGGACTTTGTATCACCCACCGCCGAGCGAATTTATGCGGGCAAACGCCGCAACGAGCACACCATGCGGCAAGAGCAGATCAACGCCCTGCTCGTCAAACTCGCTCTGGAGGGCAAACAGGTAGTGCGCCTCAAGGGCGGCGACCCGTTCATGTTTGGGCGCGGCGGCGAGGAGCTGCAAATGCTGGCAGCGCATGGCGTCGCGTTTGAGGTGGTTCCCGGTGTGACGGCTGCGGCGGGCGTGTCGAGCTACGCAGGCATTCCGCTGACGCACCGCGAATACGCGCAAAGCTGCCTGTTTGTGACCGGTCACCTCAAGGACGGCAGCGCCGACCTTGACTGGCCCAGCTTGGTGAGAGCAAACCAGACCGTCGTGATCTACATGGGCCTGGGCGGACTGCCCGAAATTTGCCGCCAGTTGATGGCGCATGGCGCAGCGCCTACCCTGCCCATCGCCGTGGTGCAGGACGGCACCATCACTACCCAGAAAGTCGTCACCGGCACCCTCGCCGACATGCCTGAGCGCGTGGCACAAGCGCAGCTGAAGTCACCCTGCCTGACGATTGTGGGCGAAGTGGTCAAGCTGCATGATTCGCTGGCGTGGTTCAAACCATTAACGGCGAACTCGACCCTTTGACCAACGCCAACGTCTTCAGGGTACTTCTAGAAATTCAGATTTTCGGGATGAAGTGCAAGGCGCCCGGAGCGCAGGAACCGGAACGTACTTCAGGTACGTGAGGATTTCGAGCACCGCGCAACGCCGCAATTCGCCCGAAAAATGAATTTCTAGAAGTGCCCTTCAGCCTTTGCTCTTTTGAGCGGCTTCACCCGCCGCTTTTATCCCATCTGGCGAGCTACGGTACTCAAAAGCAAATACGGCCGCTTCGACCCGCGAGCGCAGGTTGAGCTTATCCATGATATGGCGCACGTGCAGCTTGACCGTGTTGTGACTGATGCCCAGCGCCTGGGCAATGACCTTGTTGCTCTGCCCGCGCGCCACGTGCTCCAGCACCTCGCGTTCGCGCTCGGTGAGCGATGCCACCAGGTCGCCCTTGACCGATCCCTTGGGAACGGCTTGCAGGATTTGCGCCAGCTTGAGCGTCATGTCGGAAGCTACGACTATCTCGCCACGCGCCGCCCGAACGATGGCGTCTATCACCTCCTCGGGCTCCATGTCCTTGAGCAGGTAGCCCCGCACGCCGGCGCGCAGTGCCGCAAACATGTCGTCTTCGCTGTCGCTCATGGTCAGGATGACCACCGGGGTTTCGCATCCCTGCGCGCGCATCTGACGCAGCAGGCTCAAGCCATCGGTCGTGGGCAGGCGCAAATCCAGCACCATCAGGTCGGGCTGATGCTCACGCAGCATCGGCAGCACCTGCGCCGGGTCGCCCGTGGCCCCCACCACCTCCATGTTGCCCCGTTGTTCCAGTAGCTCGGCCAGACCGCTGCGACAAAGCGCGTGGTCGTCCACCAGCATCACCCGGGTCTTAGTCGTCATGTGCAGCGCTCCGCCGGGACAGGGTTTGCAGGCAGCACCAGGTGCACCCGAGTGCCGCCGCCTTCATTCCTGACCACCTCGATGCTGCCGCCCAGGCGTTGCGCCCGACCCTGCATGATTTCCAGCCCCAAATGAGTCGATGCTGTCGCCCCTGTCAGGCTTGCCTGTGCGTCGACCGTAGCCATGCCCTGTCCGTCGTCCTCAATCAGAAATTCCAGGCTCTGGGCCGTCTTGTCGATCGTCAGCACGGCGCGTCTGGCCATGGAGTGCTTCGCGATATTGGCCAGCGCTTCCTGAACAATGTGAAACACCTGAACCTCCTGTTCGTCGCTCAGGTTCAGATTCTTCGCGGAATTTCTGATTTCCAGCGTGATGCCGGTACGCTCAAAGAAACCGTCGGCGATGCCCTGCAGCGCATGCAGCAAGCCCAGTGGGTCCATGCGGGTGCGAAAGTAGGTCATGACCTCGCGCAAGTTGTGATGCACCTCACCCACCGCGTTTTTCACATCCATGAAGTATTTGAGCGATCTCGGGTCGTCATGGGCCAGCATGGCATCGTTCAGCAAGGGCAGGCGCATCTTCACGTAGGCCAGCGTCTGCGCAATCGCGTCATGCACTTCATTGACCATTTCCTGGCGTTCTTTCATCACCGTCACGCGCAGCCGCTCGCGCTCAATGCGCGCGTTGTGCAGCGCCAGGCCCAGCAACTGGCCGATCAGGCGCAGCATGGTCTGCGTCTGCGAGTCGATCCGCGCATCGGTTTCAAAAAACAGGTTGTAAATTCCCATCACCTGATTGCCGTGAAGCAGCGATATGGCCAGCACACTTTTGCATTGGAGACCAAAGTAGGGCTCCGTCCCGTGTCGGGCACAGGACCGCACGTCATCGACCCAGCCCAGCACGTCGCCGGCGAACGCAATACCGCACATGCCGCAGTCGCTCTTCACCAGCCGCTCGGTATCCAACACGTGCGCCGGCAAGCCCTGTTGTGCCACCAGCCGCATGTACTTTCCATCGTCGGTCAGAACGCGCACGGCACCGGCCTGGGCGCCAGCCAGCGCAATGATGGAAACCAGAAAACGCTCGAGCAATGGCTCCAGTTCACCGCCCCCAGTCAATTCCACCGTCAAGCCGGAAATCATCGCTCCCGCGTGCGCAGCGGTCGCGTGGGTTGTCGGGATGAGCGGGGCCTGAGCTTGCGTCATGGTGAGAATACTAGCCGACTATGCTAATACATTACCGCATGCTGATTTACTGTGAAAACCCGAAGCCTGGTGCAGATCCACGGAACGCTACCCATTTGGGTTATTCCGGGTTACCCGTGTCGGCCATAGACGAGGCTGTGGCGCGCAGGAGCCGGGGGGAGGCTGTGGATACCGAGCCGGACTGGGTTTTGGTGGGATACTTGGGCTCATGTGGTTGGAATTCCTTCCGGCATCCACCACCCCAGCGAGATCAGACATGCAAGCACGCAGCGCGTTTCAACTTCGGTTTCTTCCCCACCTCATCGCCTCCCTGCTCGGCGCCAGTGCAGCTACGGCCTGGTCCCAGTCGCCTCCAGAAGCGGCGCCGGTTGCCGCAGCGCCAAGCGCCCCGGCGCCCGCTGCCACCCCGCCCGCAAGACCAGCCGTTGACCCGGCTGCACTCAAACCTTTTTCCGAGGTGACCAAGGACGCCAAATCAGAGGGGAGGCTTTTTCCCATTTGGCGTAAAGACGAAAAGGTCTGGATCGAGATTCCCAGGGCAATGCTGAACAAGCCGATCCTGTTCACCGTCAATATCGCCAATTCGGTGGGCGAGCGCGGCCTGTACGCCAGCCAGATGGGAAGTGACTGGATGGCGGAGTTCCGGCTGACTGGAAAACAGGTGCAACTGATTGCGTTGAACACCAAATTCCGCGCCGCCTCTGACGCTGGCTCCAAGCGCGCCGTTGAGCAGGCCTTCTCGCCCAGTCTGCTGGGGTCGGGTGCGCTCGCCAGTCTGGCTCACCCTGAGCGCAAGTCTATTCTGATCGATGCCGGATTCCTGTTGACTGACATCCCTGGCTATTTGACGAGGTTGGAGGCGGCCTATCGATTGCCGTTTGCCGTGGACAGGCCTAATTCGTCGATTGAACGCACGCGCGCCGACGCGGGTTTGAGCACCTTGACCGCGCGCATGCATTTTTCGACCCCGCGTATCCCCGCGCCACCCTTGGTACCACCGACCGGGCCCGTGTCCACACCGACGCCGCCGCAAGCCACCCCCGATCCGCGCAGCCTGTTTGTTGACTACGTCTACAGCTTTGCGGCGCTACCCGAGCCCGCCATGGCGCCACGCTTGGCCGACCCCCGTTTGGGGTACTTCACCGAGTCGTTCACAGACCTGGGCGGCGACCTGAAGGCCAACCCGAGGGTGCATTACGTCCAACGCTGGCGCCTTGAAAAAAAGGACCCGGCCGCGCCATTGTCCGAGCCCGTCAAGCCCATCACGTTCTGGATGGACAAGAATATTCCGGATCAATACCGCGCTACCGTGGCGGCCGGCATTGTGGAGTGGAACAAGGCTTTTGAGAAGATCGGCTTCAAAGACGCCTTGGTCGCCAAGCAGCAACCGGACGACGCCCATTGGGACAATATGGACGCAGGCCACGCCTCGATCCGCTGGTTTGTTGGCGCCGACGCTGGTTTTGCCAGCGGCCCCAGCCATGTCGACCCGCGCAGCGGCGAGATCGTCGACGCCGACATCAGCATGAGCGGTGAATATGGACGCAGTCCGCGCCGCTTTATTGTGGAAGACGTGGGTATGAGCAGTGAGCAGCGGCTAGCCCAGATCAGCAGCGCCTGGAAAGCCGAGGGCGGCTCGCACCCGGTCCAGTGCAACTATGCCCACGAAGCGGCGGCGGAGATGAACTTTGCCATGGACCTGCTGGAGGCGCGTGGTGATATTGCCCCGGACAGCCCGGAGGCGGAAGCCTTTGTGCAGGCAAGGATCAAGCACACCATCATGCATGAGGTCGGCCACACGCTGGGCTTGAAGCACAACTTCAAGGCATCCACCAGCATCACACAGGCGCAGTTGAAAGACAAAGCATTCACTGAAAGGTACGGCATCTCGAACTCGGTGATGGACTACAACCCCTACAACCTGGCGCTCAAGGGCGAGCTCCAGGCCAGCTTCATCAACACGACCCTGGGCGCCTACGACTACTGGGCCATTGAGTACGCGTACAAGCCGATTGAAGCGGCTAGAGAAAAGCAGGAGCTGGCCCAAATTGCCGCCCGCAGCAACGAGCCGCAACTCGCCTATGCCGATGAT
>JBCKMZ010000019.1:0-30109 GCA_038902975.1 Polaromonas sp.
GCGACCTGAGATCAGCGCTTGTGAGAAAGAATATCAATTTATGTTGTTGGCCATCGTTATCGCAAAGAGTCTGATTGAGCTCTCGCTGATGTTCATTGTGGGGCGCTTCATTCTGGGTTTGCTGGCCGGCGCCAAACGCCAGACCAATGTGTTCTGGCAGTTGCTGGATGTGGCGGCCAAGCCGGCACTGTGGCTGACGCGCCGCATCAGCCCCAAGCTGATTCTGGACCAGCACATTCCGCTGGCCGCCGCCAGTTGGCTGATCGTGGCCTGGGTGCTGGTGGTCAAGACAAAAATCGACTTGTGCCTTCAATTGGGAGCCGCAGCATGTCAGTAAATACTCGTCACGCCAGTACCGACGCAGTGGGCCTGAGCCGACGGGACCGTTTTGTGCTGCACTGGAAGGCCAAAATCTTCCTGTTCCTGGGTCTGCGCGGCCACGCAGCCGAGGTGTTCCAAAATGTCCTGGCGCGTTCGCCTGACGATTTGCTGGCCCTGAACAGTCTGGGCTATGACGCCATGCAAAGTAGCCGTCAGGTGCTGGCCCTGACTTATTTCGAGCGTGTGCTGGCGCTGGCGCCTGATACCTCGAATGCCCATTTCAACCTGGCCTTCGTGTGTGAAGAGCTGGGGCGACTCGAAGACGCCGAGCGCGAGTTTCGCGCTGCCATTGCCATCGAGGAAAAAATGGACCGGGCCTGGTACGGCCTGGGGCTGGTGCTGGTGCGCCAGGGGCGGCTGGACGAGGCGGTCAAGGCGCTCAAGCACAACACCCAATTGCAACCCATGAGCCCGTTTGGCTGGTACCAGTTGGCGCGCGTGCACGTGGACTTGAAGCAGCCGGAGGAAGCGCGCGCCGTCATTCGGCATCTGAAAGGCTTCGAGCCGAAGGTGGCGGCCCAGTTGGAGCGCGAGACCGGCTTGGCGGTCGGGAATTTTATTTGAGGTTTATCGGGGTGTTTTTCTATTAATTTTACAAAGAGGAGCAAGCAATGGAACTTTCGGCTAAACACGAGGAATACTGGCGCAAAAACCTGCGAATAACGGCCATTTTGATGGCCATCTGGTTCTTTGTAACTTTCATATTGATATTTTTTGCCCGTGAACTGACGTTCAGCTTTTTCGGCTGGCCGTTCTCGTTCTGGGTGGCGGCGCAAGGATCGTTGGTGGTGTATTGCCTGATCATCTGGTTCTACGCCCGCTACATGAACATTCTGGACAACCAATACGGCGTGGCCGAAGGAGAAGAATAATGTTTGGAAATCAAACGCAAACTCGAAGCGAGTTCAAGCAGGACCTGAACAAGGTCTATGGCTGGTACACGGGCGGCTTCATCAGCTTCGTCATCGTGATGGCGATTCTGGAGCAAATGGGTCTGCCCAGGACCTGGATCGGTTACCTGTTTCTGGCCGCCACGGTGCTGCTGTATGCCGGCATCGGGGTCATGAGCCGGACCAGCGATGCGGCCGAATACTATGTGGCCGGGCGTCGCGTGCCGGCCATCTACAACGGCATGGCCACCGGGGCCGACTGGATGTCAGCCGCCTCCTTCATCGGCATGGCCGGAACGCTCTACCTGACCGGTTTTGGGGGCCTGGCCTTTGTTACAGGCTGGACCGGCGGCTACTGCCTGGTGGCGCTTTTTCTGGCGCCCTACCTGCGCAAGTTTGGCCAATTCACCATTCCGGACTTTTTGGGCGCCCGCTATGAGGGCAACCTGCCGCGCCTGATTGGTGCGTTCGCCGCCATTTTGTGCTCCTTCACCTACGTGGTGGCGCAGATTTACGGTGTCGGCCTGGTCACGACGCGTCTGACCGGGCTGGCGTTTGAGGTCGGAATTTTTGCCGGTCTGCTCGGCATTCTGGTGTGTTCGTTCTTGGGCGGCATGCGGGCCGTGACCTGGACTCAGGTGGCGCAATACATCATTCTGATCATTGCGTATATGCTGCCGGTGGTCTGGTTGTCAATCAAACACACTGGTGTGCCGATTCCGCAGGCGGTCTATGGCTACACGCTGCAAAAAGTGACGGCCAAGGAAGAGCAGTTGCTGAAAGACCCGAAAGAGCTGGAAGTGCGTGGCATCTTCAAAGCGCGTTCGGACGCCGCGGTCGAGAAGTTGAAGGATGTTCCTGCTTCCATGGCCGCCGACAAAGCTGCCGCCACGAAGAAGCTTGACGACCTGAAAGCGGCGAACGGTGCTGTCGCCGACATCAAGGCCGCAGAAACCGTCTTGGCCGCACTGCCCAAAGATGAGGCCGCTGCCAAAGCTGCCTACACCACCGCGCGGACCGCCAACGCGGCCCGCGCCGCGCCGCCGATTCGCCATGCCGAGCCTTTCCCGGGCAAAGACGATGCGGCACGGGATATCGCGCGCAAGAACTTCCTGGCGCTGGTGTTCTGCCTGATGATTGGTACTGCCGCCCTGCCGCACATCCTGATGCGCTACTACACCACACCGTCGGTGAAAGAAGCGCGTCAGTCGGTGGCCTGGTCGCTGTTCTTCATCTTCCTGCTCTACTTCACGGCGCCGTCGCTGGCGGTGCTGGTCAAATACGATGTGTACACCCTCCTGGTCGGTACGCCGTTTGACCAACTGCCGGGCTGGATCGCGCGTTGGCAATTGGTTGACGCGAGCCTGCTGTCGGTGGTGGACATCAACAAGGACGGCATCCTGCAACTGGCCGAAATACGGATTGGCGGCGACATCATTGTGCTGGCTACGCCTGAAATTGGTGGGCTGCCTTACGTGGTGTCGGGCCTGGTGGCGGCAGGCGGTCTGGCGGCGGCTCTGTCAACGGCGGATGGCTTGTTGCTGACGATTGCCAACGCCATGTCGCACGACATCTACTACAAAATGCTCGACCCCAATGCCTCCACCGCACGCCGTGTCATGGTGTCCAAGATGCTGTTGCTGGTCGTTGCCCTGGCAGCGGCCTTAGTGGCGTCCCAGAAGCCGGCGGACATTTTGTTCCTGGTGTCGGCGGCGTTCTCGTTTGCCGCGGCGGCGTTCTTCCCGGCCCTGGTGTTGGGCATCTTCTGGAAGCGCGCCAATAAGTGGGGTGCGTCGCTGGGCATGGTTGCCGGCCTGGGGACGACCTTCTACTACATGGCCACGACGCAACCCTGGTTGCGCGGCGTGTTCGGCGTGACGAGCCCGATTGCCGACAATATCTGGTGGGACATTGCGCCGATCTCGGCTGGCTTGTTTGGCGTGCCGCTGGGCTTTGCGGTGATCATCATCGTGTCGCTGCTGACCAAGGCGCCGGGCAAGGAGATTCAGGAACTGGTGGAGCATGTGCGCTACCCGAGCCTCAAGGGTGACATCAACACGCTGGCAACCTGATTCTGTGTGGCTGATTTGATCTAAACCCCCCGTCACCTGAGGTGGCGGGGGGTTTTTACTTGCGCGCTTGAAATGGTGGGCCAGCTAGGAGCCTGGGGGCTGTTGGGGTGCCCGACTAAAATCCCTGCACGATGGGCACTTCTAGAAATTCAGATTTTCGGGATGAAGTGCAAGGCGCCCGGAGCGCAGCAACCGGAACGTACTTCAGGTACGTGAGGATTGCGAGCACCGCGCAACGCAGCAATTCGCCCGAAAAATGAATTTATAGAAGTGCCCCGATGTTTGACTCTGACCGCCTTGCCTTACTGCCGCATTACCTTGTGCCACAGCAGGCGCTCACAGCCTTCGCCGGCTGGGTGTCGTCGCGCGAGCGTGGCTGGGTCACGACTGCAATCATTCGCCGCTTTGTGGCGAAGTACCAGGTCAACATGGGCGAAGCCGCCAATCCGGACATCGCCAGTTACGCCACCTTCAATGCGTTTTTCACGCGTGCCCTCAAACCCGGCGCGCGGCCAATCGCAAGTGCCGACCTAGTTTGCCCGGTTGATGGTGCCATCAGCCAGTTTGGCGCTATTGAACGTGACCAGATTTTTCAGGCCAAGGGCCACAGCTATTCAACTACTGCCGTTGTCGGCGGTGACGCAGCGCTGGCCGCGCAGTTTGAAAACGGCAGCTTCGCCACGCTTTATTTAAGCCCGCGCGACTACCACCGCATTCACATGCCTTGTGATGGCCGCTTGCGCCGTATGGTGCATGTGCCCGGCGATTTGTTTTCAGTCAACCCGACCACTGTGCGCGGCGTACCCGGCTTATTTGCACGCAACGAGCGCGTGGTCTGTGTTTTCGATTCGGCACACGGCCCGTTTGTCCTGATTCTGGTCGGGGCCACCATCGTCGGCAGCATGGCGACCGTGTGGCACGGGGTGGTCAATCCGCCGCGCCGCAAGGCGCTGAGAACATGGGACTATCCTGACTCGCAACCAGCCGTAACACTCAAAAAAGGCGCTGAGATGGGCCGCTTTTTACTTGGCTCCACTGTGGTGATGCTGTTTCCGGAATCTCAAGTAGCACCACTGCAATTTAACCCCGAGTGGCGGCCCGAACACAGCATTCGCCTCGGTGAAGCGATGGCGACGCAGGCGTAGACTTAGGGCAATTCGCCTGAAAAATGAATTTATAGAAGTGCCCATTAGTTTGAAGGAAGCTCCATGAACGCACCCCTGCACCGCGAAATTCCCGCCAGTATTTTGAATGCTGCTACAGCCCAGGCGCAGATTGACGCACAGTGGGACGGCGACATCGTCAAGCAGCTGAGCGACTACATCGCCATCCCGGCCAAATCGCCGAGCTTTGATGCCGACTGGGCCGCGCATGGCTATATAGCCACCGTGATGCGCAATGCGGCAGCTTGGGTTGAGGCGCAAAAGGTCGAAGGCTTGATGCTGGAAATCATCCAACTCGATGGCCGCACCCCGGTATTGTTTTTTCAAATTCCTGCAACCCGTGCAGACTCAAAACAAACTGTGCTCATGTACGGGCACTTAGACAAGCAGCCCGAGTTCTACGGCTGGCGCAGCGACCTCGGCCCATGGACTCCGAAGTACCAAGACGGCAAGTTGTACGGCCGTGGTGGTGCTGACGATGGCTACGCGGTCTATGCCAGCATTGCCGCTGTGCAGGCGCTCAAGAGTCAGGGCGTGCCGCACCCGCGCATCGTTGGTCTGATTGAAACCTGTGAAGAAAGCGGCTCCTACGATCTGCTGCCTTACGTCAATGCGCTTAAAAAGCGGCTGGGTGATGTGGCGCTGGTGGTGTGCCTTGACTCGGGCGCTGGCAACTACGACCAGCTTTGGCTCACGACCAGCCTGCGCGGCATGGGCGGCGGTGTGCTCAAGGTCGAAGTGTTGACCGAAGGCGTGCATTCGGGTGATGCCAGCGGCGTGGTGCCGTCGAGCTTTCGCATCATGCGGCAGGTGCTCGACCGGCTGGAAGACAGCAAAACAGGCCGCCTGTTGCCGCAAAGTTTTCACTGTGAAGTGCCGGCAGACCGATTGGCGCAAGCCCGTGCAACAGCAGCCGTTTTGGGTGACCAGTTGTACCAGCGCTTCCCCTGGGCGCACTACGACTGCGAAGGTTCCAGCGCTCTCATGCTGCCCATGACGACCGACCCAGTCGAGGCGCTGCTGAATCGCACCTGGCGGCCAACTTTAAGCGTCACGGGTGCCGAAGGCTTCCCCGCATTTAAAGACGCGGGCAATGTGCTGCGGCCTTACACGGCCTTTAAGCTGTCACTGCGCTTTCCGCCGTTGGTGGATGCAGGCGCGGCGGTGCAGGAGCTGAAAAAACTGCTTGAAGACAACGCGCCTTACCAGGCCAAAGTTACCTTTGAAGGTGGTGGTGGCGCAACCGGCTGGAACGCGCCCGGCACAGTGCCGTGGTTTGAAACCGCACTCAACGATGCGTCACAAAGCTTTTTCGGCGCGTCCTGCGGCAGCATAGGTCAGGGCGGCACGATCCCGCTGATGAATATGCTGAGTACCGGCTTTCCGAAAGCGCAAATGATGGTCTGTGGCGTGCTCGGCCCGAAGAGCAACGCGCACGGGCCGAACGAGTTTTTACATGTGCCCTACGCCAAAAAGCTCACCGCTGCGGTGGCACATGTGATGGCCCGTATGCCGGGTTGAGCGGTCCGCCCCGCCGCTTCAGCGCAAGCCATAAAAGCGCTGCGCCTGTCAGCGCCAGCGGTAACAGCGAGCCAAGGTTTAACAGCGCCCAGCCCTGGGTTGTGACCAGCACGCCCGAGGCCAGTGACGACACCGCCAGCGCCGCAAAAACGCAAAAATTAAGCGCGCCCTGGGACTTGTCTTTTTCTTCGGGGCGGTAGGCGGTCAGCGCCAGTGTGGTGCTGCCGGTAAAGAGAAAATTCCAGCCCAGCCCGAGCAAAAACAGGGCCACTACAAACTGCATAAACTCAACCCCCGACAGCGCAATCACCACGCATATGATGTTGAGCACCAACCCCACGGCCATGATGGGCAAGGTGCCAAAGCGCTTGATTAAATGGCCGGTAAAAAAGCCCGGCGCAAACATGCCAATCACATGCCATTGCAGCACGCTGGCCGCGTCAGAAAAGGGCAGGCTACAGATCTGCATCGCAATCGGCGTGGCGGCCATCAGCAGGTTCATCACGCCATAGCTCAAAGCACCCGCGCCAGCCGCCACAATGAAGACTGGCTGACGCATGATCTCCATCAGCGGCCTGCCGGTGTTGCTGGCTACACCCACCGCCCGAGACGGGGCCGGTGCAAATTCAATCAAGGCCAGCAGCGCCATGGCCAGCAGCGCAACACCGGCCAGCGCTAGGTAGGCACCAGCGAATGGCACCTCTGTCAGGCTGCGGGTGCTCGTCGCTAGGTTGGGGCCAAGCACTGCACCCAGCAGCCCGCCCGCCATCACCAGCGAGATGGCTTTTTCCCGAAACGCCGGCGTGGCCAGCTCGGCGGCCGCAAAACGATAGAGCTGCGCATTGGCGTTGTAGTAACCGGCCACCACGGTGGCCGCTACCAGCAGCCAGAAGTTTTTGCTGTAGGCCGCATAAGCGCAAAGCAGGGCCGATGCCACGGCGACAGCCAGCCCGAGCTGGAACGAGGTTTTACGGCCCAAGCGGCTTTGCGTGCGCGCCACCAGCCAGGTTGACAGCGCACCACCGACCACATAACTCATGATCGGCAAAGTCGCCATCCAGCCCAGCGGCGCCAGGCTCAGCCCGACCAGACCGTTGATGACGATGAAGGTGACGTTGTTGGTGAGGTATAGGCCCTGGCAGAGGGCCAGCAGCCAGAGGTTGCGGTTCATGAATGATCTTATTCCATTTCCATATCAATACGATATGTTGTTGCCTCACCTTGCCGTGAGTTTTTGGGGTCAGAGCCCAAATTCGCCGAGCCCCCGGCTCGCCCGGAGGGCGCGGTGCGATGCACCGCAGCGAAATTGGTGTCTGACCCCAATAACTCCTTCGCGCCTAATCTCGTATCGATCTGAAAATGGAATTACAGGGAAAGGAATGCAAGACAGGCCAGTGGCGCGGTTTCGGCGCGCAGCACGCGCAGGCCTAGGGTTACGGGCTTGAAGCCACTGGCAATCGCTGCGGCTTCTTCGGTTGGGCTTAGGCCACCTTCAGGGCCGCTCAGGAATAGCAAGGGCGTTGAGTCTGTGATGTTGACGGCTTGGGCTAGCGGTTGCGTGCCGCCTTGCAGCGACAGCAGCAGTCGTTGGCTGATGCTGGCTTGCTCTGCCGTGCTTTTCAACCATTGGCTCAAAGAGGTCGCCTCGTGAATCACCGGCACGCGGTTGCGGCCGCATTGCTCACAGGCCGCGATAGCGATGGCGCGCCAGTGGGCGAATTTTTTCTTGGCGCGTTCGCCACTCAAGCGCAACACCGAGCGTTCGGCCATCAGCGGTTGAATACTGGCCACGCCGAGTTCGGTGGCTTTTTCAATAAGCCAGTCCATGCGGTCGTTGGCGGGCATGCCGAGGGCCAGATGCACGGCGCGCTTGGCTTCGCGGTCGGTCGCCGTGTAGTGGCCAATGGTGACGTCTACATCGCTGCGGCCCATGTGGGTGACGCTGGCTTCAAATTCGCCTTCAATGGTGCCGGCACCATTGAAAAGCGTGATGCTGTCGCCGGGTTGCATGCGCAGTACTTGTACGTGCCTTGCCGCAGTCGCGGGCAAGCTTAAGGGCTCGCCGCTGGCGAGCTGAGCGTCAACGTAAAAGCGTGCGTTCATGGGGTTACTTCAGGGCAGCTCAAAACGTATACCCCACGCGGGTCACGTCGCCTTCAATCTGATCTAACAGCACCATGAATGGCCCCAGCTGGCGGTAACGCGCGGCGGTGTTGCGGGCGTACTTGATGAAGCGCGGCGTGTCTAGCAGATACCTTGGTTTGCCGTCGCGCAGTGTGAGGCGTGCAAAGATGCCAAGCACTTTGAGGTGGCGCTGCAAGCCCATCCAATCCACCGCGCGGTAAAACTCGCCAAAGTCGTCGCCCACTGGCAGGCCGGCTTTGCGCGCCTGCTGCCAGTAGCGCACGGTGACTTCTAAAACAAAGTCTTCTTCCCAGGTCAAAAATGCGTCGCGCATCAGGCTGGCGATGTCGTAGCTGATGGGGCCGTAGACGGCGTCTTGAAAATCGAGCACGCTTAAAGCATGGCTGCTGTCAGCGGTCATAAGATTTCTGGGCATGAAATCGCGGTGAACATAAACCCTAGCGCCATCGAGCGACTGCAAATTACTCGCTTTAATGTGGGCAAATGCGTTGTCAAGCTTGATCTGTGCATCACTGCTCAAAGTGATGCCTCTGTGTTTGCCGACATACCACTCGGGAAACAGTGCCAGCTCGCGGCTTAACAGGGCATCGTCATAAGGCGGCAGCACGCCGGGTTTTGATGACAGTTGCCAGCGAATCAGCAAGTCGATGGCCTCCATGTACAGCGCGTGGTGCGCAGCGCTGGGTTGCGCAATCGCATCAACGGCTCCGGGTGGCGCTTTCGTGTCGACGATGATGTCCAGCATGGTTTTGTGCCCCAGGTCATTGAGCAGCATGAAGCCTGCGGCCTCGTTCCAGACCAGCACGCGGGGTGCGGGAAGGCCTGCATCAAGCATTAAGGCGGCGACTTTTACAAAGGGCTTGCAATCTTCCTTGTCGGGTGGCGCGTCCATGATGATGAAGCTGCCGGTAGCGCCGCTGATGCCGCTGACCCCAACTCTGAAGTAGCGGCGAAAACTCGCGTCGGCTGACGTTAGTTGTACGCTGGCCACGTCAAGGCCGTGCTCGAGGGCAATGCTGGCCAGCCAGTTTGAAAAGGCGCTGCCGCGGCTGGGGTCAGACCAGACGATGACGCTGGCGTTGCTTGGGGCACTCATGGCTGGTCCAGTCGATGGGGGTGGGTGGTCATGGATAATTAGCTTCGATTCTACAAACGGGTTTACCTCATACCATTGATGCACCGCGCATCTTCTTTACCTCATTCCATTTCCAGATCAATACGATATGTTGTTGCTTCGCCTTGGCCGTGCTACAGCACTGTCTGTGGCTTTGCGCCTAATCTCCTATCGATCTGGAAATGGAATCACTTGCCTTTTTTGCGCTCCCCGGTGTCTCGGGCGGTTATCTGTCTAGTGTCGCTTGCCGCGCTGGGCTTGGTGTTTTGGCAGGCGGTACAGGCACAGGGCTTGACCGACCCGCGCCTGGCTCTCGAACCAGCCGTGGATGCCGCCAGCCAGCGGCCGGTGCTCAAGGCAAGCCCTATGCTGGCCGAGAAGCCACCCGAAGGACAAGCCAACAAGCCACCCAGCTTTGTGCGAGGCGACAGTGTTTCGGGCCGCCCGGATCTTGAAACCGTGATAACGGGAGATGCCGAACTGCGCCAGGGGACGAGTGCCATTCGGGCTGACCGCATTGAGCTTTACAGCCCGGACAACACGCTCGATGCGCGCGGTAATGTACGACTGAGCACCAAGGGCAATCAGTACCGCGGGTCCTTGCTCCATATAAAGCTCGATACCTATGAGGGATACTTTGCAGACCCGAGCTACCGCTTTATTTCCAATGGCGGCAATGGCAGGGCCGACCGGATTGACTTCATCAATGCAAAAACCCTGATTGCACATAATGCCACCTACACGACGTGCGAAAGAACAGACCCCGCGTCTTGGGGGAATCCGGCCTGGATATTGACCGGAACCAGTTTCAAGTTTGACCAGGAGGCGGAAACCGGCGAGGCGACGGGGGCGCTGCTCAAGTTCAAGGGCGTGCCCATTTTGGCGACTCCGGTTTTCAGCTTTCCGACCGGCAACAAGCGCAAATCAGGCTTGTTGCCGCCGACGTTTAATGTCGACAGCACCAGCGGCTTGATGGTCAACCAGGCGTATTATTTCGATATTGCTCCTAACCGGGATGCAACGTTTTCCCCCACGCTGATGAGTAAACGAGGCATTGAATTGGGTGGCGAATACCGATACCTCGAAAGAGACTATTGGGGCCGGTTGCGCGGGACTTTTATGCCGGGTGACGAGCTACGTCAGCGCGACCGCTGGTCTTATGCGCTGGAGCATGATGGCAGACTTAACACGGGTCTGGCTGCCATCGGGAGCGTTGGGTTCAGCCTGAATTTGAATCGCGTAAGTGATGATAATTTTTGGCGCGATTTCCCCAAAATCGGTGTCGCTGCGCCCCAGCGTTTATTGACCAATGGTGCCGTTGTGAGTTGGGGGCAAGGTTACTTTACAAGCGCTATTCGCGCGCTGAAATGGCAGACCTTGCAAGACCCTCTGTCGCCTATCGTGCCACCTTATGACCGATTGCCACAAGTCGCTGCAGCTTACACCCGTGTTAACGCACCCATTGCGGGCGTAAAAGGGTTTGATTGGTCGCTCTCGGGTGATTTCACCCGCTTTTCCGCCAATCGCCTGTTGACCGGACAACCCAACAGTGACCGTGCGGTAGGTATTGCGCAAATTAGCCTGCCATGGAATATGCTTAGCGGATTTATAACGCCCAAACTACAGTTGCACGCCACCACGTATCGTTTTGACTCTGCGCTGGACAATGGCAACTTGTCTGCGTCGCGCATCGTGCCCACCTATAGTCTGGACAGCGGTCTACAGTTTGAGCGTAAGGCCAATTTTTTTGGGCGAGACTTCAAGCAGACGCTGGAGCCGCGAGCGTTTTACGTGCGGACACCCTTTCGTGACCAGAGCGCTCTGCCCAATTACGACTCGGGCCTGAACGATTTCAATTTCGCCACCATATTTACCCCCAATGCTTTTGTCGGCAATGACCGCATTTCGGATTCAAACTTGTTGACGCTCGGGATGACCTCCAGGCTGCTCAACCCCGATTCTGGCGCTGAAGCTGTGCGGGTTGGCGTTGCGCAGCGCCTGCGATTCAGCGACCAGAAAGTTGGCTTACCGGGCAGCCTGCCCGTGACAGACCGCATCAGTGACGTGCTGTTTGGCACCTCCATCAACTGGGACCCGCGATGGGCTTTTGACGGAACGGTTCAATACAACCCGAAACTTAAAGTTTCAGAGCGCAGCACGTTCGGCGTGCGCTACAACCCCGGGCCATACCGCGTTATCAGTGCATCGCTGCGCAGCCAGCGTGACATCAGCAACTCGGTTGACGTGGGCTGGCAATGGCCCATCAACGATTTGTGGGGCGATAAGGGCAAAGACCTTGGCGCTGGCCGTGGTCAAGGCGGCGGCCGTTACTACAGTGTTGGGCGACTTAATTACAGCGTTTCCGATAAAAAACTGGTTGATGCCGTCGTCGGGCTTGAGTACGATGGCTGCTGCTGGATTAGCCGTGTCGTGCTGCAACGCACCCAACTCGGTGTGGTTGTGGCTACAACCCGCATCCTGTTTCAGCTGGAGCTGATCGGATTTTCGCGGCTTGGCGTGAGCCCTCTTGAAGTTCTAAAACAAAATATTCCGCGTTACCAGTTATTGCGAGACCAAGTGACCGTACCTAGCCGCTTTACCAACTATGACTAAATACTTTTCTCCATCCCGTTTTTTGGCCTGCAAGCTGCTGCTTGCGGTGGCACTTGCCGTGCCGAGCCTGGTGGCCCAGGCGCAAACCCTCAGACCATCCGGACCATTGCGCACACCCGGCTTCGAGGTGTCCAATCCGGCCAGTTTTGGCCGCTCGGCTGGTGGCCAGCGACAGGCGGACTTTATTGTGGCTGTCGTGAACTCCGAGCCGGTGACGAACAACGAGGTGCGCTCCAAGCTGATACGCGCAGAGCAGCAGCTGAGCCAGCAGGGGGCCGTGTTGCCGCCGCGTGGCGAGCTGGCCCGGCAAGTCCTGGAGCGGGTCATTAGCGACAAGGCACAACTTCAAATGGCAAAAACCTCGGGCGTGCGGGTAGATGAAAACTCACTCGACAACGCCGTGCTGTCGGTTGCCCAGCAAAACCAGATATCGGTTGAGGAACTGCGCCGCCGACTCGTGGCCGATGGCATTGCCTACAGCCAGTTCCGCTCTGACATCCGCGATGAATTGTTGGTGACGCGCCTGCGCCAGCGTGAAGTGGATGCTCGAGTGTCTGTGACAGATGCCGATATTGACCAGTTCCTGCGTGACCAGGACGGCAACACCGATATCGCGAATATGGAAATCAATCTGGCTCAGATTCTGGTGGTTGTTCCTGAAAATGCGACCCCACAGCAGCTCGCAGCGCTGCAGGCAAGGGCCGCACAGGCGGCAGAAAAGGCGCGCGCTGGCGGTGATTTTGCAACGCTGGTGAATGAGTTTTCAGACTCCCCTTCGCAGGCTGCGGGCGGACAGATGGGCTTGCGCAATGCGGAACGCTATCCATTGCTTTTTGTAGAGGTAACGCAAAATTTGCGCACTGGCGGCATAGCGGGGCCAGTGCGCAGTGGTGCTGGTTTTCACATTCTCAAGGTCATCGAGAAAAAGCAGGCTGGTATGCCAGGGATTGACATCACGCAAACCCGTGCCCGACACATATTGCTGCGCCCAGGGCCGCAGTTGACAGAAGCCGCCGCCGTAGAAAAACTGGCAGGCATCAAAAAGCGTGTTGTAGCCGGACAGGCTGATTTTGCGGCTGAAGCGCGTGACAACAGCGTTGATGGTTCTGCCAAAGACGGTGGTGATTTGGGCTGGGCCAACCCCGGTAGTTTTGTGCCGGAGTTTGAACAGGTCATGAATGGCTTGGCAGCGGGCCAGATGTCGGATCCGTTGACATCCCGGTTCGGCGTCCATTTGATCCAGCTACTGGAGCGGCGCACATACCAGTTGTCCACGCGTGAACAGCGCGAACTGGTCCGTAATGTCTTGCGGGAGAAAAAACAGCAAGAGGCTTATGCGCTATGGGCGCAGGAGGTGCGGGGCCGTGCGTACGTAGAATACCGCGACCCTCCTCAGTGATGTGGCCCCCACGTTCGCGCACTTCGTGTCGCTCTCTGCCCCCCGAGGGGGCTAATTTTTCTAGGGGCGGCCCGTCGAAAAATTGCTGGCTCCCACGTTCGCCATGAAGCACATTCCCCGAAAGCGTTTTGGCCAGCATTTTCTGACCGACCGCTTCATCATTGAAGAGATCGTGCGCGCCATTGCGCCGCAGGCTGGGCAAGCGATGGTGGAAATTGGCCCTGGGCTGCAGGCACTGACGCAGCCGCTGGTTGAGCGTTTGGGGCGTTTGACGGTGATTGAACTGGATCGTGATCTTGCCGTTCAGTTGCGGGTCAATCAGCAACTGGTGGTGATTGAGTCTGACGTACTCAAGGTGGATTTCAATGCGTTGGCGGCAAGCGCAGGACATAAGCTGCGCGTGGTCGGCAACTTGCCCTACAACATTTCCACACCGATTTTGTTTCAGTTACTGGATGCGGCAGAAGTAATCGAAGACCAACACTTCATGCTTCAAAAAGAGGTCATTGACCGCATGGTGGCCAAGCCTGCGACCAGCGACTATGGCCGACTCAGTGTGATGCTGCAATGGCGCTACGCCATGGAAAGCGTGCTGTTTGTGCCGCCACAGAGCTTCGATCCAGCGCCGCGCGTTGACAGTGCGGTGGTGCGCATGGTGCCGTATGCCGCGCCCGAGGTGCTGAATGTCAAACTGTTCAGTGAGTTGGTCAGGGTGGCCTTCAGCCAGCGTCGCAAGCTGCTACGCCATTCATTGGGCAAGTGGCTGGAGCAGCGGAACTTTACGGGCAGCTTTGACCTACAGCGCCGAGCTGAGGAAGTACCCGTTAGCGAGTACACGGCACTCGCGATGACATTGGAACCTGGATCTGTAATCTGATCTTTAGGGTACCTCTAGAAATTCAGATTTTCGGGATGAAGTGCAAGGCGCCCGGAGCGCAGGAACCGGAACGTACTTCAGGTACGTGAGGATTTCGAGCACCGCGCAACGCCGCAATTCGCCCGAAAAATGAATTTATAGAAGTACCCATTAGCGTTGTACTCCTGTTGTGGGGGGAATGACCAGCGTCTGCGCTGTCTGCTGGCGTGTGGCCTGCGCCTGCTTGAGTGCTTCGGCAGCCTCGGGCGGCATGTAGTTCTCGTCGTGCTTGGCGAGCACCTCGCTGGCCTGAAGCACGCCGTCCGCCGACAGACGCCCCTGGGTCACGACGCCCTTGCCTTCACGGAACAGATCCGGCAGAAACCCGCGGTAGACCACCTGAATCGATTTGACGGTGTCGGTGACTGCAAACTGCACGGTCACCCCGTCGGCCTGCCGCTTGACGCTGCCCGGCTCGACCAGGCCGCCGACGCGGAAAGTGCGCCCCTGCGGCGCTTCGTTGGCTGCCACCTGGGTAGGAGTGAAGAAAAACACCATGTTTTGCTGGAAGGCGTTCAACACCAGGGTCGTGGCGATGCCCAGCGCAGCGACACCGACCGCGATCATCGCGAACCGCTTGTGTCGGGGCTTCATGCTGCCACCCGCTGCGCGCCGGGAGTGCGGACTAGCTGTCCGAGCAGGTTGCGCTTTCTCAGCATCAACAGGACAATTTCCGTGACCATGAATCCGAGCGTCACACCATACGAACCCCAGACGTAGAGCCCGTAACCGCCCATTGCCACAAAATCATTCCAGCTTGCCCAATTCATTTCAATGTCCTCACATTTTGAACCAGTTGATATTCACACGCTTCCGGTTCGGCCCCGGCATTGTTTTTTCAGACGAAATCGACATTATCCGCAGTAAGGTTAGGAATCAACGGTAACTATACAAGGTATGGCAATTCCATTGGGTTTTGGTTCCCTTAAAACCTCGTTCCCTTCACGCTTATTCCATTTCCAGATCAATACGATATGTTGTTGCTTCGCCTTGCCGGGTTTTTGGGGTCAGAGCCCAAATTCGCCGAGCCTTTGGCTCGCCCGTAGGGTGCAGTGCTTGCACTGTAGCGAAATTGGTGTCTGACCCCAATAACCCGCGCCTAATCTCGTATCGATCTGAAAATGGAATTACTCGGCCGATATGCGCAGCGCAGCGGCGATGGCCCATGGCGCGAAGACCACCGCGACCACCAGAAATGCGCCCAACACCAGGAGGTGCCCTTGGGCACTCAAGCCTGCCGATGCGATATCCACGGCACCGGCGCCTATGATCAGCACCGGCACGTAAAGCGGCAACACCAGCAGCGAAAGCAAAACTCCCCCTCCGCGCAAGCCAAGCGTCAGGGCCGCCCCGATGGCGCCGATCAGGCTCAATACCGGGGTGCCGAGCAGCAAGGATAGCGTCAGCACCCCCATCAGCGATGGATGCAAGTCAAACTGCAACGCCAAGACCGGCGCGATCAGCACCAGGGGCAGACCCGAGACCAGCCAGTGTGCGGTGACTTTGGCCACGACGATCACGCCCAGCGGGCTGGCACCGAGCAGCATCTGCTCGAGCGTGCCGTCGGCGTGATCTTCCGAGAACATGCGGGTCAGAGAAAGCATCGAGGCGAGCAGGGCAGCGACCCAGATCACACCCGGCGCAATCGAGCGCAGCAGGTTAGGCTCGGGGCCCAAGCCCAGCGGAAACAGGCTTACCACGATGACAAAGAACAGCAGGGCGGTCAGCACGTCGGCGCGGTGTCGCATCGCCAGCAGCAGATCCCGGTTAATCACACAACGCAGCGCGGTCAGCATGCTAGAACGGTCCGCGCGTTGAGATCGATGGTAACCATGGTTGCGCCTGCGATCCGCACTTCCTGGTGCGTGGTAAGCACTACCGTGGCGCCACGTGCGACATGCCCTGCAATCAGCGTCTGCATGTAGTCGACCGCAGCCGCGTCGAGCGCGCTGAAAGGCTCGTCGAGAATCCACAGCGGCAGATGCTGGCTCAGGATCAGGCGTGCCAGCGACACCCTGCGACGCTGTCCCTGGGACAGCACTTTTGCCGGCAGCGCTTCACACTCCGCGAGTCCGAAACAACGCAACGCAGCGCTGGCCTGCTGATGGTCGATTTTCATTCCCGCGAGTGTGCATGTCACCATCAGGTTTTCCAGGGCGGTGAGTCCGTCCTTCACCGCATTCGAGTGCCCGAGGTAAACGATTTCTTTCCAGTATTCCTCGCGCAGTGAACCGATGTTGCTGCCGCGCCAGCGCACGGCTCCCTGCGTCGGAGAGAGCAGTCCGCACAAGATGCGCAGCAAGCTGGTTTTGCCACTGCCGTTGGCCCCGGCTACGCGTAACAGTTCACCGCCGCCCAGCGTGAAACTGAGGTCGCTGAACAGCGTGCGGTCTCCGCGCACGCACTCAAGGTTGGTTGCTTCGAGCATTGTTATTGCATTTCTCCGGAAAGCTGTCGCGCCGCGAGGTGCGTTGTTATTTTAAACCGCCATAATTCAAATGCTAGAAACTGCAATGTTGACTTGATATTGAAGAGGACGAATTATGCAAACACAGCAACCGCACAAACCGGCAGCTACAGTCGCTCCGCCGACATCCAAGCGCCCTTTGTGGCCGAAGCTGTTTACCGTCGGTGTGCTACTGGGGTTTGCGGTCATCGCAGTGTCGCTTTTGCCGCGCGGTTATTCGCAGGATATTTCCCTGATCGGCAAAGGCGGCAATATCGTGGTTCTGTTTCATGACCCCTTTATTGTTAACAGCCAGGAAAACATGAACGTGATGAATACGCTCAGGGATGAATATGATGGCCGCGTCAAATTCATTGTGGCGGACAAAAATGTCGAGCAGGGGAAAAAATTTACCGAGCTTTATGGAGTTGATTCGGTCGCCCTGGTTTTCTTCGCACCCAACGGCGAAATAATCAACATCTTCTATAGTAAGCAAGATAAAGAATCGTTACGCAAAAACATAAACAGGGGATTCCATTTCTAAGCGTAGGCCGGGTTATAACCAGCCTGAAAGGCGACGACAACGCCACCCTTGCTCTTCCACTCGTTGTTATCGAACGCAATGCCTTGCCTCAGAACCGTCGGTAAAGCCAGTACTTCTCGTAAAGTATCTTGCCCGCGTGCCAGAACAGATTGGGGCCGCGCAGCTCCACCTGCGGCGTCGGCTCGGCGTAGAAGTCGCCCCGGCCGATGCCGGCGCGACCGTTGCCGGTCTCGATGAAACACAGGCCCTCGCCCGTGAAGCGGCGCGGCTTGCCCTTGCCGGTCCAGGCGTGCGCGATGTTGTGCGCCACGACCTCGGCCTGGGCGTGGGCGAAGACACCCGCCTTGGGCAGCGGTCGGCCCATCTTGAGGGGGATGGTGGTGATGTCACCGATGGCGAAGACGCCGTCAAACTGCGTCTTCAGCGTGTGCCGGTCGACCGCAATCCAGCCCGCTTCGTTGGTGAGACCGGCGTCGCGCACCACCGCCGGCGCGCGGTGCGGCGGGACGTAAAGCAGCAAATCGTAGTCAGCCGTGGCGTCGTTGGCGAAGGTGACACGGCGCGCCACCGGATCAACCTCCTTGACCTGGTGCTCGGGATGGTAGGAGATGCCTCGCGCCTCGATCATCCCGCGCACGGCGGCTCCGAGTTCGGGGCCGGTGACAAACATCGGGCGCGGTTCAGCAGCGAAGAAGTCCATGACCGTTTTCTCGCGCAGACCGCGCTTGCGCAGAAAGGCGTCCACCAATAGCGCGGCCTCGTAGGGTGCGGCCGGGCATTTGTATTGGGGTGCGGCGGTGAGGACGACGATGCGCCCGCCCGAAAAACGGGCGAGCGCGTCGCGGATGGCCGTCGCTCCCTCCATCGTGTAGAGGTTCAGGCCAGCTTGCGCCAGTCCCGCAATCGTCTCGGGCGCGTACTCGGCGCCGAGTGCGATGACCAGTGCATCGGCCGTCAGCAATTCGCCGGCGACCTCGACTTCGCGGCGCTGCGGATCGATGCGGGTGACCTCACCATGGTGAAACTCGACGCCACGACCGATCAGGCGGTCCAAGGAGCGGGTGAAATCCTCCGGTTTCCGGTCGCCGACCATCAGCCACAACAAGGACGGCGGAAAGAAGTGCTGCTGTGCACGATCAACCGCAATCACACGGTCGCCGGCGGGCAACAGCTTGCGCAGCGTCTCGGCCGCAACGAGGCCACCGAGACCGGTGCCCAGAATCAACGTGGTTCGTTTCATGGTGTTTTCCTTAGAAGACGATGACCTTGTCGCTCCACTGCGTCCATGCGGTAAGTCCGTCCATCGTGCTGCGGGAGGCGCCTTTGACCAAGTCGGTTTCACTGATGCCGCGCGCGTCGATGCAGGTGCCGCAGACACCGATCTCGGCGCCAGCGTGCACGATCATGCCCAGCATGTCGCCGATGTTGTAGTACCCCGCCGGCACCTTCTGCCCGGCCTTGGCGCAGGCAGCGGCGTCTCCGATGAGGAACACCTTGACTTCCACGTCGCCTGCCTTCTGCAGGGAACGCGCTAGGCGCAAGGCGTTGAAGCTGCGCTCGGTGCCATAGGGCGGATCGTTCAGGATGAAAAGATACTTGACCATGTCATTTGTCTCCTGCGTTGATGCTTGATTTCAAGGCGTCGAAGTCCTTGCGAACTTTCTCCTGATAGATGAGCCCGGTTGTCGGCTGCTTCGGTGCCCCCTCGATATCGAGCATATCGGCGACGATCTGGAAGCTCGCCTGGCCGTTCAGGTTGGCGGCCGAGCCGAAGCGCTGGATCAGCGTGACCGCTCCGGGGCCGCGCTGCTGAAGCTGCGGCGCTGGTTACTGTTTCGCGTTTTGGATCAGGAATTCCAGCACCAACTTGCGCTCGCCCTCGCCCAGCCCCGCACGCGGGAACATGCTCTGCATGATTGTTACGGTCAAAAATTGGCGTCGTGCTAATGTCATTTTATCTTTCCTTCTTCAGCAGCTCCAAGTGTTACGCCGGTTTGCGACGTGTCTATTGATCTATGTCAATGGTTTGTTCAACCGGGCGCTACAGCAACCCCATGCTCGACAGCCTGATCGACGCCATCCGCACCGAGCCCGACCTGACCCGCCGCCGCGCCATGGTGACCACCGTGCTGCGCCTGGTCGGCGAAGACCTGCCGCTGGTGCCGCTGTACCGCCGCACGCTGACCTGGGCGATGGCCAAGAAGGTGCAGGTCGTGCAGTGGCACAACGACACGATGGAGCTGCGCTGGGTGCGGGTCAAGCCGTAGCGCCCCGCGTCGGCGCGGCGCGGGCCTTGCGTCCGCTTCAGGGTGTCACCGCGCTCTCGCAGACGAAGTCGGCGATGGCGCGCGTGTCGGCCAGATCAAACCACGCCGGCGCCGGCCTCGCGGGCACCACCGCAGGCGTTGCCGGGGGCGCGTCGCAAGCCACGCCGACGATGCCAGGCCAGTGCGGCCACAGCGTGGGCTTGCCCACCGCCGGGCGCCAGACCTCGAGCTTGGGAAAGTCACCGTGCTTGAAACCTTCCACCAGCACCAGGTCACAGTGCTGCAGGCGCGACAGCAGGTAGTCCAGCGGCGGTTCCGCGGCCCCGCGCAATTCGTGCATCAGCGCCCAGCGGTCATTGCCCAGCAGCAGCACCTCTGAGCAGCCGGCCTCGCGCAGGCGGTACGAGTCCTTGCCGGGGCGGTCGATCTCGATCGCCTTGTGGCTGTGCTTGATCAGCGACACCACCAGGTCGCGCGACGTCAGCTCGGGCACCAGCCGCTCGATCAGCGTGGTCTTACCCATGCCGGAGTGACCGGCGATTCCGAAGACCTTCATGTACACAAACCGAATGATAATTAATTATGCCAATTAATGCATTTAAACACTAGAACGCAATTTCAAACCGCACCCCCGCAACCCAGGCATTGCCGAGCGCAAGGTCGAATCCCGGGTTGGTGATGCGCTGCAATGTGGACTGGATGGCGAGCCAGGGCGTAAGCTTGGCGCGGTAGGTGATTTCAAGCGCGGTTTCGTTGCTTGCCAATGGTGCGGCTTGCCTGAACTTGGCACTCGCGTGGGCGCGGGTCATTCCGACCCCGAACTCGTCCTCATCCCGGCCGGGCAAGAGCCCCTTGTAGCGCAGCCCAAGGCTATAGGAGTAGTCCAGCGTGTTCACGTCGCCATTGGCGATGCCGTAGCGAAAGAACAATGCCAGGCCCTGTGACGGATCGCCCTTCTCGCGGTGGACGGACTGCTCCGCGAAAAAGTAGGCGCCGCGGTTGACGCGCCGCAGTCGGTTGCCCAGACCGTCGGTGTCGGCGAGATCGTCGAAACGTGGGGTGTAGCGCCAGTAACCGACGGCGTACTTGCTGATTTCTTCGGTGGGACGAAAGCCGGTTTCCATGATCGCCAGCGTACCGTCGCCACGGTCAAAGCGGATGTGGGTGCCGCGCGGATTGTTGGGGTTGCCGGGCACCCCATCCAGCAGCGCCGCCTGCAAATAAAACTTCGGCGTCGGCCGCCACTTCGCGCGAAAACCGAACGAGCTGGTGGGGAAAATGGAGGGACCGTTGACGCCGGTCTGGGCCACTTCGGCGGCCATTCCAGCGCTGGGATGCAGGAATACCCCGGTCGCCTCGGTCACATAGAACTCTGAATCCACCGGATACAGCCCCGCCAGCACCGAGAATTTCTCATTGAAGAAACTTCTCTCCAGCCAGGCCTGAAGCAACTTGGTGGTGTTGGTGTTCACCTCGATGTTGTCCACCCCCATGAAGCTACCCACATGGGTGCCGTTGAGCTTGCCACCATGGTTGCTGATGAGCTGCAGATAGCCCGTGGTGTTGGTCCAGCCCCATAACTTGTCCGCATCGGCCTTGAGTTTGAAGTCCCAGTTGTCCATGTATTTGGTGCCGCGCTGGATGCCACCGGACCGGTTGGACAGGATATCCGCCTTGAGGCCAATCTCCAGAGTGACACCCCGCTCGCTCAGATTGGTACGGACGCCGCCCCAGTCGCCGGTCAAGGTATCGGCGTTCCAGTCGGGGGCTTCCGCAGCCAACGAGACCGGGCTGAGGAAAAAGAACAGCAGCAGTCCGTAGAAGACCCGCCAGAATTTGGAAGTCATACTAGTATTTCAACTGAATCTTGTCCAGATCTTCCTTGGTGATGGCCGACACTTTGCCTCGCGCTTCCCAGCGGTTCAATTTCCAGGCATCCTTCCCCACCCACGCCTTGAAAAGATTCAGGTTTTTCTGGCGTTCTTCCTCCGTAGCGCCTAGCCATTGATACATGTTGCCCGGCTTGCCATCGCTCGCGCTTTTCCCGTCATCGAGCCTTCTCATGATGGCGCCGGCGTCAGGCCAGACCACGAAAGAAACCAGATCGGCATAGGAATCCATTCTCGGTCCCTTGAGCAGGGCCTCGAATTTTTTCTTGTCCTCGTCGAAATCACCGCCATAGGGGGAGCTCGCACCATGACAAACAGCGCATTTCTGCGCCTGAAGCGGCTGGATATCTTTCCGGTAAGTCACTTCGGCGGCGATGCCGGCGATTGAGGCTGCAAACATGGCGCAAAAAGCAATCAAGGTCCGTAACATGATTCATCTCCTATCGTTAAGTGAAAGACACATACTCATACTATGCAGGCATGGTGCCACGTGAGTTGGTCACCGAGTTTGATCTATATCAAACTCGGAGGAGATAGGGGGCGTCTGCTGCCAGCTTGGTCGGCAATGGGAATTTATTGTTGCGCCCTGTTCATAACTCGACGCGGCCAAGTCGCAACGCGTTGGTGACGACCGATACCGAGCTGAAACCCAGCGCAGCAAACGCGAGCGCGGCGTGGTACTGGTTTTTCAGGGCTATTCAGCGCAAACCGGCAATATAGTCGGCCACCGCGCGGATTTCCTTGTCATTCAATTTGGCAGCCACCTGCGTCATTGGCAGGTTGTTGTTGCGAACGCCATCGCGGAAAGCCGTCAGTTGGGACGCGGTGTACTCAGCGTACTGGCCCCCCAGACGCGGGTACTGCGAGGGAATGCCGGCGCCGGTCGGGCTGTGGCAACCGGTGCAGGCTGGCACCTGGCGGTCGGAGATACCGCCGCGGTAAATGCGCTCGCCCAAAGTGACCAGCTCTTTGTCTTTGGCGAAACCGGGTTTGGCCTTTTGGGTCGTCATCCAGTAGGCGATGTTTTTCATGTCGTCTTCCGACAGCGCCGCAGCAAAGCCTTGCATGACGGCGTTTTTGCGTTTGCCCGACTTGAACTCCTGCAACTGCTTGACCAGGTATTCCGGATGCTGCTGGGCCAGTTTGGGGTTCACCGGCACGCCGGAATTGCCGTCGGCCGCGTGGCAGGCGACGCACAGCGCCGTGTAGGTCGCTTCGCCTTTGACCAGATCAGGCTTGCTGACCTTAACCGCGACAGGCGCTGCGGCCCCAGTTGCAGCATAGGACAGGGCTGGCAACACCAAAAGGGCAGCCAATACGGAAGTAACAAGGGAGGTAATAGACAGCTTCATATCGGGGGATGTTTTAATGGGTTGGCGCGCAAAACTTATAAGTTTCTGATTTTACAATGCCTTGGGCGGAGGGTTATTGGGGTCAGAGTCCAAATTCATCGTGCCCTTGGCACGCCCTTCGGGTACGATGCTCTGCATCGTAATGAAATTGGCGTCTGACCCCAATAACCCTCCTCTTGCTCCAGTGAACCCCAAAATTGCCATGGGCTGGCTGCACACGGCCAAGTTTTTGACGACCGCGCCAGAGCTGAAACACCTGCCGCGCATCGAGGTGCCCGAGATTGCCTTCGTGGGCCGCTCCAACGCCGGTAAATCCACCTGCATCAACACCCTGACGCAGCAACACCGGCTGGCCTATGCGTCCAAAACGCCGGGCCGCACGCAAAGCATCAATTTGTTCACCCTCGGCAAGCAGGGCGTGACCGACGCGGTGCTGGCCGACCTGCCCGGCTATGGCTATGCCGCCGTGCCCAAACAGGCCAAATACCGCTGGCAGCAGGTGATGGGCAATTACCTGATGACACGCGACAACTTGAAGGCCGTGGTGCTGCTGTGCGACCCGCGCCTGGGGCTGACCGAGCTGGACGAAATTTTGTTAGAGGTGATTCGCCCGCGCGTCGAAGCAGGCCTGAAGTTTCTGGTGCTGCTGACCAAGTCCGACAAGCTGAATAAAACCGAAGCCGCCAAGGCACTGCAAATCGTCAAACTACAGGCTGGTGGTGGCGATGTGAAGCTGTTTTCTGCGCTGAAGCGGCAGGGCGTGGAAGAAGTGGCCCAGCATCTGTGGGACTGGACGCATCCGGCTGAAAACCCTCCCCTTAATCCGAATACACCGACGCATCACCCTCTGGCCGGGTCTTGAAGCGTTTGTGTACCCAGTAGTACTGCGACGGCATGGTGGCGATATAGCCTTGCAAACGCTGGTTCATCAGGGCTGTATCTAGCACCGGGTCATCAGACGGGAAATCAGCCCATGCCGGAAAGACCTCAATCTCGTAACCTCCCGCTGTCATGCGCGGCAACATCGGCACCACCTTGGCCCGGCCCAGTCGGGCAAAGCGCGACAGCGACGGCACGGTCGCCGTCGGGACGCCGAAGAATGGCACAAACACAGAATCTTCAGCGCCAAAATCCATATCGGGCAGCAAGTACAGCGGTTGCCCTCGGCGCAGCGCGGCCACGATGGGTTTGACACCCTCGACCCGTCCAAACAGGCGCGCATGGCCAAAGCGCAGCCGGCCGCGCAATATCCATTGATCGACCAGCTTGTTCGTCTGGTCGGTGTAAATGCTGGTCGATAGCCGGGATACCCGCAATGCGACACACGCCCCCGCCGCATCCATGCCGACAAAATGCGGCAGAAAAATCACCGTTGGCGCAGTGCCCGCCAGTTCGTCCACGGCACCCGTCAGTTGCACCCGCCGCTGCACCCAGGCCTTGGGCGCATGCCACAACCAGGCCCGGTCCAGGAAAGCTTGCGCAAAACAGATAAACGTCTGTTGCGTCAGTTTGCGCCGCTCGGCCTCGGAGCGCTCCGGGAAACACAGGGAAAGATTGCGTTGCACCACCCGGCGGCGTGACCCGACCAAGGCATACAGCAGCCAGCCCAGCCCGGCGCCCAGGGCCCGAATCCAGGACAGCGGCAAGAAGGCCAGCACTTGCATGAAGGCAATACCACCCCGGGTGGTCAAATTACTGAAGAAACTGGATAACAGACGGGGCATCAAAGGGCTTTCTTGCGGGGTGTTTTGTAGCGCGTGTAGCCCCACAAATATTGACCGGGCTGGCTCAAAACAATGGCTTCAATCGCGGCATTGATGCGCGTGACCACACTGAGCAAATCTGCTTTGGTAGCGCCATCAAGGCCCGCATTATTCACAGTATTCACAGTACGCACATCAACCGGAGGCCAGATTTTGATGGCATAACCACGCCCACCCGATAAGCGCTCGCAGCTCACAGGTAGCAGCACAGCGCCGCTTTGCAATGCTAGGCGCGCAGCCAGTGTCATGGTGTAGGCAGGCTTGCCGAAAAACGGCGCCCACACGCCCAGGCCTTCGGGCGGTACCTGGTCTGTCAGCAAGGCCACCGCCTGGTTGGCTTTAAGGGTTTTGTGCATCAGCCTGATGCCGCTCAACGACACCGGCACCACGGTCAATTGGGGGCGTTGACGTGTGGCCTGCTCAATCGCCGCCAGCCACGGTTTGCGGGCTGGTCTGTAGATGGCAGTCATAGGGCCATACAGCTCGGCCAGCGCCTGTGGCCCGAGCTCAAAACTGCCGCAATGCGGGCCGAAAAAGATCACACCTTTGCCTTGACCGAATGCCTCTTGCGCATGGGCTTGGCCTTCAAACGTGACCTTGAACGAGACGTTATCAAGACACGATTCATTTTGCGGCCGCAGCCACAATTTGGGCAGCTCGGCCACAAAGCGCCCGGCCTCAAGAATTGCTGGTTGCGCGGCTTCAAATGTCAGCCCCGCCTGTGCCACGTTGGCACGAAACTGCGCACGGTAACGCGGACTGCCAGCCCACACCAGCCAGCCCAACGCACCGCCTAATGCGTGCAAAAAAGCCAAAGGGAAAAGCGATAAAAAACGAAACAACAAAAGCATGTAGGAATAAACCGTGTGGAGGGTTATTGGGGTCAGAGTCCAAAAACCCTTTAAAACCAGATCGGGCGCAGCATCCTACAATGATGCCTGTCGCTGAGTTATTTGTACAACTTGCAGGGCGACGTTAAACCCAACTGCTAAAGCGTTCGCCAAAGCACTCAGGCTGGCAACGCGCCCACCAACCCAAGGAGTGTACTTAATGGCAAACGACTTTCTCTTCACATCCGAATCCGTCTCTGAAGGCCACCCAGACAAGGTCGCCGATCAAATCTCGGATGCCATCCTCGACGCGATCTTCAGGCAGGACCCGCGCTCTCGCGTCGCTGCTGAAACCCTGACCACCACCGGCCTGGTGGTGCTGGCCGGCGAGATCACCACCAACGCGCACGTCGATTACATCCAAGTGGCACGCGACACCCTCAAGCGCATCGGCTACGACAACACCGAGTACGGTATCGACTACAAGGGATGCGCCGTCATGGTTTGCTACGGCAAGCAGAGCAACGACATCGCCCAGGGCGTGGACCATGCCAGCGACGACCACCTGAACACCGGCGCCGGCGACCAGGGCCTGATGTTCGGCTACGCCTGCGACGAAACCCCAGAGTTGATGCCAGCGCCGATTTACTACGCGCACCGCCTGGTCGAACGCCAGGCCCAGTTGCGTAAAGATGGCCGCCTACCGTTCTTGCGCCCTGATGCCAAAAGCCAGGTCACGATGCGCTATGTTGATGGCAAGCCGCACAGCATTGACACCGTCGTGCTGTCTACCCAGCACAGCCCGGATCAGAGCGAGACCATGCACAAAATGAAGGCCTCATTCATTGAAGCCATGATTGAAGAAATCATCAAGCCGGTGCTGCCCAAAGGCATGCTGACCAAAGACACCAAGTACCTGATTAACCCGACAGGCCGCTTCGTCATCGGCGGTCCGCAAGGCGATTGCGGTTTGACCGGTCGCAAAATCATCGTAGACACCTACGGTGGCGCCTGCCCGCACGGCGGCGGTGCTTTCAGCGGCAAGGACCCGAGCAAGGTTGATCGCTCCGCCGCTTATGCCGCTCGCTACGTGGCCAAAAACATTGTGGCTGCGGGTCTGGCCAAGCAGTGCCAAATTCAGGTGGCCTACGCCATCGGTGTGGCCAAGCCCATGAACGTCACGGTCTACACCGAAGGCACGGGCGTGATGAGCGACGAGAAGCTGTCAGCACTGGTGCAAGAGCACTTTGACCTGCGCCCTAAAGGCATGATCCAGATGCTTGATTTGCTGCGCCCGATTTATGAAAAGACAGCCGCCTATGGGCACTTTGGCCGTGACGAGCCGGAATTCACCTGGGAAAAAACAGATAAAGCGGCTGCGCTCCGCGCGGCTGCTGGCCTGTAGGCCTGAGCGAAGCGAATTTATCTGTTTTTCAGCGCAGGCTAACTTCGCGCAGCGAAGTTAAGGGCCAACAGCCCGGCCGAAGCTAACGTACCGATAAAGCGACTGCGCTGCGCGCGGCAGCCGGCCTGTAAAATGGCTCGGTGACCACTCCTACACAGCTCTTTCGCGCGCTGCCGCCCACCGGCATCCTGAATGCCGACCTGCACTGCCACTCGGTCGTGTCTGACGGCACCTTGACCCCGGAGGCCCTGGCAGAACGGGCAGCGGCCAACGGCGTTGAACTCTGGGCGCTGACTGACCATGACGAAATCGGTGGCCAGCAGCGCGCCGCGCTGGCCGCCAAAGCCAACGGCATGCGCTACCTGACGGGTACCGAAATATCAGTGACGTTTGCCAATGAAACCGTACACATCATCGGCCTCGGGTTTGACCCTGACGATGCCGAGATGCTGCAAGGTCTGCACAAAACGCGCGCTGGCCGGCAAGAGCGGGCGCTTGAAATGGCGGACAGCCTGGCCAAAGTCGGCATCAAGGGCGCTTATGCAGGCGCGCTTAAATTTGTCGGCAACCCAGAGCTGATTTCACGCACACACTTTGCGCGCTTTCTGGTTGAAAGCGGTGTCTGCAAAGAAACCAATGAAGTCTTTCGCAAGTACCTGACCGAAGGCAAGCCCGGCTATGTGCCGCACCGCTGGGCCAGCCTCCGCGATGCCGTGCAGTGGATCACCAAAGCCAAAGGCATGGCCATCATTGCGCACCCGGCGCGCTACAAGTTCACACCGAATGAAGAGTACGCACTGTTCAGCGAATTCAAAACCCACGGCGGGCAAGGTGTTGAAGTGGTCAGTGGCTGCCACAGCGTTGCCGAATATGTGAAGTACGCCGAAACAGCGAAGGAGTTTGGCCTGGCTGCGTCGCGCGGCAGTGACTTCCACAGCCCCAATGAAAGCCGTACCGACCTGGGCACGCTGCCGTTTTTGCCGGGTGGTTTAACCCCCGTATGGGAACTGCTGGCGGACCGTATCCAGTGAGTTGGCCTTCAAATGGCCCAGTTTTTTGAAATCCACCCCGACAACCCGCACACCCGCCTGCTCAAGCAGGCCGTGATCCTGCTTGAGCGCGGCGGCATAGCAGCGGTACCCACCGATTCAAGTTACGCGCTGGTCTGCCATCTGGACGACAAGGCCGCTGCCGACAGCCTGCGCCGCATTCGTGGTGTGGACGACAAGCACCACCTGACGCTGCTGTGCCGTGACCTAAGCGAGCTGGCCAACTACGCACGGGTAGACAACAAACAGTTTCGCCTGTTAAAAGCGGCAACCCCCGGCCCCTACACCTTCATCCTGGAAGCCAGCAAAGAAGTACCGCGCCGCCTGAGCCACCCGCAGCGCAAAACCATTGGCCTGCGTGTGCCCAAGCACAAAACGCTGCAAGCGCTGCTGGCTCTGCACGGCGCGCCGCTACTGGCCACCACCCTGATCCCGCGCGGTGCCACAGAGCCACTCAATGATGCGCACGAGATTCGCGACCTGCTCGAGCATGAGCTGGCTGCCGTGATCGACGCAGGTGCCTGCCACCAGCAGCCAACAACGGTGATTGATTTGACGGGGATGGGCAACGGCGGCGAGGCCGTGGTGACGCGGCTGGGGCGCGGCGATGTGGCTATTTTGGGGGTCTGAGACAATCACAACATGGACATTGCCAACCTGATTCAAACCGTCGCCATTTACACCCTGCCCGTGCTGTTCGCCATCACGGTGCACGAAGCGGCGCACGGCTATGTGGCGCGCCACTTCGGCGACAACACCGCCTGGGCGCTGGGCCGCGTCACGCTCAACCCACTCAAGCACATCGACCCGGTGGGCACCATCCTGATGCCGCTGATGCTTTACTTCGCCACCTCAGGCGCTTTTTTGTTCGGTTATGCCAAACCCGTGCCGGTCCAGTTTGACAATCTGCGCAACCCCAAACGCGACATGATCTGGGTGGCACTGGCCGGTCCCGGGGCCAACCTGCTGCAGGCCTTGTTGTGGGGTATCGCGCTCTACCTGCTGCAGGGCGCGGCCCTGACCGAACCGTTTTTCATCAAGATGTGCCAGGCCGGCATATTGGTCAATGTGGTGATGTTTGTCTTCAACCTGTTCCCACTACCGCCACTGGATGGCGGCCGCATTCTGGTCGGCCTGCTGCCCTACAAACCGGCCCAGCTGGTCTCGCGCATCGAGCCCTGGGGCTTTTTTGTGGTGATGGCGCTGGTCCTCACTGGCGTCATCACCAGTCTCTGGATGCGCCCGCTGATGTCGCTGACCTACGGTCTTCTTGAGATCGTATTGATGCCGCTGACCATGCTGGTTCGATGATGACCAACACACCAGCTGACGCGCCCATGCGTTTTCTCACCGGCATCACCACCTCCGGCACGCCGCACCTAGGCAATTACGTCGGCTCCATCCGGCCCTCGGTCGCCGCCAGCTTAGACCATAACGCCGAGAGCTTTTACTTTCTGGCCGACTACCACGCGCTCATCAAAACCGGCGAGCCGGCCCGCATACAGCGCTCCACGCTGGAGATTGCCGCCAGCTGGCTGGCTGCCGGTCTTGACCCAGAGCGCGTGACGTTTTACCGCCAGTCAGACATTCCTGAAATCCTCGAACTGACCTGGCTGCTGACCTGCGTCACGGCCAAGGGCATGCTCAATCGCGCGCACGCCTACAAGGCATCGGTTGACAAAAACCAAGCCGCAGGCAACGACCTGGATGCCGACATTAGCGCCGGGCTTTTCATGTACCCGGTGCTGATGGGCGCAGACATCCTGATGTTCAAGGCGCACAAGGTACCCGTCGGGCGCGACCAGATCCAGCACATTGAAATGGCGCGCGACATAGCGCAGCGCTTTAACCATTTGTATGGCGCTCATCTGGTGCTGCCCGAGGCCCTGATTGAAGAGTCCGTCGCCACCCTGCCTGGCCTGGATGGCCGCAAGATGAGCAAGAGCTATGACAACACCATCCCGCTTTTTGCGCCGCGCGAGCAGCTTAAAAAACTGATCTCTAGCATCGTCACCGACTCACGCGCACCCGGCGAGGCCAAAGACACAGAAAGCTCGGCGCTGTTCCAGATTTACCAGGCTTTTGCGACTCAAGATGAGACATCAGCGATGCGCAAGGCCTATGCAGACGGCATAGCTTGGAGTGATGCAAAAACAAAATTATTTGAACGCATAGACCAGGACATTGCGCCCATGCGTGACAAGTACCAGGCCTTGATGACTAAGCCCGAAAAAATCGAGGCCATTCTGCAGGCCGGTGCTGAAAAAGCCAGGGTCAAAGCCATGCCGCTGATGCGCGAGCTAAGGCAGGCCGTCGGCTTGCGCAAGCTGGCTGCGCCAGCACCAGCACC
>JBCKMZ010000020.1:0-30087 GCA_038902975.1 Polaromonas sp.
CGGGAGCAGGGCAATGCCTGCAGCGCGAAGCATATTGCAGGTGCGTATCAGGGGTAGGCCGACCAGTGCAGTGGGGTCGTCGCTTTCAATCGACACCAGTAGCGCAATGCCGAGTCCTTCGCTTTTGGCGCTGCCCGCGCAGTCGTAGGGTTGTTCGGCGCGCAGGTAGTTTTCAATCTCGTCATCTGTCAGGTCGCGAAAAGTCACTTTGACGGCGGCCAGGCTGCTTTGCTCGAAACCGCTCTCTTTGCAGACCACCGCTACCGCTGTCTGAAAAATCACTGTCTGGCCACGCATCTGGCGCAGTTGCGCGACGGCGCGCTCATGCGTGCCGGGCTTGCCAAGCGGCTGGCCATGCAGGTCTGCCACCTGATCCGAGCCTATGACCACGGCATCAGGCGCTGCGTCAGCCACTGCGCGTGCCTTGGCTAGAGCCAGGCGTACAGCCAGAACAGATGGCTTTTCGCCTGGCAAAGGGGTTTCGTCCACATCGGGGGCCAGTACTTCAAACGGGGTTTGCAAACGCTGCAACAGCTCGCGGCGGTATCGGGATGTCGAGCCCAATATCAGGCGGCGGTTTGGTGGTGGATGGGGGCAAGTCATACCGTGATTCTCTTACACTGCACGCATGACCAGACAGGTTCAAGCCAGCCGCCTCAATATGCAGGCATTTGCACAGCAGGGCGAGGCCCTTGTAGAAGCCACGCCGCTGCACGATCTGCATCGCCTGACGCAGGAGGCGCATAAGACGCATGAGGTGCAGCCTAAGTCGGTTGTCAAATGGCGAGCGCTGGGCGAGTTGCGCGAACGTACGGGTGCCGAGGCAGATGTTTGGCTGCGTCTAGAGGCCAACACAAGGTTTGCCCTGACCTGCCAGCGCTGTATGCAGGCGGTCTTGATGCCGCTTGAGGTCGATCAGTGGTACCGCTTTGTTGCCACGGAAGACATCGCTATGGCGGAAGATGATGCCTCGGAAGAGGATTTGCTGGTCATGGAGCCGCAGTTTGACTTGCTGGCCTTGCTGGAGGACGAGTTGCTGATGGCGCTGCCGCTGGTGCCCATGCATGAGCAGTGCCCTGAGAGCCTCTCACAGGCCAGCCAGTCACTCAAGGAAAAGGACGAAGATGAGCCTGCTGAAAAACCAAACCCTTTTGCAGTTTTAGCCCAGCTCAAGAAGAAATAAAGGGTTTCCCCGTGAGGCGGCTTGTCGGGCTATAATTACAAGCTTCGCGTACTGTCTGGCAATCTAGCTAGCCCCGGGATTTCATCCGATCCTTGGCTTTCCAAATTTCAGAAGTTGCTGCGCAATTACCAACCCTTACCCCCTCAGGAGCGGATTATGGCCGTCCAGCAGAACAAAAAATCACCTTCCAAGCGCGGCATGCACCGCTCGCACAATGCACTCAACGTGCCGGGCATCGCAGTGGAATCCACCACTGGCGAAACCCATTTGCGTCACCACATCAGCCCGACCGGTTTTTACCGTGGTCGCAAGGTGCTGAAAACCAAATCCGAAGCGTAATTCCAATCCGCATTAAAAACGATAACTGCGTTGCTTCGCTTTGCCGTGCTACAGCACTGTCAGCAGCTTC
Source organism: Polaromonas sp. (assembly GCA_038902975.1). GTDB lineage: Bacteria > Pseudomonadota > Gammaproteobacteria > Burkholderiales > Burkholderiaceae_C > Polaromonas. The sequence goes on from JBCKMZ010000020.1 coordinate 1,593, forward strand.
GCGCCTTGTTCTCCTTTCTAATGCGAATTGGAATGAATTCGCGCTCAAAATACGGGCCCGCACTTATCCTGCGGGCTTTTCTTTTGGTACTTGCCACAGGTTTTTGCCTTGTTCCTCATTGAATTGACCGCTCTGGCCGTGGCCGCTTTCCGGTTGCCTGCATGATCCGAATCGCTGTTGATGCCATGGGTGGCGACATTGGCCCCGCCGTCACGATCCCGGCCAGCCTGGCATTTCTGGATGGCCATCCGGATGCCGAACTGATCGTTGTCGGCCAGCCGCTGGCGCTTGCTACCCATCCGCAGTATGCCCAACTGAAGGCACACGCCCGTTGCCAGGTAGTGGAGGCCAGCGAGGTGGTCACCATGGACGACCCGATTGAAATTGCACTGCGCCGCAAGAAAAACTCTTCCATGCGCGTTGCCATCAATCAGGTCAAGGATGGCATGGCCCAGGCGGCGGTGTCCGCGGGCAACACCGGGGCCTTGATGGCCATTTCCCGCTATCTGCTCAAGACCTTGGACGGCATTGACCGCCCGGCCATTGCCGGTCAGATTCCGAATGCCAAAGGTGGCGCCACCACGGTGCTGGATCTGGGGGCCAATGTGGATTGCAGCGCCGAGCATCTGCTGCAGTTCGCCGTCATGGGTTCTGCCCTAGTGGCCGCGATCACGGGCAACCCCGCGCCCAGTGTTGGCCTGCTTAATATTGGTGAAGAAGCCATAAAAGGTAGTGAAATCATTAAAAAAACCGCTGAATTGCTGCGATCTGCTGTTAATTCCGGCGATCTTAATTTTTATGGCAATGTCGAGGGTAACGATATTTTCAAGGGAACGACAGATATCGTGGTCTGTGACGGGTTTGTCGGCAATGTGGCGCTCAAAACCAGTGAAGGCCTTTCCAGCATGATAGCAAGTTTCCTCAAGGCGGAGTTTTCACGCAACATCTTTACGAAATTTGCTGCCTTTGTGTCCTATCCGGTGTTAACTGCATTTAAAAACCGTATGGATCACCGACGTTATAACGGTGCCGCATTGTTGGGCTTGCAGGGCCTGGTATTCAAGAGCCATGGCTCTGCAGATGCTTTTGCCTTTGAGCGTGCCCTGAATCGGGCTTATGATGCAGCCCGGAGTCAACTGCTTGAGAAGGTTCGGGAGCGGATTGCCCGCGCAGCCCTGATATCAACTCACTGAAACACCTGACATACTTTTCAATCAATGGCCCGCTATTCACGCATTACTGGCACTGGCAGTTATCTCCCGCCACGCCGTTTGACGAATGCCGATCTGGCCTTAGAACTGGCCAGCAAAGGCGTTGAGACTTCGGACGCCTGGATTGTGGAGCGCACTGGCATCCAAGTCCGCCACTTTGCTGCGCCTGATGTATGCAGCAGCGACCTCGGGGTGGAAGCGGCCAAAAAGGCGCTTGAAGCGGCAGGCTTGCTGCCTGGCGATATTGATCTCATCATTGTTGCGACATCCACGCCCGACATGGTGTTTCCGTCGGTGGCCTGCATACTGCAAAACAAGCTCGGCATTGCTGGCTGCGCCGCATTTGACGTGCAGGCGGTTTGCAGTGGTTTTGTGTATGCCCTGACGGTTGCCGATGCCATGATCCGCACTGGTTCGGCCAGCAAAGCGCTGGTGATAGGCGCTGAAGTGTTCTCGCGCATTCTTGATTTCTCAGACCGCACAACCTGTGTGCTGTTTGGCGACGGTGCCGGTGCTGTGGTGCTGGAGGCATCAGACACACCTGGCATTCTCGCCAGCGACCTTCATGCCGATGGCAAGCATGTCAGCATATTGTGTGTACCCGGTACCGTGTCTGGTGGCAAAATTCTGGGCGATCCGCTGCTCAAGATGGACGGTCAGGCAGTGTTCAAACTGGCCGTTGGCGTTTTAGAGAGCGCAGCGCGCGCAACGCTGGCAAAGGCCAATCTGACGGATACCGACATCGACTGGCTGATTCCACACCAAGCCAACCTCCGCATCATGCAGAGTACTGCCAAAAAGCTAAAGCTGCCACTTGAAAAGCTGATCGTCACCCTAGACCAGCATGGCAACACGTCTGCTGCTTCCATTCCGCTGGCGCTTGATGTTTCAGTGCGCAGTGGCAAGATTAAAAAAGGAGACACCCTGATGCTGGAAGGCGTGGGCGGTGGCTTTACGTGGGGCGCGGTGCTTCTCAACTATTGAGATGCCTGTGCCTGACGGTCAACAGAACACCGGTGACAGCGTGAATGTCAAGCGTCTCAGGCCGCGCGACTATGTTCTTGCGCTAGGGCTGCTGGTGGCTTTTACCTTGGCGGGATGGAAAATCTTCACCCGCTTGCCCGCCGAAAATTTTCAGACCGCACAGCCGCAGCAAGCGCCTTCTTCTTTAGGCACTCCCGGGAAAGTTGCAAATACTTTGTCTGCCGCAGGCCAGCCGGAACAGCTTTCGCAGGACGGCCGATTCAGATTCAACGCGCAGTTTGTCTCAGACGCTCCTGGTCAGGCGGTTCACGCTGCGTCGCTGGTTGAATTGAATGATGGGCGTTTGCAGGCAGTATGGTTTTCCGGCTCGCGCGAAGGTGCGGGTAATGTGACGATTCAAACCGCCGTGATGGATCAGTCCACGCAGCGCTGGGGCGCGGAGAGAACGCTGCTTGACAGGCAGCAAATTGAGCGCGGGCTTTGGCGCTATGTCAAAAAAATCGGCAACCCGGTGATCGCCCGCGCGCCCGATGGCTCGCTCATGCTCTGGATGGTGACGGTTTCGCTGGGTGGCTGGGCTGGTAGCGCCGTCACTTGGTCGCGCTCCGTCGACGAAGGCCTCAGCTGGAGCACTCCGCGAAGGCTGGTGACCTCGCCTTTTCTCAATATCAGTACCCTCGTCAAGGGTGCGCCGATTTTTTACGAGGATGGTCAGATCGGCTTGCCGGTGTATCACGAGTTTGCGGTCAAGTTTGCTGAAATCCTGCGACTCAGTCCGCAGGGGCAGGTGCTTGATAAAACCCGCATCCCCAGCAGCCAGACCAGCCTACAGCCGGTGGTGCTTGTGACCGGGCCTGAGCGCGCACAAATCTACCTGCGATCGGCAGGCTTGCCGACAGTCAAAACTTCCCGCACCGATGACGCAGGTCAAACATGGTCATCGGCGCAAGCTAGCAATTTGCCCAACCCCAACTCAGCCCTTGCCGGGGTGCTGACGAGTGCGGGCGAGCAATGGCTGGCGTTAAACCCCACGCCCGCTGGCCGCGAAACGCTGGCCTTGCTGAAAGCCGGTAGCGATGGCCGCTTTGATGGCGCTTCTGCCCTTGTGGTGGAGTCATCCACGACAGTCCAAGGCGGGCCTTCCATCGCCGATTACGAGCGTCAGCTCGGCGATGAACTCAAGGCGCAGGGTGCGAGCGGCGCTCAGGTTCAAGCCTATGTTGCCAGTGCCAGGCATCAGCTCTGCGGGCAAGCAAGCTGCGCGCGGGAGTTTTCATACCCCTCTCTGCTGCAAAGCCGGGATGGTTATATCCATCTGGTTTACACATGGCACCGCACCCGCATCAAGCATGTGCGGCTTGATCCCATGCAACCTTTGTTGACGGCTACAACTACTGTAGTGGCCCCGAAAAATGCTCCCCCGGCTAACTGATCTGGTTGCCCTGCTGGGCATCAGCCTGGTGCTGTGCGCCATGCTCTTTCGTTTGCTCCGTGCGGCAAGTGGTATCAAGCCGTGGGTCAAGTGGATGACTGCTGGCTGTTTTGTGCTGCTCTGGCTACCGGTAGGGGCAGCGCATTTACCCATCGTGGCTTATGTGCGCGGCGTGAGTTCGGATTTGAGCCTTACCCTGGTGGCGCTGGCCGGCCTCGGACTGTGGCAAGGCATCTCTGGCCGAGTGCTGGTAGGCAATCTCGACAAAACAGCGCTGTTTGCGGTGGTCGTGGCTGCCGGAATTTTTCTTTATCCCACGGCTTTGGGTTGGGGTGACTGGGATGCCTACAGGCTGGGTTGGGGCAGCTATGGCATGTTGCTTGGTCTGCTTGCACTGGTGTTGGCTTTTTGGTATCAAGGTTTGCGTTTGCTGCCGTTGCTGGTCGCGCTGGCCTTACTGGGCTGGGTAGCGGGCATCATGGAGTCGGGCAATTTATGGGACTACCTCATAGACCCGTGGCTGGTGATATTTGCCTTCTTACAATTTCCAGTGAAAAAGTTTTTAAAAATAATTGCTAGAGGAGAAGTTGTTTGAAACCATTTGCTTTTGTTTTTCCTGGTCAAGGCTCGCAAGCCGTCGGCATGCTCGACGCGTGGGGCGATCACCCTGTAGTGGCTCAAACCCTGGCTGAAGCTTCCGAAGCGCTTGGTCAGGATGTGGCGCTGTTGATAAAGGAAGGCCCGAAAGAGGCCCTCGCATTGACGACCAACACCCAGCCCGTGATGCTGGTTGCCGGTGTAGCCGCCTACCGGGCGTGGATAGCTGAGACCGGCGTGCTGCCTGCCGTGGTGGCAGGGCATTCGCTGGGCGAGTATTCTGCGCTGGTGGCTTCTGGCGTTTTGACGCTCGCACAGGCCGCACCGCTGGTGCGCTTTCGTGCGCAGGCCATGCAGGATGCCGTACCTGTAGGTAGGGGTGCCATGGCTGCCATTCTTGGCATGGATGCCGCCAAAGTCATTGAAGGCTGCGCCGAGGCACTGCGCAGCTTTGGCGCTGGCACCCAGGAGGTTGTCGAGGCCGTCAACTTCAACGACCCTTTGCAGACAGTTATCGCTGGAAGCAAGGTCGCCGTGGACAAAGCTTGTGAAGTCCTCAAGGCCAACGGTGCCAAGCGCGCCTTGCCGTTGCCGGTTTCTGCGCCTTTCCATTCCAGCCTGATGAAACCAGCGGCTGAAAAGCTGAAAGAAAAGCTCTCTGGCATCCAGTTTGCTGCACCGCAAATCCCGGTCATCAACAATATTGACGTGACCATTGAGCTTGATGCGGAGCGCCTTCGCGCCGCGCTGTACCGTCAGGCATTCGGCCCTGTGCGCTGGGTTGAATGTATTCAGGCCATCAAGGCCAGCGGGCTTGTAACCATTGTTGAATGTGGCCCAGGTAAAGTGCTGGCAGGACTGGTCAAAAGAATTGATCCTGAGTTGACCGGTGTACCCCTGTTTGATCCGGCATCAATGGCCGCAGTGAAGGAGTTACTGACATGAGTGAAGTGAAGTTTGAAGGACAGATTGCACTGGTTACCGGTGCATCACGCGGCATAGGCGCAGCCATTGCACTGGAGTTGGCCCAAAAGGGTTTAAAGGTCATTGGCACGGCCACCAGTGATGAAGGCGCAGCCAAAATCAGCCAGGCGCTGGCGGCGTTTCCCGGTTGCGCGGGTAAAAATTTGAATGTAAATGATGCTGCCGCTGCCGAGCTGCTGATTGACGCTATTGTCAAGGGGCACGGCGGTTTGCAGGTGCTGGTCAACAACGCCGGCATTACCCGCGACATGCTGGCCATGCGCCTGAAAGACGACGACTGGGATGCGGTGATTGAAACCAACCTCAAAGCGGTGTTTCGCATGAGTCGCGCTGTGATGCGCACCATGATGAAGCAGCGTTATGGCCGCATCATCAGCATCACCTCGGTGGTCGGGGCAACAGGTAATGCCGGGCAGTCCAATTACGCTGCCGCCAAGGCTGGCGTGGCAGGCATGACGCGCGCACTGGCGCGTGAATTGGGTTCGCGCAACATCACGGTCAACTGCATCGCACCGGGTTTTATCGAAACCGACATGACGGCCAAGCTGCCTCCGGAGCAGCAAAAGATTCTTCTTGGACAGATTCCGCTGGGCCACCTCGGCAAGCCGCAGGACATAGCGCATGCCGTAGCGTTTGTGGCTAGCCCGCAGGCGTCTTACATCACGGGTCAAGAAATTCACGTCAACGGCGGCATGTACATGTAGTGATGTGGTGGGCACTTCTATAAATTCATTTTTCGGGCGAATTGCGGCGTTGCGCGGTACTCGTGGGGTTTTTGGGGTCAAAGTCCAAATTCATCGTGCCTTTGGCACACCCGCCGGGTGCGATGCTCTGCTGCATCGCAATGAAATTGGTGTCTGACCCCAATAACCCTTTTTTCTCAGTTCGGCACGCAATGGCTACGTTGAGAATAGTTTGTACCGCAACGAGTGTTAATGATTGGGCCATGTGTTACTGGTTTGAGAACAACGAAAAATACGTCAGAAAAAGTGTGGTTTCATGTTGAAATTATGAAGCGGTCAGAACGCTGAGGCTTACAAGCGATAGGGCCGTTGATATGAGCACTGCTTTCGCGATAACCTCCGGCTTGATGTTGTACTGCAAGGCAATTACAAAAGGCATCGCACCACAGGGGCCCGCCGCGACTAGAAACGCCATCGTCTGCCAGTCGGGTTTCATGGCGAAGACGCCGCCCACCCCCCCCATTACGAAGAACAGTGCCGGGTGAATAACCAGCTTGGTCCCAATAGCCAACCATGCCGGGCCACCGACAGGGCGCATGGGCTGGTCACCCAGTACGACGCCTAGCGCAAACAAGGCGGCCGGCGCAGCTGCGCCGGCTAGAAACTGGGCGTAGGTGTAGACACCCGACGGGAGATCGCTTGGAAACACCCCAGCTACGATGCCGAGCACTGAGGCAATGATCATTGGGTTCTTTGACAGCATACGTGCTACGTTCTTAACGCTAAAAGCGCCGACCTGTTTGGATCTGTGTGCCCGTATAAAGTCCATGAGAAAAATCGTTAAGCAAAAGACAACGACGTCAACAAATACGATCGCAGCAATGGGTTCGGCCGCTTCGACCCCATACAAGTTGCGCGCGATGGGCAGCACAAACATGAGATGATTCACAAAGCCCGCCGCCATGCCGATGAGTATGGCTTCACCAGCGGGGCGCTTAAACACTCGGTAGGTGATGAGTGCGACACCGCCGTAAACCAGAAACTCCGTCAAGAGATAGGCGTTCACCGTGGGCCAGTCAATTTGATGAAGCGGAACTCTGCGAACCAGGTCAAAGATGAGGGCGGGCATGGCTAAGTAAAAAATAAAGCGGTTAATGCCCTGCGCGCTTGGGACATCAAAAAACTGGATGCGTCTCATGAAATAGCCCACCAGCAACGCCATAAAAATAGGCAATATGGGGTCTTGGAGGCTGGAAAGAATACTCATGAGTTGTTATTCTGGGTTGTTGCTGGGTGCGTGTCACTGGTGGAATTACCACGCGGAGACCATCTCGTCTACCACACTGTAACCGTTGCCCAGGGAAAGACATCACAAAGAACGAACGCAAGGGGTCAACGAACGCAAGGGGTCAAAACGAACGCAAGGGGGCAGGTCTCAATACTGTTAGTTTAAGTGCATTTTGAGGGTTTACCCGCGCAAGCCAGAAAGCTCTTCCACCCCGGTACAACTGGCTAGAAAAGGCCGTGAAATCAATCACTTCGTACGCTAAGCTAACAGTATTGGGTCAGGTCTTGACATCGTTGTTTTCACAGAACGCAAGGGGGCAGGTCTTGACATCGTTGTTTTCATAAATTTGGGGGCAGGTCACACTGTCTGCGGCTTCGCGCCTTGTTCTCCTTTCTAATGCGAATTGGAATTAGGGTGTGCAACGCAATTTCCTGCCCTTACAATGCATACGTTCGTATGTATAATTCGAGCTATGAACTTCACTTAGAAAGAGACAAAAAGGCTCAGCAACCTGAAAAAACACAGGCTGGATTTTACCCAGGTTGAGCAAGTGTTTGCTGGCCCCACCATGACAGATGAAGACCGGCGCAACTACCAAGGCGAACAGCGTTTTAACACCATGGGTCTGCTGGGTGTGCGGGTGGTCGTTATGACTCACACCGAGACCGAAGACCAGATTCATATCATTTCCATGCGCGAGGCAGAAAACCATGAAACACGAAAATTCTTCTCCTACATCTAATCCGGCCCTTAAGCCGCCACGGTTGCGGGTGGGCCTGCGTGATGTAAGTCAGGCGGAATTTGCAAGCGCAGTGAATGAGCGGATGGGCAAGCAGCGCGTCTCGATCATGCTGGATGCTTCGGTCATTGAGTTTTTTCGCGCCAAGGCCGGCGAACGTGGCTACCAGACGCTGATCAATCAGGCGCTGCACCAGGTCATGTCTGGCGAGCAGATGGAAGCTACCTTGCGCCGGGTCATTCGGGAAGAGCTTCACGCCTGATTCGGTCGAAGCATGGGGTCAGAGTTACGGCGTAACTAAAAGCTGAATTTCTAGAAGTGTCCTCTAACGCGCTAAAATCACGAATTAATTCACAACCCTTAGAGGGAACTATGAGCGATATCGAAGCACGTGTTAAGAAAATCATTGCCGAGCAACTTGGCGTGGAAGAAGGTCAAGTCACCAGCGAGAAAGCCTTTGTGGCCGACTTGGGTGCTGACTCGCTTGACACCGTAGAACTGGTGATGGCTCTTGAAGACGAGTTTGGCATCGAGATTCCGGACGAAGATGCCGAGAAAATCACCACCGTCCAGAACGCGATTGACTACGCCAACACCCATCAAAAGGCCTGATTTCTGAATGAGTCGTCGTCGTGTCGTCGTGACAGGTTTGGGGTGTGTCAGTCCGGTGGGTAACACTGTGGCTGAATCCTGGGCCAACCTGCTGGCCGGAAAACCCGGCATTGATCTGATCACGCAATTTGATGCCAGCAATTTTGCCTGCAAGTTTGCCGGTGAGGTCAAGGGCTTCAATATCGTCGACTACATCCCCGAAAAAGAAGCCCGGCACATGGATCGCTTCATCCACCTCGGGCTGGCTGCGGCCTGCCAAGCGGTGGCGGACAGCGGCCTACCTACCGGGGATGCGCTGGGTGACGAGCTGGCTACCCGTATCGGCTGCAACATTGGTTCGGGCATCGGTGGCTTGCCGATGATTGAAGGCATGCACTCCGAACTGCTCAATCGTGGCCCGCGCCGGATTTCGCCATTTTTTGTACCTGCGACCATCATCAACATGATCTCCGGACATGTATCGATCAAGTTCGGTTTCAAGGGCCCCAACATTGCCGTTGTGACAGCTTGCACCACGGGCCTTCATGCCATCGGCCTGTCGGCACGCATGATTGAATATGGTGACTGCGATGTGATGGTGGCCGGTGGTGCTGAAGCCACCATATCGGCCCTGGGTGTTGGCGGCTTTGCGGCGGCGCGTGCCCTTTCGACCCGTAATGAAGACCCCAAAACAGCTTCGCGCCCCTGGGACAAAGACCGCGATGGTTTTGTGCTGGGCGAAGGTGGTGGCGTTGTCGTGCTGGAAGAGTACGAACACGCCAAGGCACGCGGCGCAAGAATTTACGCTGAAGTCGTTGGTTTTGGCATGAGTGCTGACGCTTATCACATGACAGCGCCTGACATTGACGGCCCACGCCGCTCTATGCTCATGGCTCTGAAAAATGCAGGTGTCAATGCCGATCAGGTCGGCTATCTGAACGCCCATGGTACGTCTACCCCGCTCGGTGACCTGAACGAAACCAACGCCATCAAGGCCACATTTGGCGACCACGCCAAAAGCCTGGTGATCAGTTCCACCAAGTCCATGACAGGTCACCTGCTGGGCGGCGCGGGTGGCATTGAGTCGGTCTTCACGGTGCTGGCCTTGCAGCACCAGAAAATTCCGCCAACCATCAATATTTTCAACCAGGATCCGGCGTGTGATCTTGACTATTGCGCCAACACCGCACGTGATGCAAGCTTTGAATTCGCGGTGAAAAACAATTTTGGATTCGGTGGTACCAACGGCACCCTGGTGTTCAAACGCGCTTGACCACACATAACGCCCCACCGGTTGTCTACCCGCTGGGGCGTTCAGGTTTTCAGGGTTGCTTGCTGGTGGGTCTGTGGTTCATCGGGTTGCTGGTGTTGCTGCTCTGGTATGACACGATGCGGCAGGTAGACTGGCGCATCTACTCAGGCGCTGCTGCCCTTGGCGTAGCCGGCGTGGCTGCAACCATCGGCTGGATGAACTCTCCCGTCGGGCAGTTAGCCTGGGACGGGCAATTCTGGCGCTGGGAAAGCACGGGCTACCAGACGGGCGTTGCACAGCAGCAGCTTTCAGTGATTGCCAATTTCCAGCATCTTTTGCTGCTCAGGATTGAAAACCAGGCACATGCGAGTTTGTGGCTATGGGTCGAGCGCAAGGCTTTTCCAACGCGCTGGCTGGACTTGCGGCGTGCCGTGTACTCCCCAAAGCGTTTGCCTGGCCCCGGGGTGACTGGGGTTGCGCAGTCTCCGGAGGCTGTGACTGTATCAGGTCCAGCTCACACGGCTGATCTTTTCAGTACCAAACCATGAGCACCGACGTGCCTGTGCCGCAAGTGGGAAAAGCCATTGACAGCGATGCCATGCTGGTCGAGCGTACGGTGGCGGGCGACCAGAAGGCATTTGAGCTGCTGGTCATCAAATACCAGCGCCGCATCCAGCGCCTGATAGGACGCATGGTTCGGGACGTGAATCTGGTTGAAGACATTGCGCAGGAGACCTTTATCCGCGCTTACCGGGCGCTGGCGCAGTTTCGCGGCGAGGCCCAGTTTTACACATGGCTCTACCGTATTGCAGTGAATACGGCCAAAAAGGCCTTGATGGACCTCAAGCGCGACCCGACCATTTCGGAAAATTACTTCAAATCCGGTCAAAGCGATGAAGGTGATGAAACTTCCCCGCTGGAAAATGCACTAACCAGCTGGGAAACGCCGGAGACTGTGCTGGCCAGCAAGGAAATAGCAACCATCATCAATGCTGCGATGGAGGCCTTGCCCGAGGAACTTAGGCAGGCGATTACCCTGCGCGAAATCGAGGGGCTGAGTTACGAAGAGATATCAGAAGTCATGAATTGCCCCATAGGCACGGTACGCTCCCGTATCTTCCGGGCGCGTGAAGCCATCTCGGGCAAGGTCAAGCCACTGCTTGAGAACCAGTCGGGAAAACGCTGGTGAGGCAGCAAAACGCTGGTGAGGCAGCAAAACGAGGGTAAGGCAACAGCACGAAGAAACAAACAGACATGAACAATTTAGCCAACACCCCTACTGACCCGCTGACCCGCGAACTTCTGTCCGCACTGGCTGATGGCGAACTGACTGGTACAGAATTCGCCGTCGCACTCGAGGCCTGCCAGCATGATGGCGATGCAGCATTTGCCAGCTGGAGTTCCTATCATCTGATCGGCGACGTGCTGCGCTCCCCTGCGAGTGGTTTGCGAGCAGCTGATGCGCCATTTCTTGCACGCTTTAACCAGCTCCTTAACCAACCCCTTGGAGGTCAAACGTATGCCCAGGACAGCAAGGCTTATTCCACTGGCCTTGAACCCGTGGCACAAAAAATTCAACCGACCATGGTGTCAGCACCGGACCGCCGCGCCGCTTCAAATGATGGCAGTTTTCGCTGGAAACTCGTGGCAGGTTTTGCCTCGCTGGCCGCTGTTGCATCCGTAGCCTGGAACATTTCGGGCCTATCGTCACCCGCCAGTACAGCGCAACTTGCCCAAGCCCAGCTGCCGCTCCAGCAGGTGCTTGTGGCATCGCCCCAAGGGCCGGTATTGCGCGATGCCCGTCTTGAGGAACTGCTGGCCGCGCATCGGCAGCTTGGGGGCAGATCCGCACTCCAGGAGCCATCGGGCTTTTTGCGCAACGCCACGTTTGAAAACGATGGCAGGCGCTGATGCCTTTTTGCAGCCTGAAAACATTCAAAGTACTATGAATTCAAAGCATTTTCGCCTTGTAGCCCTTTATTTATGGGCGCAATTAGCTATGAATTTTGTAGCAGCTGAGGCTCTTCCCGCAGGGATAATTACGACGGCGACTGCGGCTGCGGCTTCAGCGCTGGAAGCCAAAAGCATGAACGAATGGCTGATGCGCATGCAGGAGGCCTCCCGAAAGCGGGCCTACATCGGTACCTACGTCGTCACATCTGGCGCTAGCATGTCCAGCGCCAAGATCTGGCATGTCTGTGAAGGTGACCAGCAAATGGAGCGTGTTGAGACGCTGACAGGCGCGCCGCGCTCCATATTCCGGCATAACGACCGTGTCGTCACATTCATGCCTGAGCGCAAAGTTGTGCGCAGTGAAAAACGCGAGTCGCTGGGCATGTTCCCCAACTTGCTCCAGTCCACTGACGGGCGGATTGCCGACTATTACAAGGTCAAGCCCGAAGGTGTTGACCGGGTTGCGGGTGTAGAGGCCAATGTGGTTGTGCTGGCCCCTAAAGATGCCTTGCGCTTTGGCTACCGCGTCTGGACCGAGCAGAAGAGGGGCCTGGTGGTGAAGCTGCAGACGCTTGACACGGATGGCAAGGTGCTGGAGCAGGCTGCGTTTTCAGAACTGCAACTCGATGCGCCGGTCAAGATGGACAAACTCCTACAGATGATGGGCAAGACAGACGGCTACAAGCTGGAGCAGCAGCCCGTACACGTCAAGACCACGGCCAGCGCTGAGGGCTGGGTATTGAAAGCCCCGGCGGCGGGGTTCAAGCCCTTAAGCTGCTACAAGCGCCCGGCAGGGGCAAGCGGTTCTTCCGCACAGGATCAGCCGCTGCAGTGGATTTTTTCCGATGGACTGGCTTCGGTTTCGATTTTTGTGGAGCCTCTGGATCGCCAGCGGCATGACAGGGAATCCAGCATGTCCATGGGCGCTACCCAGACGATGAGCCGGCAACTGGGAGCCTATTGGCTGACCGTCGTGGGCGAAGTACCGATGGCAACCCTGCAATTATTTGCCAGTGGCCTTGAGCGAAAGAAATAAGGGCACTTCTATAAATTCATTTTTCGGGCGAATTGCTGCGTTGCGCGGTGCTCACAATCCTCATGTACCTGAAGTACATTGCGGTTGCTGCGCTCCGTGCGCCTTGCACTTCATCCCGAAAATCTGAATTTCTAGAAGCGCCCATAAGCTGTCGCTTGAGCATTCAACCTGATTTTTTACGCTTGACAACCAACATTTACAACGAGATTGATGATGCTTGAATTGAACCTGAAACCACTACGTTCCTCATTTGGCTCCTATCTTGCTGCGGGACTGATTGCGCTGGTGTCTAGTACCGCCCTGATACCGATGCAGCCTGCGTGGGCGCAAAACCGCACGCTGCCTGATTTCGCCGATCTGGTCGAACAGGTCGGGCCGTCGGTCGTCAACATCCGAACCTCTGAGAAAGTCAAGGCTGCGGCTGCTGGTGGTGTTGATGAGCAGATGCTGGAGTTTTTTCGCCGCTTTGGCATCCCGGTGCCGCCTGGCTTACCGCGCTCGCCCAGGCCAGAGCGCAGCCAGCCTCAGCCCGATGAAGGCCAGCCACGCGGTGTGGGCTCCGGCTTCATTCTGACCAGCGATGGTTTTGTGATGACTAACGCCCATGTGGTGGAGGGTGCTGATGAAGTCATCGTCACCCTGACTGACAAGCGCGAGTTCAAGGCCAGACTCATTGGCACTGACAAGCGCAGCGATGTGGCAGTAGTCAAAATCGAGGCCACCGGTTTGCCCGCCGTCAAAATTGGCGACAGCAACCGATTGAGAGTCGGCGAGTGGGTGATGGCCATCGGCTCTCCGTTTGGACTGGAGAACAGCGTGACGGCCGGTATTGTGAGTGCCAAGCAGCGCGACACCGGCGACTACCTGCCATTCATCCAGACCGACGTGGCCATCAATCCGGGCAACTCCGGCGGCCCCCTCATCAACATGCGTGGTGAAGTGGTCGGCATCAATAGCCAGATCTATTCGCGCTCCGGCGGCTTCCAGGGTATTTCATTTGCCATCCCGATTGACGAGGCCGTGCGCGTGTCTGACCAACTGCGCAGCAGTGGCCGGGTAACGCGCGGGCGGATCGGCGTACAGATTGACCAGGTCAGCAAAGAAATTGCTGAATCCATAGGGCTTGGTAAACCCCAGGGCGCGCTGGTCAGGGGCGTAGAAAGTGGCGCACCTGCCGACAAAGCCGGCATTGAAGCGGGCGACATCATCACAAAGTTCGATGGCAAGCAGATTGAAAAATCTAGCGACCTTCCGCGTCTGGTGGGTAATGTCAAGCCCGGTACCAAGTCGGTGGTGACGGTGTTCAGGCGCGGCGTGTTCAAGGATTTGCCCGTCGTCATTGCCGAGGTGGAAGCTGAAAAACCGATCCGCAAAATATCTGCACCAGAGCCAAAACCGCCGGTAGCCGGCCCGGCTCAAGTGCTGGGTCTGGTAGTGAGCGAATTGCCTGACGCGCAGAAAAAAGAACTCAAGCTCAAAGGCGGTGTCAAGGTCGACACTGCAGACGGTGCGGCGGGCCGGGCGGGCTTGCGCGAAGGTGATGTGATTGTGGCGGTGGCCAACTCTGAAGTGACAAGCGTCAAGGAGTTTGAGGCAGCGCTGGCAAAGGCAGACAAATCAAAATCCGTCAATGTGCTGTTTCGGCGCGGTGAGTGGGCGCAGTACGCATTAATTCGGCCTGTCCGCTGAAAGGGGGTTTTTGGGGTCAGAGCCCAAATTCGCCGAGCCTTTGGCTCGCCCGTAGGGTGCAGTGCTTACACTGCAGCGAAATTGGTGTCTGACCCCAATAACCCCTTGTCAGGAATGGGGGGTCTTTAATTTGTGTGAATCGGCTTTTTACGCGATTTAAAAATAGTTCTTGAATTTTTATTCGTCTCAAATGGTTAGTGAGTACTGACAACTAAAATAGGACAACTGTCAATTTGGTTAGAATAAGGGCAACTTTCCGTTATGTTTGGATATATCAACATCGCGATCAATCGAAAATTGGCGCTAAATCAGCTTATTCAGTGTTGATCCACAGATCGCGCACAAGTTGTCCAGAGTTGATCAGTAAGAATTGTTAATAAGCTGTGTACAAGTTTCATGTTGCTAGCCTGCAACGACAAAAATATGGACATTTTGGGACTGTTGGAACTCGGCTTTTTGCCTACAATGAAGTTCCAACCTTCGCAGTTGCCATAGATTGTTGGTTCAGGGCGCGTCGCATTCGACGCGCCCTTTTTTATGGTCTATCGCGAATGGCAAGTCGTTCCTTCGCAATACAAACAAGCACTTAGGCGTTCTCGTTGATGAATCACATCAGAAATTTTTCCATCATTGCGCACATTGATCACGGCAAATCCACGCTCGCAGACCGTATCATCCAGCGCTGCGGTGGTTTGCAGGATCGCGAGATGAGCGCGCAGGTTCTCGACTCGATGGATATCGAGAAGGAGCGTGGGATAACCATCAAGGCGCAGACTGCTGCACTCCAATACAAAGCGCTCGATGGTCAGATTTACAACCTCAATTTGATCGACACGCCAGGCCATGTGGACTTCGCGTATGAAGTCAGCCGGTCGCTGTCGGCATGCGAGGGCGCATTGCTGGTGGTGGATGCAAGCCAGGGCGTCGAAGCGCAGACAGTCGCCAACTGCTACACCGCACTCGAGCTTGGCGTGACGGTCGTGCCGGTGCTCAACAAAATGGATTTGCCGAATGCAGATCCCGACAATGCCAAGCAGGAAATCGAGGAGGT
Organism: Polaromonas sp.; assembly: GCA_038902975.1. Taxonomy (GTDB): domain Bacteria; phylum Pseudomonadota; class Gammaproteobacteria; order Burkholderiales; family Burkholderiaceae_C; genus Polaromonas. The sequence continues at coordinate 17,083 of JBCKMZ010000020.1, forward strand.
GATCGGCATCGACGCGACCGATGCGATTGCCTGCAGCGCCAAAACCGGCATCGGCATTGATGACATTCTGGAAGCCGTCATAGCACGTATTCCGCCGCCCAAAGGCAATCCGTCGGGAGCACTGCGCGCCATGATTATCGACAGCTGGTACGACGCTTACGTGGGCGTGGTCATGCTGGTGCGCGTGGTCGATGGCCGACTTGCCAAGGGCGACCGCATCAAGCTCATGGCCAGTGAAGCGATGTACAACGCCGAGCAACTAGGTGTCTTCACACCGCACAATGAGCCGCGCCCTGCGCTGGAAGCCGGTGAAGTTGGTTTTGTCATTGCCGGCATCAAGGAGCTGCAGGCAGCGCGCGTCGGCGACACCATCACCCTCATCAAGCCCGGCAGCGGCGGTGCAGCTTTCACCGCGACACAAGCCTTGCCCGGCTTCAAGGAAATCCAGCCAGTAGTGTTTGCCGGCCTGTACCCGTCAGAAGCCAGCGAGTACGAGTCCCTGCGCGATGCGCTGGAAAAACTCAAGCTCAACGATGCCTCCCTGCACTACGAACCCGAGGTTAGCGAAGCGCTTGGCTTTGGGTTCAGATGCGGCTTCCTCGGCCTGCTGCATATGGAGATCGTGCAGGAGCGGCTGGAGCGCGAGTTTGACCAGGACCTCATTACCACAGCGCCCAGCGTGGTCTACGAAGTCCTCAAGGCTGATGGCGAAGTCATTAGGGTTGAAAATCCGTCGAAAATTCCGGACGCAGGTCGCGTCAACGAAATCCGCGAACCCATCGTCACCGTGCATCTTTATATGCCGCAAGCCTATGTAGGCGCGGTGATGACGCTGGCCAACCAGAAGCGCGGTGTGCAACTGAACATGGCCTATCACGGCAAGCAGGTCATGCTGACGTACGAGATGCCGCTTGGCGAGATTGTGCTCGACTTTTTTGACAAGCTCAAATCGGCGTCGCGCGGCTATGCGTCGATGGACTACACCTTCAAGGAGTTCCGCGCCTCCGATGTGGTGAAGGTCGATATTTTGCTCAACGGCGAAAAGGTCGATGCGCTGTCCATCATCGTCCACCGCAGCCAGTCGGCTTACCGGGGGCGGGCGGTGGTGGCCAAGATGCGCGAGATCATTTCACGCCAGCAATTCGACGTGGCCATCCAGGCCGCCATCGGGGGCAATATCATTGCGCGTGAGACAATCAAGGCCCTGCGCAAGAACGTGATTGCCAAGTGCTACGGCGGCGATATTTCACGCAAACGCAAGCTGCTTGAAAAGCAGAAAGCGGGTAAAAAACGCATGAAACAAATCGGTTCCGTAGAGGTGCCCCAAGAGGCTTTCCTCGCCATACTTCAAGTGGAAGACTAATGCCCCAAACGATATCCCGATTTATGAGCTCCATCACCGCCGTATTGCTGGCCGTGTTCGTCGGTTACGGCGTGGCCTGGTATTTTGGCCTGGTGGAAGGCAACTTTTCGCTGCTGCTGTTTCTGGCAACCGTGGTCACCGGCATCTACTGGGTAGCAGAGCGGTTTTACTTTCTGCCGCAGCGCCATCAGGCGGTTACTGCGTTAGAGGAAAACGCGGCAAAACGTCAGGCCGAGCTTGCCAAGTTAGGCATCAGCAAAGTAGATGACAACACCCACCAGGCCAAGGACAAGCTCATCATGCAGCCCTGGTGGCTGGACTGGACGGCAGGGTTGTTCCCGGTGATTGTGGTGGTGTTTTTGCTTCGGTCTTTTTTGTTTGAACCCTTCAAGATCCCGTCAGGCTCCATGATCCCGACCTTGCTGATAAACGATTTGATCCTAGTCAACAAATTCCATTACGGCGTGCGCCTACCCGTCATCCACCTCAAGGTGTTTAACAACAATAGCCCGCAGCGCGGCGATGTTATGGTGTTTCGTTACCCGCCCAAGTCCAGCCTCGACTACATCAAGCGCGTGGTGGGTGTGCCCGGCGACGAGGTGGCCTACTTGAATAAAAAATTGACGATCAATGGCAAGCTACTCGACAAAAACCCGCTGCCTGATTTTTTCGATGAGGACTCGATGCGTTACGCCAAGCAGTTTGAAGAAGTCACAAGCGCAGGCAAACGCTACGGCCTGCTGAATGACGATGACCGGCCGGCCTTCATTCCCGGCACCGATGACTTTCCCAACAAGCAAAATTGCCGTTACAGTAGCGTAGGTGTGGTGTGCAAGGTGCCTGAGGGGCAGTACTTCATGATGGGTGACAACCGCGACAATTCACTCGACTCGCGCTACTGGGGTTTTGTGCCGGAAAAAAACATTGTCGGCAAAGCTTTTTTTGTATGGATGAATTTCGGTAATCTCAAGCGCATTGGTTCTTTTGATTGATGTCACTTGACCTCGTACTTCGAGTCTTAGCAGGAGAAACGCATGAAAACTAGGCAACTTGGCATTTCATTTATCGGTATTTTGTTCGTCGTCGGTGTGCTCGCTTTCGTGGGCCTCATCGGAGTCCAGGCAGTACCTACCGTGATTGAGTTCGGGGCCATTACCAAGGCGGCCAACAAGGCCCAAGCAGGCAGTAGCGTGGCGGATGTGCGCTCCATCTTTGACAAGGCTGCGCAAATTGACGATATCAAGAGCATCACAGGCAAGGACCTTGAGGTCACAAAAGAGGACGACAAGACCGTTGTTGCCTTTGCCTATAGCAAGGAAATTCACATTGGCGGGCCCGCCTATCTGCTGCTCAAGTACACGGGTCGTTCAAAGTAAGTGCGAACGAGTAGCGCGTTAAGCCCCAACCTGCAGGCGTTGCAGCAACGACTGCAGCACGAGTTTTCCAGCCCCAAGCTGCTGGTGCAGGCGCTGACACACCGCAGCTTTTCATCTGATCACAACGAGCGCATAGAGTTTTTGGGCGACTCGGTTCTTAACCTAGCAGTTGCCGGCCTGCTTTACGAACAACTGGGCGAACTGCCAGAGGGTGATTTGTCCCGCGTGCGCGCCAACCTCGTCAAGCAGGACACGCTGCATAAAGTTGCGCTGACGCTAGGCCTGCCAGACTTGTTGCGGCTGGGTGAAGGCGAAGCCAGGTCCGGCGGGCAAAAGCGGCCATCCATCTTGGCCGATGCGCTTGAGGCCGTGATTGGTGCGGTCTTTCTGGATGCCGGATTCGATACGACTGCGGCGCTGGTTCGCCGCCTGTTCAAGGATGTTGAAATCAATGCCCAGATGCAGGCGATTGGCAAAGATCCAAAAACCGAGTTGCAGGAATGGCTGCAAGGCCGAAAAATGAACCTGCCCATTTACAGGGTAGTGGGCACTCAGGGTGCGGCGCATAAACAGACTTTTGATGTCGAGTGTGAAATTACCGAGTACCGCCGTGCGGAGCGCGGCATGGGTGGTTCGCGCCGTGCAGGCGAGCAGGCGGCAGCGTCTGCAATGCTGGCTTTTATCAAAACACTATGACCGACAAAAAATTGACACCTGACGAGGTAGCTGCACAGGCTCAAGCCCAAGCCGTTGAGGCCATGATGGCCAAGGCTTTTTCAAAGGGGTTATTGGGGTCAGACACCAATTTCGCAGCGGTGCGAAGCACCGCCCCCGGAGGGCGAGCCGAAGGCTCGGCGAATTTGGGCTCTGACCCCAAAAACCCCCAACGCTGTGGCCTGATTGCTATTGTCGGCAAGCCCAACGTCGGCAAATCGACCCTGCTCAACGCATTGGTCGGCCAGAAGATCAGCATCACCTCGCGCAAGGCGCAAACTACGCGCCACCGCATCACCGGTATGCGTACCCGGGCCGCGACGCAGTTTGTGTTTGTCGATACGCCCGGTTTTCAAACCCGCCACGGCAATGCACTGAATCGCTCCCTGAATAAAACGGTGGTCGGCGCAGTCAATGATGTGGACTTGATTGTGTTTGTGGTTCAGGCAGGACAGTTCAATCAGGCTGATGCCAAGGTGTTGTCCCTGCTGCCTGAAAAAACGCCCGCCATATTGCTGGCCAACAAGTTCGACTTGATTCACCGCAGGGCTGACATTGCGCCTTGGCTGCAAGAGATGCAGCAGCGCCACAGCTTTGCAGAATTTGTACCCATGTCAGCCAACAACGCCAAAGACGTTGAGCGTCTGTTCGGTATCTGTGAAAAATACCTGCCATGCCAGCCCTGGATGTACGGCGCAGATGAATTGACTGACCGCAGCGACCGCTTTATGGCCGCCGAGATCATTCGCGAAAAACTGTTTCGCCTGACCGGCGATGAGTTGCCCTACACCTCAACCGTCATCATCGACAAATACGAAGAGGAAGGTAATTTGCGCAAGGTAGCAGCCACCATCGTCGTTGAGCGTGACGGCCACAAGGGCATGATTATTGGCGAGAAGGGTGAAAAACTAAAACGCATAGGCACCGAGGCCCGGCATGAGCTTGAAGCGCTCACGGGCGCTAAAGTGTTTTTAGAGCTCTGGGTAAAAGTCCGTTCCGGCTGGGCCGACGACGAAGCCCGCGTCAAAACCTTTGGCTACGAGTGATGTGGAGGTTGGGTGGCCATCAAGCGCATCACTGACGAACCAGCCTACGTCCTGCACCGCTACGACTGGAGCGAATCCAGCCTGATTCTTGAGGTCTTCACCCGTACCTACGGCCGTGTGGCGCTGATTGCGCGCGGTGCCAAAAAGCCCAGTTCAAACTTCAGGCCCATACTGTTGCCGCTGCAGCTCCTGCATCTCGCTTTCGGCGGTGACGCAGAGATCCGCAACCTCAAAAGTGCTGAATGGCAGGGCGGTCACGTCATGCCGACAGGTGATGCGCTGCTGTCAGGTTATTACCTTAATGAATTGCTGATGCGCCTTCTGGCAAGGGACGATCCGCACCCGGCGCTGTTCGATGCCTACGCCGCCACCGTGCAGTTGCTGGCCAGCCAGAACATAGACAGGCTGCTAGAGGTCGCCCTGCGTGCATTTGAGCTGCGTCTGCTGCGTGACATCGGCCTGCTGCCGGCACTCGACATGCAAACCGCCACGCTATCCGGGCTTGAGCCACAGGCTCAATATGTATTGCTGGCAGAGGCTGGTCTGCGTGAGGCTCACGACGACGATCGCGCCTCTTTGAATGGCGCGCAATGGCAGGCACTGCAAGATGCGCTCGATGGCGATGCGCCTTTTGAGGGCACCATGCACGCCTGCGTCAACCACCTGCCCGAGCTCAAGAGCCAGTTGCGTGCGCTACTGCACTACCATTGCGATGTGAAAATCCTTAAAACCCGGCAGATGATGCGTGAACTGCAGGCGCTATAGCCTTCCTGAATTAGCTCTACCCTTTTCAGACCATGACCCCTATCCACCCTCAAACCCACAAAACCGCGTTGTCGGTCAACGTCAACAAGGTTGCGCTGCTGCGCAATACGCGCCACCTCGGCATTCCCGACGTGGTTCGCGCAGCGCGCCTGTGCCTTGAGGCTGGTGCGCAGGGCATCACCGTACACCCCCGGCCTGACGAGCGCCACATCCGAAGTGATGATGTGTTCGAGATTGCCGCCATGATGAAAGACTGGCCCGGCCGTGAGTTCAACATCGAAGGCAATCCCTTCCAGAACCTGATGGGCTTTGTGCATAACCTGTCAGCACGCGGCCTGCCGCTGCATCAATGCACCTTTGTGCCCGACAGCGAAGACCAGCTCACCAGCGACCACGGCTGGGTTTTCCCTAGCGACGCAGAACGCCTCAAACCACTGATTGCAGATGTCAAGGCACGCGGTGCGCGTGTCAGCCTGTTCATGGACCCAGACCCTGAAGCGATGGTTGCCGCCAAAGCCGCCGGTGCTGACCGTGTGGAGTTTTATACCGAGAGCTATGCCAGCGCCTGGCATAGCGATCAAAAAATCAGGCTGTTAAGCCGGTTTGCGCGCGCAGGCGCTGCGGCTGAGGCGGCGCATCTGGGCGTGAACGCAGGCCATGACTTGAACCGCGACAACCTCACAGAATTTTTGCGCGCCGTACCGCAAGTGCAAGAGGTATCCATCGGCCACGCGCTGATTGCTGATGCGCTGGAGCTGGGCTACACGGCTACCGTTAAAAACTATTTGCACTGTATCAACGAAGCTAGATGACCTCAATGATTTACGGTATAGGTACTGATATCTGCGACGTGCGCCGCATACGCGCCAGCGTTGAACGCCATGGTGAGCGCTTTGCAAAAAAAATACTGAGTGACGGCGAACTACTGGTCTGGAAAGCCCGCAGCGCCCGCTGGCCAGAGCGTGGTGTCAGCTACCTCGCCACCCGGTTTTCAGCCAAGGAAGCCTTCAGCAAAGCCATAGGCATAGGCATGCGAATGCCCATGACCTGGCGCTCATGCGAAGTCGCCAAGGTAGCCAGCGGCAAACCTGAAATCGTTTTACATGGTGCGCTTAAAACCTGGTTTGAAGCACGCCACCTCACAGCCCACGTCAGCGTCACAGACGAAACCGATTACGCCGCCAGCTTTGTGGTGGTTGAAACCCACACACCCCTTTAAAAAATAACCATGCCCCAACACGCCCCCCTCATCATCGACATCGCAGGCACCACGCTCACCAAGGTCGATAAGCAACGCCTTAAAAATCCACTGGTAGGCGGCATGATTCTGTTTGCCCGCAACTGGCAAGGCCACACTGGCCGCGCCCAGCTCACAGCCCTGTGCGCCGCCATCAAAAGCGTTCGCAAGGATTTGCTGATTTGTGTTGACCACGAAGGCGGGCACGTGCAGCGCTTTAAAAATGATGGTTTCACTCACCTGCCGCCGATGCGCGCGCTCGGTGAGCTGTGGGTCAAAGATCAGATGGCCGCCACCAACGCAGCCACGGCCTGCGGCTATGTGCTGGCGGCAGAGTTGCGCTCCTGCGGTGTTGATCTCAGCTTCACCCCGGTGCTCGACCTTAACTATGGCGAGAGCAGCGTCATAGGTGACCGCGCCTTTGGCCGTGACCCGCGCGTCGTCACGCTGCTCGCCAAAAGCCTGATGCACGGTTTGCTGCAAGCTGGTATGGCCAACTGTGGCAAGCACTTCCCCGGCCACGGCTTTGTCAAAGCCGATTCGCACACTGACATTCCAATCGACAAGCGCAGCCTCAAAGCGATTTTGAGTGACGATGCAGCGCCCTACGACTGGCTGAACACCACGCTCACCAGCGTCATGCCAGCCCACGTCATCTACCCCAAGGTTGATGCGCGTCCGGCAGGTTTTTCAGAGCAATGGCTGACATTCATATTGCGCGGCCAGCTTGGTTTTGGTGGCGCGATTTTCAGTGACGACCTCAGCATGGCCGGTGCCCGCAGCATCGACGGCCAGCAGGTCAGCTACACCCAGGCCGCAATCGCAGCGCTCAACGCCGGTTGCGATATGGTGCTGCTGTGCAACCAGTCAGTCGATGGTGGTCAGGCGCTTGACGAGTTGCTCGCAGGCATGGCGCAAGCACTGCTCAAAGGCCAATGGGAAGCGCTACAGGCCAGCAAGTTCCGCAGGCTGGACTTGCTGCCAACCACCCCCGCCCACGACTGGGACGACCTCATGCTGCACCCCGCCTATATGCACGCCATGGGTTTGATTCCCTGAAGTTTGAAAGGATGCTTTCGTGATGACCGAACTTGAATTCAAAAGTCTTGCCAGCCAGGGCTACAACCGCATTCCGCTGATGCTGGAAGCGTTTGCCGATCTTGAAACGCCACTCTCGCTTTACCTCAAACTCGCGCACTCCAAGGACGGCGGCAAAGACGTGAGCCCCCACGCTTCGCTGCCCCCCAAGGGGGCTAAAGCCGCCTTGGGGCGGCCCAGCGGCGCTTTCAGCTTTCTGCTCGAATCGGTTGTCGGTGGCGAGCGCTTTGGCCGCTACAGCTTTATCGGTTTGCCTGCGCGCACCTTGGTTCGCGCATCGGGTTTCGGGGCTGACACGGTGGTCGAGGTGGTCACCGACGGCAAGGTGCTTGAAACCTCAAAGCAAAACCCGCTGGACTTTATCAGCGACTACCAAAAACGCTTCAAGGTGGCGCTGCGGCCCGGCCTGCCGCGCTTTTGTGGTGGCCTTGCCGGCTACTTTGGCTACGACGCGGTGCGCTACATCGAGAAAAAGCTGGAGGCGAGTTGTCCGCCCGACACGCTGGGCTGCCCCGACATACTGCTGCTGCAATGCGAAGAGCTGGCGGTGATTGACAATCTCTCGGGCAAGCTCTACCTCATTGTTTACGCCAACCCAGCGCTGCCCGAGGCCTATGCCAACGCGAAAAAGCGCTTGCGTGAGCTGAAAGACCAGCTCAAATATTCGGTCAGTGCCCCGGTCGTCAGGCCATCACAAGGCTACCCGGTTGAACGCGAATTTGCCAAGGCCGATTACATTGCAGCCGTAGAGCGGGCCAAAAAAATGATAGAGGCTGGCGATTTCATGCAGGTACAGGTGGGCCAACGCATCAAGAAGCGTTACACCGAGTCACCGCTCAGTTTGTACCGCGCACTGCGCTCGCTCAACCCCAGCCCGTACATGTACTACTACCACTTTGGCGACTTCCATGTGGTCGGGGCATCGCCCGAGATTCTGGTGCGGCAGGAGCAGCTTACAGCCGAACAAGGTGGCGGCCAGAAGGTGACGATTCGTCCGCTGGCCGGGACGCGCCCCAGAGCATCGTCGCCCGAGGCCGACAAAGCCGCCGAGCATGAGCTGGTCAACGACCCGAAAGAGCGCGCCGAGCACGTCATGCTGATCGACCTGGCGCGCAATGACATTGGCCGCATCGCCAAAATTGGCTCGGTCAAAGTCACCGAAGCCTTTGCCGTCGAGCGCTACAGCCATGTGATGCACATCGTGAGCAATGTCGAGGGTGAGTTGCTCGAAGGCATGTCAGGCATGGACGTGCTCAAGGCCACCTTCCCGGCGGGCACCCTGAGTGGTGCCCCCAAGGTACACGCGATGCAAGTCATAGACCAGCTAGAGCCGACCAAGCGCGGCTTGTATGGCGGTGCCTGCGGCTACCTCAGCTATTCGGGCGACATGGATGTGGCCATCACCATCCGTACCGGCATCATCAAGGATCAGATGCTCTATGTGCAGGCAGCCGCAGGTGTGGTGGCCGATTCGGTGCCCGAGCTGGAATGGCAAGAAACCGAGGCCAAGGCGCGGGCTTTGCTGCGGGCATCCGAGCTGGTTGAAGAAGGCCTAGAGTAAGCATCATGAAACTTGTAATGATCGACAACTACGACAGCTTTACCTACAACATCGTTCAGTATTTTGGTGAGCTGGGTGCAGAGGTTTTGACCTTTCGCAACGATGAGATCACGCTTGAAGCCATCGCAAGCCACAAGCCAGACCGACTGGTGATTTCGCCTGGCCCGTGCTCGCCGAATGAGGCGGGTATTTCGGTCGCCGCTATCCAGCACTTTGCGGGCAAGTTGCCGATATTGGGCGTGTGCCTGGGCCATCAGTCCATAGGCGCGGCCTTTGGCGGAAAAATCGTCCGCGCGCAGCAACTAATGCATGGCAAAACCAGCGTCATCAGCACCACGCAGCAGGGCTTGTTTGCAGGTTTGCCAAAGCAGTTCACCGTCAACCGCTACCACTCGCTGGCGATTGAAAAATCAAGCTGCCCTGATGTGCTTGAAGTCACGGCGTGGACAGATGACGGCGAGATCATGGGTGTGCGGCACAAGACCCTGGCTATTCAAGGCGTGCAGTTTCACCCCGAGTCGATACTGACCGAGCACGGCCATGCGCTGCTAAAGAATTTCTTGCTGCAAGCACCATGATTGCTATTAAATCAGAGGAGTTATTGGGGTCAGACACCAATTTCGCTGCGGTGCTTAGCACCGCACCCTTCGGGCGAGCCATCGGCTCGGCGAATTTGGGCTCTGCCCCCAAAAACTCTGCAAAATAGCCAAAACAGGAGCCAACATGTCGCACACCCACAAAATCACCCCGCAAGAAGCGCTGCAGCGCACCATCGAGCACCGCGAGATTTTCCACGACGAGATGCTGCATCTGATGCGCCTCATCATGAGCGGCGAGATGTCGCCCGTAATGATGTCTGCGCTCATCACCGGGCTGCGTGTGAAGAAAGAAACCATTGGCGAGATCACCGCCGCCGCGCAGGTGATGCGCGAGTTTTCGACCAAGGTGAATGTGGCGGACAAAACGCACTTGGTAGACATTGTGGGCACTGGCGGCGATGGCTCGCACACCTTCAATATTTCGACCTGTTCGATGTTTGTCGCGGCGGCGGCCGGCGCTAGGGTCAGCAAACACGGCGGGCGCAGCGTCAGCAGTAAATCGGGCAGCGCCGACGTGCTCGAAGCCCTGGGCATCAACATCCACCTGTCGCCCGAGGCGATTGCCCAGTGCATAGGGCAAGTCGGCGTCGGCTTCATGTTTGCGCCGAATCACCATCCGGCGATGAAAAACGTCGCGCCCATCCGCAAGGAGCTGGGCGTGCGCACCATCTTCAACATCCTCGGGCCGCTGACCAACCCGGCCAGCGCGCCAAATATTTTGATGGGGGTGTTTCACGCTGATCTTGTCGGTATCCAGATTCGCGCGCTGCAGCGCCTGGGCTCTGAACATGCGCTGGTGGTGTACGGCAAAGACGGCATGGATGAAATCAGCCTGGGCGCGGCCACGGTGGTGGGGGAGCTCAGAAACGGTGAAATCACCGAGTACGAAATTCACCCGGAGGACTTCGGCTTCACCATGGCCAGCTCTAGAGCCTTGCGGGTTGAAACGCCCGAGCAGTCCAGAGCCATGCTGATGGGGGTGCTTGACAATCAACCCGGTGCGGCGCGCGATATCGTCATACTCAATGCCGGTGCGGCGCTGTATGCGGCGAACGTAGCGGCATCTATTGCTGAAGGCATAGAAAAAGCCCGTGCTGCCGTTGAGTCCGGTGCAGCCAAAGCCAAGCTACAGCAACTCGTGCTACTTTCAAAACAACTTGGCTAACCTGAGGCTTGATAAGGGCACTTCTAGAAATTCAGATTTTCAGGATAAAGTGCAAGGCGTACGGAGCGGAGCAACCGGAATGTACTTAAGTACATGAGGATTGCGAGCACCGCGCAACGCAGTAATTTGCCTGAAAAATGAATTTATAGAGGTGCCCTAAGGCCTCCCATCAAACATGTCCGATATCCTGACCCAGATCGTTGCCGTCAAACACGCAGAAATCCTTGATGCGATCCGGCGCAAACCACTGGTGGTGATGCGTGAGGATGCCGAGTCCCGCGTGTTGACGCGTGACTTCGTCGGCGCGATACGCGCAAAAATCGCATCTGGCAAAGCCGCTGTGATTGCCGAGATCAAAAAAGCCAGCCCGTCGAAAGGCGTGCTCCGCGCTGACTTCATCCCCGCAGATATTGCGCAAAGCTATGCCGAATACGGTGCGGCCTGCCTGTCTGTGCTGACAGACAAGCCGTTTTTTCAGGGCAGCATCGACTACCTGAAGCAGGCGCGGGCATCGTGCAGTCTGCCGGTGCTGCGCAAAGATTTCATGCTCGATAACTACCAGATTTACGAGTCGCGCGTGATGGGTGCCGACTGCATACTGCTGATCGCCGCTTGTCTGGACGACAGCCAGATGAAAGACATGGAGGAACTGGCGCTGGCGCTGGACATGGCGGTGCTGGTCGAGGTGCATGACGCGCTTGAGCTGGAGCGTGCGCTCAAGCTCAAAACGCCGCTGATCGGCATCAATAACCGCAACCTGAAAACCTTTGAAGTCTCACTGGACACCAGCATCAGCCTGGCCTCCAGCGTGCCTGCGGGCCGTATTGTGGTCACTGAGTCCGGTATTTCAAGCATTGATGATGTGAAAAAGCTGCGTGCCGCCAGCATCAACGCCTTTTTGGTTGGCGAAGCCTTCATGCGCGCCGAAGACCCGGGCGTGGCGCTGGGTGCGCTGTTTCATAGTGTTTGATACGGCATAGGCTGAACTGTCGGTGAAGCAACTCAACGCTCAAGCTTTGCTGGAACACTTTGCGGTGTATGGGCGGTTTTACGAAAAGCGCATCGCCGGTGTGCCCGAGCAACTGCGTGATCGGCTAGAGATCGCCCCGCGGGCGCTGGGGTTGGAAGAGATCGTCACCCGCGAGGCAGATTTGCTGGTCGTCATGATGAACCCAGGCGGCTCACGCCCAGAGGGCACGTTGTGGGATGCCGATGCCGGCCAAGGCTTTACCGCTGCGCTGCCCGACCGCACGCAGTACCAGATCATGCGCTTGTTGTTGGCGGCGCAAGCCAAAGGCTTGGGCTGGCAGCACGCCCGCATCCTGAACCTGAGCGACCTGCGCAGCCCCAAAAGCGCTGAATTTGTGGAAAAACTGCAGCGCTACGCCGATCACCCCGAGCACAGTTTGTTTTGTGACGAACGCCACGCCGAATGCACCACCCTATTCGCCAACCGATCCACCCCGGTGCTCTTGGGGTGGGGGCTAAATCCCGTATTTGGTGCGTGGGCTGATCGGGCGCTGCGCGCCGCCCAAGGCCACGTACGGCTGGGCATCAGCGCAGACGGTCGACTCTTCCGCCATCCCTTACCTCAGCGTCAGGACATGCAACTGGCTTGGTTGGCTGACGTTGTGGCCCAGCTTCCAGAGCCATAAAAATATGGCATAATCCGAGGTTCGCTCGAAGGATGGGTGGCCGAGTGGTTAATGGCAGCAGACTGTAAATCTGCCCTCTAACGAGTACGATGGTTCGAATCCATCCCCATCCACCAGTGAGATATCTTTTTGTAATTGATCTTTGATGGGTATTGATGGGTATTTGGCGAAACTTTTGTATGAGTTGTGCGGATACTTTTGGACGATGTTTTGACAGTGTTTTGATATTGACGAAATGCGCTTGCGCGGGGTTCGTATAGTGGTAATACCTTAGCCTTCCAAGCTAAAGCGAGGAGTTCGATTCTCCTACCCCGCTCCAATTGGGTCAGTTTTTGTGGCGTGAAGAAGTTTCCTCGAGTTGGACTCAATTGAGTTGGTGTTTTAGGTTTTTGGCCCATTTGGCTCAGTGGCAGAGCACTCCCTTGG
>JBCKMZ010000021.1:0-27666 GCA_038902975.1 Polaromonas sp.
CTGGCAGTAGCGTCTCCGTGTCGCAGGGGCTGCTGTGGCCCTGGCAGGGCTGGGCTGTTCGCTCTGTGGCTGTAGTTGACGTGGCTACGTCACCCTCGGTGTCACCCTGTGCTGGCGTGTCTGTGGCGCTCGCGCTGAAAAGCGTTGATCTGTTTGATTTGATTTATTTCTCTTGATCGCAGTGCAGCTCAATGTTGTCAAGGGTCCCTATCCAGGAATAGATAAAGAGGATCAGAGCCATAGGGTCTTTGCTCAGCTACCCGTACAAGGGACCCACACGCCCGTGTCTGCCGAAATTTTCAGAAATTGAAACCCACGCGCCCATGAGAAAAAACATCCCGGCCACAGAAATAAAAACCAAGGGGGGGTGGCCCGCGTTGCCTGAGTCATTTTCAAATTTTTTGAAAATTAGAAATCCATGCGTGGTTCAAAAAGTTTTTGGTTGACACGGACATTTGGATGCCTATGACAGATGGCCACCCGAAAACCCGTTGATTTTGAAGCACGCTCAGAACCATCGCCTCACCATTGATAAAGCAGCAATGCTGCCTGCAGGTCAGCCATAGCCACCTCCAGCTCGGTCGCAGCCTCCAGCGCACCCGGATTGAGCGCCCCCAGTGCAGTCAACTGCTGAAGCCGGGCCGCCACCTGCACGGTGCGTTCAGCGCTGAAGATGGCCGCCATTCCCTTGATGCTGTACGCACCCCGGTGCACCGCTGCGCTGTCGCCCTGCACCAGCGCCTGGCGAATGTGCTGCATCTGCACCGGCGCATCGCTCTGGAACAGCTTCACAATTTCCTCGAACAACTCGCGGTCGTTGTCCATGGTCTGGCGGGCCGCCGCGAAATCCGCTACTTTGGCGGTCTGCGGTGCGGGTGTTTATTGCTCGGGTGCTGAGGTGGGTGCAGCCGCAGCCTCCCTGGCCTGTGCCAGCCCATCAAGCTCGCCCCAGAGTGCTTCGGTGTCGATGGGCTTGGTCAGATAGCCGTCCATGCCGTGGCTTAAACAGGTCTCGCGTGCGCCCTGCATGGCGTGGGCCGTCATCGCCACGATCGGGATATGAACCGGGACGAGCCCGCCGCTGGCTTGCTCCAGCGCGCGGATGCGCTGCGTGGCCTCATAGCCGTTCATGAGCGGCATGTCGATATCCATCAGGATGGCGTCAAATCCACCCGCCTGCCAGTGTTCTACGGCCTCCAGACCGTTGTTGGCCACGGTCACGCTGTGTCCGAGCTTTTGCAGCAAGCGCACCGCCAGGGTTTGGTTGACGGCGTTGTCTTCGGCCAGCAATAGCTTGAGCTTGCGCCGGTTCTCGCGCAAGGAGTGCCGGGTGATGAGCGGGGCGCTGGGCTGGCCCGGCTCGCCCAGTGCCATCTTGATGGCATCAAGCAGTTCCACCTGCGAGATTGGCTTCACCAAGTAGCTGGCCACCCCCAGCTCGCGACAGCGGGCCGCGTCCCCGCGCTGGCCCACCGTGGTCAGCATCATGACGGTGGCGCCCACGTACTTGGGGTGCTGGCGTATCCACTCGGCCAGCACGAAGCCGTCCATCTCGGGCATTTGCACATCGAGTATCGCCAGGGTATAGGGTTGCCCGCTCTGGGCGGCGCGTTCGAGTTCCAGCAGGGCTTGGGCACCGCTGGCTACGGCCGTGGGTTCCATCTTCCAGTTGCGCAGAATTTGCAGCAGCAAGCTGCGGTTGGTGGCGTTGTCGTCGACGATCAACACCGCAAGGCCGGTCACCCGCCGGGTGTTTTGGTAGCGGGCAAATGATTTGTTGGAGCCGGTGGCCAGGCTCAAGGTGAAGTAAAAGGTGCTGCCTTGGCCGAGTTCACTGTCGAGTCCGAGGTGTCCGCCCATCAGCGTCACGAGTTGGGCCGAGATGCTCAAGCCCAGTCCGGTGCCACCGTATTGGCGCGTGGTAGAGGTGTCGGCTTGCGAGAAGGAGTCGAATATGGCCTTGAATTTCTCGCGCGCGATGCCGATGCCGGTGTCGCGTACGCTAAAGCGCAGTTCGGTCTGGAGAGTCTGGGTTGAGGTGCTGGCTTTGAGGCGGGTGACGGCTACTTCGATTTCGCCGGTTTGGGTGAATTTGATGGCGTTACCGATCAGGTTGACGAGTACTTGGCGCAAGCGCCCAGGGTCGCTGATGATGCGGTCGGGCACATCGGGGGCGATGTGCAGCAGCAGCTCCAGGCCTTTTTGATGGGCCCGCACCGCCAGTGATTTCAGGGTGCCCTGCAGCATCTGCTCCAGCGAAAACTCGATGTTCTCGATTTTCAGGTGTCCGGCTTCGATCTTGGAGAAGTCCAGGATGTCGTTGATGATGTCCAGCAGCGAGTCAGCGGAGACTTTCACCAAGTCCAGGTACCCTCGTTGTTCCGCATTGAGTTCGGTGTCGAGTGCCAGTTCGGTCATGCCGATGATGCCGTTCATCGGGGTGCGGATTTCATGGCTCATGTTGGCTAGGAATGCGCTCTTGGCACGGTTGGCGTCATCGGCCACGGCCACGGCCACCTTGGCACTCAGGATTTCGTCTTGCGCCTGCTTGCGCTCGGTGATGTCGACGAGGGTGGTGACGAACCCGGACAGGGTGCCGGCCGACCCCTCAAATAGCGGCTGTGCGTTGATCAGCACCCACAAAACGCTGCCGTCAGGCTTGCGGTAGCCGACCACCACGTTTGTCTGGGACAAACCGGTGCGTATGGCGACGACACTAGGCAGCTCTTCCACGGACATCAGCGAGCCGTCTTCGCGCTGCGCCTGCCACTCTGACGCAAACGTAACAAAGCCCTTCATCTGGGCCAGGGTCTTGCCAGTAATCCGCTCGGCACTGGCGTTGCAATCAACGATTCGCCCTTGCGCGTCGCGCAGAAACACCCCTTCGGTCAGTGTCGCCACCACGGTGCGAAAACGCACTTCACTGGCCCGCAGTGCGGCATCACGCACTTGCAGCGTCTCGGTCATATTGTCAAAATCACGCGCCAGATCGCCGATTTCATCTGCACGAGCATCACCCATACGTGCCGACAGGTCCCCGCTTTGGACTGCATAGATGTTAGCTTGCAAGCGCGCTATTGGCTGCAAGATTCGGCCTAGGACAAACACCGTTATAGCAACCAGCAGGGCCAGCAGCAGCAACAGCACCACAAGCCGAACAGTAAAATTTAATTCTTCTAAGGTAATGCGTTGTTCGGTCAGTTCGATCATCGCATTAAATCCGTCATCACTAATGTGCCGGGTTTTCTCTACCAGCAGATCGGCCCAGGTGTTTTTTTCTGCGCCGCTGGCAGTCTCAAGCACTGAAAACAGGGGCGGAAGGGCATCCGTATGCTGCTTTAAATTTAGCAAAACAAGCTGAGTAGCCTGTGAGGATGGCTCAATGTTATTCAAGGCTAACTGCAATTCGCCCAATACCGCGCGCCATTGTCTGGCCGCCCTGGGGCTACCATGCATGACATAATCTTGCCCAATCACCAGCAGGCTCGCGGCATGTCGGGAGACCAACTGCATAGCCGCAGTTTCTTGATTAATATTTTTTATTTTCTGCACACCCACTGCGGTGACAACCAAGCCTATGCTTATCACCAGTAGCGCCAGGCCTATGCCGGCGATCAGTTGCTGACGAATGCGCACGAGATTTACTTGATCAGGGTGACCGCGCGGCGATCAACTGTTTTCAATGGTCCAATACGCACATAGTCCAGGTAGTCCGGCATCTTTCCGCCCGGTACCAGATTTTCACGCAGCGCCCAGCGTGCCTGTGCTTCCAGGGAGGTAAGCAGCGTTTGCGTGAGTGCTAATTCAAAATCATAATTGTTCCAAATCGCTTCCACGTCAGCCAGGTCTAGTTTTAGCCGTGATGCGACGATGGCGTGCGCACGCGCAGGCTTGCTTATGATCAGGTGCTGTGCGCGTTTCAACGCGCGCAGCAACTTTATCGGATCTTCATCACGCCCGCCCGCAGCGATCGGCAACCCCACCAGATTGGCTGCAATTGTGAAAATTTTCTGGTCCGGTATCAGCACCGCATTGCTACCAAGCGTTTTCAAGGTCTTATAACCGACGGGGTCAAACAGCCCGGCGGCATCGATCTCGCCACGTAACAATGGGCCAGCCTGATCAGCGGCTTCTAAACCGACGAGTGTGTATTGCGCTGGCAGCAAGCCGTAGAATTGCAACAGCGTGTCGGTGTAATAATGCGCGATCGTGCCTTTGATAACGCCGATGCGTTTGCCCTTCAAATCCGCTACACCCTTGATGCCATGGTCAGCCCGGGCTATCAAACGATTTAGCCGGCTCGTGGTTGCCAGCGTGGCCAACACGTCAAATTTCGCACCGGCGAGACTGGCCAGCATGATGGGGGTATCGGCCACTGTCGCATACTGGGCTTCACCGTCAGTCAGATGCTTGAGGCAACGCGTGCCAATCACGCAACGTATGATTTTCAAATCCAAACCCTCGGCTTTGAAATAACCCTCGGACTCGGCAACCAGGGCGACCGCATACAAGGGCACGTCCGCCAGCGCCAGTGTTACGGCTTGCACACTGCATGCCGTGCCCAGCCCAATCGCAAATATGAGCCGCTTAAAAAAGTGTGTCATCGCGGCTGGACTGAAATGGGTCTTGAGGTTGGCTGTCATAGTGTGTCCCGGAAGGATATAAGGAATTTCAACGTCACTTTTCAGCTCTGCACCGTTTGCAATCCGCTCAGAGTCCACTTATCAAGCGGGGAATGTTGTTCAAACTAACCGAGCCACTTCTGTGACAACCGATTAAGCACGGATCATTTCATTGTGTGTGGAAAACATGTCTTTACAGTCACCCCCCCCCCGTATTTACCCTAGGCTGATTGCATTCATGCGGTGTGGCTCAAAAACGGGTAGCACTTTTTCGGGTGGCCATCGGTTGAGTCATAGGCAAAGCGTCCAAAATTCACATGCCAGTGTTACCTAAAGGCGGCGCTTTTGAACCACGTCGATTTTTTGGACATGGAGATGACTGGATTCGGCTATTTCCATTTGTACCAGAAGTAGGGCACAGCCACCCAAGTTCTCCGAACCCCAAGCCGAACCCCGTAGGTCCTATGCCGCCAGCGCTCCGCCGATCGCTCCGCTACCCGGCCAACAAAAAAGCCCCACTCTCGAAAAAAAAGTGAGGCTTTCAATCTGGTGGCCTGGGGCGGAATCGAACCACCGACACAAGGATTTTCAGTCCAAGACACCCCTCTGCCTAGTGCGAAGAAACGTAACGGTTTTTTGCCTGTTGGGGTCTTGCTGCCGAACCTGCTGCCGAACTCTTTTGGTCCGGCCGGATGGATGGCCATACGTTTTTTCTATGTGAATCAAGGCAATAGCGATACCGAACGCCGAGCCTTGGCCGACCGGACTCATGACGCAAAATTGCGGTGTCTCTGGTGGGCTCCAGTGCTGCCAATTCTGAGCCCGGCTATGGACCTCTATGCGGCCATCGCTTCCAGTTTCGGCATCGCCACAGTGCCGACATTTGCGGCGTCGAGTAGCGACTTCGCCGACAGACGGGCGTAATGAGTTGCCGTGGTTCGTACGTCTTGATGTCCAAGCAATTTCTGGAGAGAAAAGATACTGCCGCCAGCCCCAAGATACCGAGCACTAAATGAGCTTCTGAGGTCATCGACACGAAAGTTTTCTGGAAGCCCTGCTTTTGGCTGTCAAACGTAAGGTCTGACCCCGTGATTTATGTGATTGTTGTGTATGCTGAAATGTTGGAATGTTAGAACTGACCCCGCTTTCCCTCATGCACAAGTTATCGAGCAAAATTCGTTTAACGGCTAGCCGTAGGCGTAGGCAATTTACCAGAAAACCGACGCCTTCGGCTAGCCGTTAAAACGAAGAAACTCAGGAGTATCAAAGTATGAAGCACGTTCAAAGGTGTCTGATCGCGGCTTTGGGAGCATTGCTCGCAGGTGTCGCAACTGTGCAGGCTGATGTTCGGTTGCCGGAAGTGATCAGCAACAACATGGTCCTGCAGAAGGACATTCCACTTCCGATCTGGGGCTGGGCTGATCCTGGCGAAGATGTCACTGTCACGCTTGGTGACTCCAACGTCAAGAGCACGGCAGACGGAGCTGGCAAGTGGAAGGTCACGCTTCCCGCCATTAAGACCGCTGGCGGTCCGCATGAGATGACGGTGAAAGGAAAGAACGAGATCAAAGTCTCCAATATCCTGATCGGGGAAGTCTGGGCGGGCTCAGGCCAGTCTAATATGCAGCGGGATGTCGCGAAGTCGATCAACGGTCAGCAGGAAATCGCGAGTGCGAAGTTTCCAAAAATTCGACTATTCATAATTCCGCTGATCCCGTCAGGAACACCGTCGGAGCATGTTGCGGCACAGTGGGTTGAGTGCGCACCGGAGACTGTTGCGGGGTCTTCAGCGGTGCTGTTCTTCTTTGGTCGCGAGATCCATCAGCAGCTGGATATGCCCGTTGGTCTGATCACCACGGCCTGGGGCGGAACTCGCATTCAGCCATGGATTCCGCCACAGGGATACACGGCGATCCCCGAGCTTGACGGCGAGAAAAAAGAATGGCTGGGCCTGCTGCATGGATATGCTGATAATCTTGCTCAGTACGCGGACGCGATCAAGGTATACGACCATGCCGTCGAGGCCGCAAAGCCCGGCGATGTATTGCCTGCAGTGCCAGCGAATCTTCCCGGCCATCCGCTCAACAGTAACTTCCAGCATACAGGCCTCTACAACGGGATGATTCATCCGATTGTCCCGTTCGGCATTCGTGGGTTCTTGTGGTATCAGGGCGAGTCCAACAACGGACAGGGAATGCATTATTATCAGCTCAAGCGAGGTTTGATTGAAGGCTGGCGTTCCGTCTGGAATCAGGAAGGCAACCGTGATTTTCCTTTCCTGTTCGCACAACTGGCACCCTACAACTACGGCGGTGATCCGACTCGCTTGGCTGGCATCTGGGAAGCACAGTCGGCAACCCTGGCGGTCAAGAACACAGGGATGGCCGTATTAACGGACATCACAACACTCAACGATATTCACCCACCGAATAAGCAGGAAGTCGGACGTCGATTGTCGCTGTGGGCACTGGCGAATACGTACGGCAAGGCCGGTTTGGTCTACTCCGGCCCGCTGTACAAGTCGATGAAAGCGGACGGCAACAAGGCGATCATCACATTTCAACATGCGGTCGGTCTGAAGTCCCGCGATGGGAAGGACCTCTCCTGGTGGTCGATTGCCGGCGAAGACAAGAAGTTCGTCAAAGCGACTGCAAAGATCGCGGGTGATACCGTCGTTGTCAGCGTTGAAGGAGTCACCAAACCTGCAGCCGTCCGCTTCGGCTGGCACCAACTGGCCGAGCCCAATCTCAACAACGCCGCTGATCTGCCTGCGTCACCATTCCGAACCGACACGTGGACCGATGCGGAAAACGCAAATCCGTAACGGGTGATTTCAGTCCGACAGATCGACCTTCATAAACCACAGGCGGCTGCGGTCGCCGGTGAGGCGGACCTGTTCCAGCAGGACGCGGATGTCAGGGTCGTAATTTACCGTGACACGTTTGCTGCCTTTACTGACAATGTACGGCTGCTGGATGTCGAAGTCCGGCATCTCGGGGGACAGCAGAACGGAACACGCTTTACCAGGTGCGGCTTCAACGGCAAAATACTTGCTCGTGCGACGCGCTTTCAATCTCGCGGGGTGAAATCCGTCGTCGAAGGATAGGAAATTCAACCGCATGAGGCCAAGTATGACACCGAAAAACGTCCTCAAGAGTCGTGCTTTCCCTGATGTGGCGATCTGAATCCCCAAGGTTTTTCCGCCCACCGGCACAAACGACATGCAAAGCTGAACTGCGTGGGCACAACCGCCCAAGTTCGCCGAACCCAAGCCGAACCGAGTCTGCCCAATGCGCCCAGTCGCTCCGCTTGGCGCTCCGCTAATGCGCCATGAAAAAAGCCCCACTCTCGAAAAAAAGTGAGGCTTTCAATACTGGTGGCCTGGGGCGGAATCGAACCACCGACACAAGGATTTTCAGTCCTCTGCTCTACCGACTGAGCTACCGGGCCAAGCTTTCTATTATATGTCATGGCTGCATGCTACCAACGCCTCATCAAACCGTCACGTAGTACGCTTGCCTCGCGTGAGGTCAACACCCAACTGCTTCAGCTTACGATAGAGATGCGTGCGCTCCAGGCCGGTCTTTTCTGCCACACGGGTCATGGACCCGCCTTCCTTTGCAAGATGAAATTCAAAATACGCTTTTTCGAATTCATCCCTCGCATCACGCAAGGGCTTTTCGAGCAGAAAGCTCTGCGTGGCTTGAGGGCCGATCTCAACAGCAATCGGCAACGTAGCGCCGGTCATGGCTGCTGCTAGCGTCAGGCCAGTCGGGCTTACGACCGTGCCAAGCGTGACCATCTTGCGGCCTGTAGATTTGGTAAGTCCCTGCTCAACGGCCTTAAGCAGCTTTTGCAGTGTGATGGGTTTTTCCAAAAACGCCATCGCACCTATTTTTGTAGCCTCTACAGCGGTGTCTATCGTTGCATGACCACTCATCATAATGACCGGCATGGTGAGCAGGCCACCAGACGACCACTCCTTGAGCAAGGTCACGCCGTCAGTGTCAGGCATCCAGATGTCAAGTAACACCAGATCAGGCTTGCTGCGGTTGCGTGCGGCTCTGGCCTGCGCCGCATTTTCAGCCAGTTCAACCTGATGCCCCTCGTCATTGAGGATTTCTGAGAGAAGGTCGCGTATCCCCAGTTCATCGTCGACCACCAAAATATTTGCCATGATTGAGTTGCTACCCTGCCGTTGTTACCGAATGTGTTGTTAGATCACAACCGCAAATGATAACGATACTTGCGCACCTTGCACAAGATCATTCACCACGCGATTGGAAATATCGACACGCGCAGCGTGTTCATCGGCTATTTTCTTGACTACCGCCAAGCCCAGGCCGGTACCCTTGAGCTTGGTTGTGACGTAAGGCTCAAAGGCACGCTTGAGAATGTGCTCGGGGAAACCTGTGCCATTGTCGCGTACGCTCAGGCGCACACGGCCTGAAGCTTGTGCGTAGTCGGTCTTGATGGTCACCACACCTGATGGATTGCCCTCTTGCGCGTCCTGGGCGTTCTGTACGAGATTATGAATCACTTGCCGTAATTGTTGCGCATCGCCTTGAATCAGTGGTGCCCGCATGTCAAGCTCGGTGTTGATGCTGCCGCTGACACCGTCTCCAGCGTAGAGCTGCATCACCTCACCAATCAGTGCATTGAGATCCAGCGGTTTAAGTTCAGCCGCCGGCAGGCGCGCGTAATCACGAAACTCGTTGACCAGTCGCTTCATCGCATCGACCTGATCGACAATTGTTTTGACCGACTTGGTCAGCAAAGCTTGACCAGATGCATCGAGCTTTCCGGCAAGTTTCATTTCAAGACGTTCGGCCGACAGCTGGATCGGTGTCAGCGGGTTTTTAATCTCATGCGCCAGACGTCGGGCGACTTCGTTCCAAGCCTGCGCACGCTGGGCGGAGACCATTTCAGAGACATCATCAAAGACCAGCAAAAACTCTTCGGTGCCAGGCATTTTGGCACCGCGTGCGATCAGTGTTATGGCGTTATCCGGGGCACCCGGCATGGCCGCATTCAGTTCAAACGACTGCTGCCATTGCTCCTGGCCATGAGGCGCACCATGGCTGCTGTTTGCGTCACTGAGAAAGTTTGAAAACTGGGCTTGAACCTCCTTGGCGAAACCCTCAAGGCCAGGAATTTCAGCCAGCAATTTGCCATGCTGGGCTGCCAGCGGTACGCGCAATATACGGGTGGCACCGGGGTTGCTGGACTGAATGCGGCCACGCACGTCCAGCACAATGACACCCGCCGTGAGGTTGTCCAGAATGGTCTGCAGGTTGGCCCGCGCTGCGTCAACCTGACTCATGCTTTGCTGCACGGCAGAGCGCGCTTCCAGCAGTTGCTGCGTCATGTCGGCAAATGAACGGGTCAGGCCGCCCAGTTCATCCTTGCCTTGCAAGGCGGCTTTGGGGGTCAGGTCACCGAGTGCAACCTGCCGCACGCCTTCTGCCAGCAACAGCAATGGCTTGGCCAGTTGATTGCCCAGCAATACTGCCAGCAACACGGCACTGAACACTGCCAGAAATAAACTGAGCGTGAGCGTGCCTATGTACATTTTGCGCAGACCGCCTCTGGCCAGCGCACGCTCCTGGTATTCGCGATTCGCCTCCTGCACGGCAATGGCATTGGCCACCACACTTGCAGGAATGCTCTGGGTCACTTGCAAAAACCGCACCTCTCCCAGCAAGCCGACGTTGGGATTATGGATAACCGCAATGGCCCTGATACGTGCCGTCTGAGGACTGCCGGCGACAGCTGCAGTGCCGCTTGCAGGCTCGCCTGAGCCAGTCGCCACGACTTCGTCCAGGCCTTCTATTTGCGTGACCACACGCTGCGTTCTGGCGGCGCGAAACTGTTGCGCAGTCGGGCGTTCGGGATTGATGGTGAAACGCGAATCACCGACGCTGGCAATGACCTGCCCAGCGGCACTCCAGAGCACAACATCTGTCGCAGACAGCTGATCGCGCATCCTGTCGAGCGCCAGGACCGCCATGGCATCGGGCGTTTCTGCAATCTGGCTAGCGGCCTGCCGGGTTTTACTGCCCAGATCAAGCGCCATGGCATCGAGCGTGGCGCGCCCCAGGTTAAGGCCAGCGTCAAGCGCACCCTCGACTTTCACATCAAACCAGCTCTCGATGGAGCGCGACACAAACTGGTAAGACACCACATAAATCATCAGGCCAGGCATCAGCCCGACCAAGGCAAAAATGGCCGCCAGCTTGACCAGCAGACGGCTGCCAAAGTGGCCCTGCTTCAAGCGCAGCAGCAGCCGCACACCAATCCAGCCAATCACCAGCAGCAGCAGGGCCGCCACCACAATATTGAGAACCAACAAGCGCGCGTAATTGCGCTCGTAGAGCTCGCGGTTGCCGGTGGCCTGCGTGAGTAAAAACATCAGCACCAAGCTCAGGGCCACCATGACACCCGCGCCTATGCCCATCGTCCATTTAAACGCCGGGCTGTTTTTCAGAGAAAACGCTTGGCCCTTCAAACTCACTTGTCGGCCTCTTTGACGGGTGGCACGACTGCTTTGGCTTTATCGCCAGTTTGAAAAATGCCCTTGGGTGCGACTATCTGCAGGCGCTCACTGGCCTGTACCGCAATGTTCCAGTCCTTTTGCCCTGCAACGCCAATCTGAAAAGGCCTGGGCAGTTGCGACAGATCCAGCCGGAAGCTGAACTGAAACTTGTATACGACATCCGGATCGACTTCCGTGTTGTTGGCAATCCGCCAGCGCGACAGGCGCTGCACCGCAGACAGGGCATCGGGTAATGTGTCGTAGTTCTGGTTAAGGGTGGCCCGCAGCCCGTCCGAATTGTTGCTAAGCCCCGTGACGATATTGACACGCCAGCGCCGCGTCAAGGGTTGAAAAGCCAGGCGTATGGTACGGGTTGCACTGGCCACACGGCGATCCGTCCAGTACCAGCGATTTTGGTAAATGTCGGCTTCCACTACGAAAAACATGGGAATGCCCTTTATCAAGGCATCTTCAACCACGGGCGTCAGGTCAAACACGACGAGGGCTGACAGATAAACACCATCATCGGTGCGCTCGACTTTCAGCTGCGAGAGTTCGGCAGCCGACGCAGACTGAATGCTGTGCGCCATCAAAAAGCACAGACCCAAGATGGCAAGGCAGCGCATCACGGCATCAAGCGCCGTGCTTTTCAAGAAGTGCGTAATAAAAACCGTCATGCTCACGCAACAAATTGTCCGTGCAGACCGGGTTCCGCGCGCCACTTTTGGGTAGTAAATGGCCTGGTGACGGCATTAAAAGAGCGTCTGTGTGGTGCGTAAGAAACGTTTCTATCTGCTGCTCACCCTCCGCCCGGAACACCGAGCAGGTGCAATACAGCAATCGCCCGCCAGCCTTGAGCAGCGGCCACAGCGTTTTGAGGAGATTGGCCTGAATGGCTGAGAGCTGTGCAATGTCTGTCGGCCTGCGCAGCCAGCGCACATCCGGATGCCGCCTGACGATACCTGATGCGGTACACGGCGCATCGAGCAGGATGCCGTCGTAAAGCTCACCATCCCACCAGTCGGCAGGCCTGGCTGCATCACCCACCTTGATGTCGGCTGCAAGGCCAAGGCGCTGTAGGTTCTGTGCAGTACGCTCGCAGCGGTTGGCGTCAATGTCGAGTGCTGTCACAGCGCAGTCAGCCAGCTCCAGCAGATGCCCGGTTTTGCCGCCGGGTGCGGCGCAGGCATCCAGGATTTTCAATTTGGCGCTACCCTTTAGTCCATCCAGCAGCAGCGGTGCGGCCAATTGCGCCGCCGCATCCTGCACTGAAAAATGACCTTCAGCAAAACCCGGAAGTCCCGTTACCGGACCTGCCAGAGCCAAAATAACACCCTGGCCCTGCACCGCTGTCGCTTCAATATTGATAGCTGCCAGCGCCTGTAAATAGGCGGTTTGAGTCGTTTTTCGTTGGTTGATTCGCAGAATAAGTGGTGCTTTGGCGTTGTTGGCGTGCAAAATTTCTTGCCACTGAGCCGGATGGTCTTTGCGAACACGGTCTATCCACCACTGAGGGTGATTCCAGAGTGCTTGCGGATAGCCAGCAGCCACCTCCAGCAGCGCATCGCGCTGACGCAAAAACCGCCGCAGGCAGCCGTTGATAAAGCTGGCTTGGTGCGTCGTTGTCTCGCTGCGTTTGGCGGCTTCAACGGCTTGGTCAACCAGGGTGTGCGCGGTGTAGGACGCATCTTCATCAGTGCAAATGAGGGCCAACGCGACGCACAACAAAGCGTCAGCTTCGGGCGGTGGCGGGCGCTTGGCGAGTTGCTGGCGAATGGCCTCAGCGCGGCCCAGCCAGCGCAGCGTATGAAAGCCAAGCGCCTGAACGCCGGGCCGCAGAACAGCGTCAACATCAAGCAGTGCCACCGTCATGGACTGACCCTCACGCACGGCAAGCAGCAGTGAAGCCGCCCCCTGCAACTGGCGCCACAGGGGGACTTGGGTCTTGTTGTCTTGCATGAATCCTGTGGCGGTAGCCCCCTGGGGGAGCCCGCCGTTTCAAGCCGTCCGGAGGCGGACGGCGCTGCGCCTATTAGACCAGCCTTCGCGGGCCGGTCAAACGAGCGTATCGGCCCAGATGTTGCGCGCCCAGTCCAGCGCGTAAATACCTTCCAGCTCGGTCGGCCCGGGACTGACGCCGCCCGAACCGGCAACGGTCTTGAAGGTTTTCTCCGCCACCACATATTCATGCACGCTGGCAACGTGGATGACGTTTTTGTTGTCGACAAAGCTGTAGCAGGTATTGGTCAGCATGGGCGCGGGATTGACCTCCCAGCCCGACAACTGCGCCACGATGGCCGCCGCCGCCACCTTGCCCTGGCTGTTGGCCATGTGGCCGCTCTTGGGCATGGCCGGTGCGATCTGAATCGAGTCGCCGAGCACAAAAACGTCTTTCGCCACGGTGGATTCAAAGGTCAGGTAATTAACACCACACCAGCGCTTGTTGCCCATGTTGTTCAATCCCGTTTGAACTGCGATGGTGCCAGCGCGCATGTCCGGCAGCACATTGAGCACATTGGCCTTCACGTCATCCTGCACCTCAAACTTGATGCTGCCGGCTTTTGCGTCCACCGCGGTTGCCTTGTGCTGGCCACGGTATTCAATGATGCCCTTGTATTGTTCGGCCCAGACCTTCTTGAACAGCGGGCCCTTGGAGGCGACATCGGGGTTGGCATCCAGAATCAACACCTTGCTGCGCGGTTTGACGGCCTTGAAGTAACCGGCGATCACCGAGGCCCGCTCATACGGGCCGGGTGGGCAGCGGTACGGCGCTTCCGGGATGGCGATGGCGTACACGCCGCCGTCGGGCATGGCCTCGAGTTGCTTTCTGAGTGCGACGGTCTCGGCACCGGCCTTCCAGGCCTGTAAAATCTGCCCCGAGGCATTGGCTTGCTGTAGGCCTGCAACGCTGCCAAACATCTCTTCAATGCCGGGCGACACCACTAGTTTGTCGTAGGCAATGGTGGCGCCGCCTGCAAGGGTGACGGTTTTCTTTGCAGTATCAATGGCGCTGGCGTAGTCCTTGACGAGGGTGATGCCATGGTTTTTCGACAAGCCTGTGTAGGGCGTGGTGATGTCACGCATCTGCTTGCTACCGGCCAACACCAGATTGGAAATGGGGCAGGAGACAAAGGCAGCTTGCGGCTCGATCAGCACCACATCGATTTTGTAGTCCGACAGCATCCGCACATATTTCGCCGCTGTTGCGCCGCCGTAGCCAGCGCCAATCACGACCACTTTGGCCTTGGACGGAATCGACGTGGTGGCGCAACCCGCCAGCCCGAGCAAACCCAACGCAGCTGACGACTGCAAAAAAGAGCGGCGTTTAAAACCGGCTGTAGAAGACAAGGAAGCAAACCTGGCGAGGCTGTTTTGATGCGTATTCATGGTGCATATTCCTTATTTCTTCTGCGCTGAAAAGTAGCTCGCCATGGACTCGATTTGCGCCTCGCTATAGCCCTTGCTGATCTGGTGCATCAGCGTAGCCGGGCGGGTTCCGGTCTTGAAAGCCCTCATTTGCCCTGCGATATAGCTTTTATCGAGGCCCGCCAGTGACGTAACGCTGGAACCCGCTACGGCCTTGCCCTTGGTACCGTGACAATTGGCGCAGGTGGCGGCCAAGCTTGCGGCGTACAGCGCCTCTTTGCTGCCGGTTTGCGCCTGCGTTTGCGTTTGGGCCTGTGCCAGCGGGCACAGCGCCAGGCAGAGCAGCGACATGGCAAGGCGGGTGTTTACTTTGGTTTTGACTCTCATAACTTCTCCTGAGGGGTTTGGCTGACGTTAATAATTTAACGCCAGATGCTGGGGACGTCATGGGTAGTAACCCGTACTGAAAACCAAAAAAAGCGCTCAAACCCGAAAGAGGCAAGAGCGCTTTTCAAAAGCTTCCAGTCAGTAAGGCTTACTCAGCCGTAGCCCCGTCCGCACCCGCCTCAACCGGCATGATAGCTTCAAGTTCAGCGGCTTCGGCTTCGGCGATGGCGCGGCGCTCGGCATCGTCCATCAGGTCTTTGGCTTTGCGGGCCTCGTGGTAGGCCATGCCGGTACCGGCGGGGATCAAACGGCCAACGATGACGTTTTCTTTCAGGCCGCGCAGCTCGTCGCGCTTGCCCATGATGGCAGCCTCGGTGAGCACGCGGGTGGTTTCTTGGAAGGAAGCCGCTGAAATAAACGAATCGGTCGACAGCGATGCCTTGGTAATACCGAGCAGCAGATTGGTGAAGGTTGCAGGAATTTTGTCTTCCTTGCGCAGCGCATCGTTGACATCCAGGATGACCGAACGCTCGACCTGCTCGCCGGCGATGTAGGTGGAGTCACCGACATCACCCACCACCACGCGGCGCAACATTTGGCGAACAATCACTTCAATGTGCTTGTCGTTGATCTTCACGCCCTGCAGGCGGTAAACGTCCTGCACTTCATCGACGATGTAGCGAGCCAGCTCTTCCATACCGAGCAAACGCAGAATATCTTGCGGGTCGGCCGGGCCGTCGACAATCGACTCGCCCTTGTTCACAACCTGACCTTCGTGGACCAGAATATTCTTCTCTTTCGGCACCAGGTCTTCCCAGACTTTGCCTTCCGGGTCGGTGATTTGCAGGCGAATCTTGCCTTTGGTCTCTTTACCAAATGACACAGTACCGGTCATCTCGGCCAGCGTACCCTTGTCTTTCGGCGTGCGGGCTTCAAACAACTCGGCCACACGCGGCAAACCGCCGGTGATGTCGCGGGTTTTCTGGCCTTCGACCGGAATACGCGCCAGCACTTCGCCGGGGCCGACATCCTGACCATCACGCACCTGAACCAGCGCGCCGATCTGGAAGCCAATCGTCACTGAATGATCGGTACCGGGGATCTTGACTTCGTTGCCGTTCGCGTCGATCAGCTTGACCCGGGGCAGACCCGCCTTGGTCGAGCCGCGACGCTTCGGATCGATCACCACCAGGGTGGACAGACCGGTCACCTCGTCGAGCTGCTTGGCAACCGTGACACCTTCTTCGACGTTCTCGAACAGCGTCTTGCCCGCGAACTCGGTGATGATGGGGCGGGTCAGCGGGTCCCAGTTGGCGAGGATGGCACCAGCCTTGATGTGCTGGTCAGCCTTGACCGCCAGTATGGCGCCGTACGGCACCTTGTGGCGCTCGCGCTCACGGCCATGCTCGTCATGGATGACGATCTCGCCGGAACGGGCGATCACCACGAGTTCTTTCTTGCTATTGGTCACATAACGCATAGGTGCATTGAAACCGATCACGCCGTTGGACTTGGCCTCAACACTGGAAGCAATCGCAGCACGCGATGCGGCACCACCGATGTGGAAGGTGCGCATCGTCAGCTGCGTGCCTGGCTCGCCAATCGACTGGGCGGCAATAATGCCGACCGCTTCGCCGATGTTGATGAGACCGCCACGACCCAAATCGCGGCCATAGCACTTGGCGCACAGGCCAAAGCGGGTTTCGCAGTTCAATGCGGTACGCACCTTGACTTCATCAACACCAGCCAGTTCAAGCTCTTCGATCAGGTCTTCGTCCAGCATGATGCCGGCTTTGGCCAGTACCGAGCGGTTTTCGGGGTGCAGGATGTCCTCGATCGCAGTGCGGCCAAGGATGCGGTCGCGCAGCGATTCAATGACTTCACCGCCCTCGACAATGGCGCGCATGACAGAGCCGTTTTGCGTGCCGCAGTCGTCCTGCGTCACCACCAGGTCCTGCACCACGTCGCACAAACGGCGGGTCAGGTAACCGGAGTTGGCGGTTTTAAGTGCCGTGTCAGCCAAGCCTTTGCGTGCACCGTGGGTGGAGATGAAGTACTCCAGCACGTTCAGGCCTTCGCGGAAGTTGGCCAAGATGGGAGTTTCAATGATGGAGCCGTCAGGCTTGGCCATCAAACCGCGCATACCAGCGACCTGACGAATCTGCGCTGCAGAACCGCGGGCACCGGAGTCGGCCATCATGTAGATGGAATTGAAGGACTCCTGTTCGACTTCCTTGCCGTGACGGTCAAGCACGCGCTCTTTGGAGAGCTGGGCCATCATCACCTTGGACACTTCGTCGCTAGCCTTGCCCCAGATATCGACCACCTTGTTGTAACGCTCACCGGAAGTCACCAGACCCGAGAGATATTGCTTCCCGATCTCTTTGACATCTTTTTGGGCGCGGGCAATGATGCTCGGCTTTTCTTTCGGGATCAGCATGTCGTCGATACAGATCGAAATACCGGCCTTGGTCGCCAGGCGGAAGCCCGACTGCAATAGCTTGTCGGCAAACACCACGGTCTCTTTCAAACCGCATTTGCGGAAAGACACGTTGATGAGCTTGGAGATTTCCTTTTTCTTCAAGGCCTTGTTGAGGTTGGAGAAAGGCAGACCTTTGGGCAGAATTTCAGACAGCAATGCACGGCCGCCGGTGGTTTCCCACAGCTTGGTCGATGGCACAAATTCGCCGCTGGCCTTGTCCTTGGTGTACTCGGTCAAACGCACGTTGATACGGGCGTTCAGGTCAAGCTCACCCGCGTCAAAGGCGCGGCGGACTTCGCCGGTGTCGGAGAACACCATGCCTTCGCCCTTGCCGTTGGTACGCTCACGGGTCGTGTAATAAAGACCCAGCACTACGTCTTGCGACGGAACGATGGAAGGCTCGCCATTGGCCGGGAACAAAATATTGTTCGAAGCCAGCAGCAGCGTGCGGCATTCCATCTGCGCTTCCACCGACAGCGGCACGTGAACCGCCATCTGGTCACCGTCGAAGTCGGCGTTGAAAGCCGAGCAGACGAGCGGGTGCAGCTGTATCGCCTTGCCTTCGATCAGGATGGGCTCAAAAGCCTGGATACCCAAACGGTGCAGCGTGGGCGCACGGTTCAGCATCACCGGGTGCTCCTTGATCACCTCTTCCAGGATGTCCCACACCACTGGTGTGCCGGATTCAACTTCTTTCTTGGCGGCCTTGATGGTCGTGGCAATGCCGCGCACTTCGAGCTGGGCAAAGATGAAGGGCTTGAACAACTCCAGCGCCATCAGCTTTGGCAAACCGCACTGATGCAGCTTGAGCGTCGGGCCCACGGTAATGACAGAGCGACCGGAGTAGTCGACGCGTTTGCCCAGCAAGTTTTGGCGGAAACGGCCTGACTTGCCCTTGATCATGTCGGCCAGCGACTTCAGCGCGCGCTTGTTGGCGCCCGTCATGGCCTTGCCACGACGACCGTTGTCGAGCAGCGAATCGACTGCTTCCTGCAACATGCGCTTTTCATTGCGGGCAATGATTTCGGGCGCTTTCAGTTCCAGCAAACGGCGCAGGCGGCTGTTGCGGTTGATAACGCGGCGATAAAGATCGTTCAGGTCAGAGGTCGCAAAACGGCCGCCATCGAGTGGCACCAGCGGACGCAGGTCCGGCGGCAACACGGGCAGTACGTCGAGCACCATCCAGTGCGGCTTGATGCCGGATTTCTTGAACGCTTCCATCAATTTCAAACGTTTGGCGTTTTTCTTGATCTTGATTTCAGAGCCGGTCAGGTCATTGCGCAGCTTGTCGATTTCGTCGTCAAGAACTAGACCTTGGAGCAAGTCCTTGATGCCCTCGGCACCCATCTTGGCAGTGAACTCGTCGCCGTGTTCCTTGTGCTTGGCATCAAAGTCGTCTTCCGACATGATGCTGAACTTCTTCAGCGGGGTCATGCCAGGATCCGTCACCACATAGGCTTCAAAGTACAGCACACGCTCGATGTCGCGCAGTGTCATGTCGAGCACCAGGCCCAGACGCGACGGCAGCGACTTCAAAAACCAGATGTGCGCGCACGGTGCGGCCAGGTCGATGTGACCCATGCGCTCGCGGCGAACCTTGGTCTGCGTGACTTCAACGCCGCACTTCTCGCAGATCACACCACGGTGCTTGAGACGCTTGTACTTGCCGCACAGGCATTCGTAGTCCTTGATGGGGCCAAAAATCTTGGCGCAAAAAAGGCCGTCGCGCTCTGGTTTGAAAGTGCGGTAGTTGATGGTTTCAGGCTTTTTGACTTCACCGAAAGACCATGAACGGATCTTCTCGGGCGAAGCCATGCCGATCTTGATGGCACTGAAATGCTCATCCGGCGTGAATTGCTTGAACAGGTCGAGTAATGATTTCATGACGCTAATTCCTTTTAATCAGTTGAGGACAGAGCAAAAAAGCCTTGCTTTTCTTGGTCTGTCCCACAAGGTATCCGGTTAGTTGAGGACAGAGCAGATTGCTTTGCAATCCTGGTCTGTCCCGCAAGGCCACTAGCTGCGCTCAAGCTCGATGTCGATGCCCAGCGAACGAATCTCTTTGACCAGCACGTTGAACGACTCTGGCATACCTGCCGTGATCGCGTGCTCGCCCTTGACGATGCTCTCGTAGACCTTGGTTCGCCCGACCACGTCGTCGGACTTGACGGTAAGCATCTCTTGCAGCGTGTAGGCAGCGCCGTAAGCTTCCAGCGCCCAGACCTCCATCTCGCCGAAACGCTGTCCACCGAACTGCGCCTTGCCGCCCAGAGGCTGCTGCGTGACCAGCGAGTAAGGGCCAGTCGAACGGGCATGCATCTTGTCGTCCACCAGGTGGTGAAGCTTCAGGAAGTGCATGTAGCCCACGGTGGTGGTGCGCTCAAACGCATCGCCGGTGCAGCCGTCATACAGCTGGGCCTGGGTACGCGAGGCTGTGAGACCTTTCAGCTTGGCAACATCATTCGGATAAGCCAGTTGCAGCATACCCATGATCTCGGCTTCTGAAGCGCCGTCGAACACAGGAGTTGCAAACGGCACACCGCCCGTCAGGTTGCTGGCCATCTCAAGAATATCGGCATCCGACAGCTTGGCCAAGTCTTCCACGCGGCCCGACTTGTTGTAGATGGTGTCCATGAACTTGCGCATCTCGGAGATCTTGCTTTCGGCCTGCAACATGTCACCAATACGCTGGCCTAGACCTTTTGCCGCCCAGCCTAGATGCACTTCAAGTACCTGCCCGACGTTCATGCGCGAAGGTACGCCCAGCGGGTTCAGTACGATGTCGCACGGCGTACCGTCGGCCATGTGCGGCATGTCTTCGACCGGAACGATCTTGGACACCACACCCTTGTTGCCGTGGCGGCCAGCCATCTTGTCACCTGGCTGCAGGTGGCGCTTGACGGCCAGGTAAACCTTGACCATCTTGAGCACGCCCGCTGGCAACTCGTCGCCCTGCGTCAATTTTTTGCGCTTTTCTTCGAAAGACAAATCGAAACTGTGGCGCGTCTGCTCCATCGAGTTCTTGATGCTTTCAAGCTGTGAAGCGACTTCGTCATCTGCAGGACGGATGTCGAACCAGTGGTACTTCTCGACATCGGCGAGATAGGCCTTGTTGATCTTCGTGCCCTTGGCCAGCTTTTTGGGACCACCGTTGGCGATCTTGCCATTGAGGAGTTTTTCGATACGGTCAAACGCATCGGCTTCCACAATGCGCAGCTGGTCGTTCAAATCAAGACGGAAGCGTTTCAGCTCGTCGTCAATGATCTGCTGGGCACGCTTGTCGCGCACGATGCCTTCACGGGTGAAGACCTGCACGTCGATGACGGTGCCCCGCGAGCCCTGGCTGACGCGCAGCGAGGTGTCTTTCACATCGCTGGCTTTTTCGCCGAAGATGGCGCGCAGCAGTTTTTCTTCCGGTGTCAGCGTGGTTTCGCCTTTTGGCGTGATCTTGCCGACCAGTGTGTCGCCCGGCTGGACTTCAGCACCGACATAAATAATGCCGGACTCGTCAAGACGGTTGAGCTGGTGCTCGGACAGGTTCGGAATGTCGCGCGTGATCTCTTCGCAGCCCAGCTTGGTGTCACGGGCCATGACGACGAGTTCTTCGATGTGAATCGAGGTGTAGCGGTCTTCGGCCACTACACGCTCGGAAATCAGGATCGAATCCTCGAAGTTATAGCCGTTCCAGGGCATGAAGGCGATCAGCATGTTCTGGCCAATGGCAATTTCGCCCAGGTCAGTCGATGCGCCGTCGGCAATCACGTCACCCTTGGCCAGCTTGTCACCCATCTTGACGATGGGACGCTGGTGAATATTGGTGTTCTGGTTGGAGCGCTGGTACTTGATGAGGTTGTAGATGTCCACGCCGACTTCGCCAGCCAGGGCTTCTGCGTCATTGACGCGAACCACGATACGGGTCGCATCAACGTAGTCCACCACACCACCGCGGGTAGCGGTGACGACAGTACCCGAATCGACCGCAGCCACGCGCTCGATACCGGTGCCGACCAGCGGCTTTTCGGGGCGCAGCACAGGCACGGCCTGGCGCGACATGTTGGCACCCATCAGTGCGCGATTCGCATCGTCATGTTCCAGGAAAGGAACCAGCGAAGCCGCAACCGACACGATCTGCGCAGGCGACACGTCCATGTACTGGACGCGCTCGGCGCCGACCAGAATGGACTCGCCGTTTTCGCGCGCAGCAACCAGATCACCCGTCAGCTTGCCGGCATCGTCTAGCAACGCGTTCGCCTGGGCGATCACGTATTTGCCTTCTTCGATGGCCGACAGGTAGTCGATTTGCATCGTGACCTTGCTGTCCACCACCCGGCGGTACGGCGTTTCAATAAAGCCGTATTCATTGAGGCGGGCATACAAAGCCAGTGAGTTGATCAGGCCGATGTTCGGTCCTTCAGGCGTTTCAATCGGGCAGACGCGGCCGTAATGGGTCACGTGCACGTCACGCACTTCAAAACCTGCGCGCTCGCGGGTCAAACCACCGGGGCCAAGGGCCGAAACACGGCGCTTGTGGGTGATCTCGGCCAGCGGGTTGGTCTGGTCCATGAATTGCGACAGCTGCGAGGCACCGAAGAACTCTTTCAACGCAGCCGAAATCGGCTTGCTGTTGATGAGGTCATGCGGCATCAGGGGCTCTTGCTCGGCCTGGCCCAGACGCTCTTTCACGGCTTTTTGAATCCGTGCCAGACCGGTACGGTACTGGTTTTCAGCCAGTTCACCAACGCAACGCACACGGCGGTTGCCGAGGTGGTCGATGTCATCGACTTCGCCATTGCCATTGCGCAGGTCAACCAGGATCTTGACGACAGCGAGGATGTCCTCGTTGGTCATCACCATAGGGCCGGTGGACGAATCGCGGCCTACTTTGGCGTTGAACTTCATGCGGCCAACTTTGGACAGGTCGTAGGTGTCCGGGTTGTAGAACAGGCGCTGGAACAGGGCCTGCACCGCGTCTTCGGTTGGCGGCTCGCCAGGACGCATCATGCGGTAAATCTGAACGCGCGCTGCAAACTCGTCAGCCGTCTCGTCAGAGCGCAGGGTTTGCGAAATGTACGAACCTTGGTCAAGCTCGTTGGTGTACAGCACTTGCAGATCATGCACGCCAGAGGTGCGCAGTTTTTTCAGCAAGACTTCTGTCAACTCATCATTGGCCTTGGCGATGATTTCACCGGTTTCAGCGTCAACAATGTTCTTGGCAACCACCCGGCCCACCAGAAAGTCTTCAGGCACGCTGATGCTGCTGGTACCGCTGGTCTCCAGTTCGCGGGTATGGCGAACCGTGATGCGCTTGTCTTTGGCAACCACCACCTTGCCGGCTTTGTCAGTGATGTCAAAACGGGCGACTTCACCGCGCATGCGCTCGGCGACAAATTCCATCTGCGCACCACTGTCCATCAGGCGGAAGTGGTCGAACACAAAGAAGTTGGCCAGAATGGATTCATGGTTCAAACCAATGGCCTTGAGCAGAATCGTGACCGGCATCTTGCGGCGGCGGTCAACACGAAAGTACAAAATGTCCTTCGGATCAAACTCGAAGTCAAGCCATGAGCCGCGGTAAGGGATGATGCGGGCTGAAAACAGCAACTTGCCCGAGCTGTGGGTCTTGCCCTTGTCGTGTTCAAAGAACACGCCTGGCGAACGATGCAGCTGGGACACGATGACACGCTCGGTGCCATTGATGACGAAGGAGCCCTTGTCGGTCATGAGCGGAACTTCGCCCATGTAAACCTCTTGCTCTTTAACTTCTTTAACCACCTTGGACTGCGATGTCGATGACTCACGGTCATAAATGATCAGTTGAACTTTGGCGCGTACGGCTGACGCGAATGTCAGGCCACGGATCTGGCATTCACGCACATCAAATCCGGGCTTGGCCAGGTTGTATTCGAGAAACTTCATCTCGACAAAACCGTTGTGTGAGACGATCGGGAAGGCGCTTTGAAACGCCGCCTGAAGACCTTCTTTTGTGCGCTTTTGAGGTGCACGATCAGCTTGCAAAAATGCGACGTACGCGTCTTTCTGCATCTGAAGTAAATAAGGAATAGGCAATACACTTTCGCGATTACCGAAGCTTTTGCGGATGCGTTTGCGTTCGGTGTAGCTATAGCTTGAAGTTAGGGCCATGAGTTCTCCGCGTTGATGGGCTCTGGGACTCTTCAATATCTACATACACAACGTATGTAGACACTCTTGGTGGTTGGCCACTACCAACCATGGCGGACAGTGACGCATTGCACGTCACCCGAACCAAGGCGTTTTCTGCAGTCTGGGGCAGAAAACACAGGAAAGCAGACGATTTAACCTGCTTTCCTGTGCCTTCCATGAAGGGGGTTTTTGGGGTCAGAGTCCAAATTCATCGTGCCTCCGGCACGCCCTTCGGGGGGCGGTGCGATGCACCGCAATGAAATTGGCGTCTGACCCCAATAACCCCACAAGCAATTACTTGAGTTCGACTTTCGCGCCAGCGTCTTCGAGCTTTTTCTTGGCAGCTTCAGCATCAGCTTTGGAGATGCCTTCCTTGACGTTCTTCGGAGCGCCATCCACCAGGTCTTTGGCTTCTTTCAAACCAAGGCCAGTGATTTCCCGAACGGCTTTAATAACCTGTACCTTGGCTGCGCCAACTTCGAGTAGTACGACGTTGAATTCAGTCTTTTCTTCAACCACGGCAGCGGTGGCGCCACCGGCTGCAGGAGCCGACATGGCAGCTGCGCTTACACCAAATTTCTCTTCGATGGCTTTCACCAATTCGTTGAGTTCCATGACCGTCATGCTGTCCAGCGAGGTCAGAAATGTGTCTTTATCGAATGCCATTTTTTGATTCCTAAAAATTTATCTATTAACAGTTGGGGCGCAAAAGGTGCGCCGTGAGGTCTATCCTTTACGCTGCTACTGCTTCTGTTGCGACTTCGGCAGGAGCTGAATCGCCGCCACCTTTTTTCGCTGCCAGCGCGCCCAGCACAACGGCCATACGCGAGATTGGCGACATCAGCAAGCCACACAACTGCGCCAGCAAAACTTCTTGCGAAGGAATGTTAGCCAATTGCTTAACGCCGTTCACGTCCAGGGCTTTTCCGGCAAATACACCAGCACGAATCACCAATTTGTCATTAGTTTTCGCGAAGTCAGCAACCACTTTCGCGGCTGCTACTGCATCAATGGAAAAGCCATAGATCAGCGGTCCAGTCATCTGGTCGGACACAACGTCGAATGCGCTACCAGCTACAGCACGGCGAGCCAAAGTGTTTTTCAGAACACTCAGGGTCACGCCATTGCCTCTGGCTAAGCTGCGCAGACGGGTCATGTCAGCGACCGTGATGCCACGGTATTCCGCCAGCACGAGCGTTTGAGCTTTAGCTGCGAGGCCGGTCACTTCATCAATGACGGCTTGTTTCTCACTGCGATTGAGACTCAAGGTCTACTCCTTAAAAATGTGCTTTCCGGTTTCCTGGTCACTTATCACAACCAGATCGCCATCAAACACGCTCATGTTCAGCGACCAACTGTTCTTTAGATTTTTTTCAAAACCATTCAAGCAGCGGGTGCGCCATCTGCGTTGGCCGGCTCCCGAAGAAACCAATTAAGGGTTTTTGGGGTCAGAGTCCAAATTCATCGTGCCCTTGGCACACCCTTCGGGTGCGATGCCTTGCATCGCAATGAAATTGGCGTCTGACCCCAATAACCCACCAACGGTCTTGGATGGCCTGACGGAGCGCTAACCCCGACAGCCCACCACCTCTTGAGCAACCCCTGCGGATTACTCAAATTCTCCAATCAACCAGCGATGGTTTGTGTGTCGACGCGAACGCCCACACCCATCGTCGAAGACACTGCCACCTTACGCAGGTACACGCCCTTGCTTGACGCAGGCTTGGCTTTAACCAGCGCATCGATCAATGCAGCCAGGTTGCCCTGCAACTTGTCGGTGTCAAACGAACGGCGGCCAATCGTGCCGTGAACAATACCGGCTTTGTCAACGCGAAACTGCACCTGGCCAGCTTTTGCATTTCTCACGGCGGTTGCCACGTCAGGTGTTACGGTGCCAACTTTCGGATTCGGCATCAAACCACGTGGGCCAAGGATCTGGCCCAGGGTACCCACAATGCGCATGGCATCAGGCGATGCAATCACCACGTCGAAGTCCATCTTGCCGGCCTTGATGTCGGCAGCCAGGTCGTCCATGCCAACGATGTCTGCACCAGCGGCTTTGGCTTCTTCAGCCTTGGCACCCTGGGCGAACACCGCCACGCGCTTGATTTTACCGGTGCCGTTAGGCATCACAACCGCGCCGCGAACGACTTGATCGGACTTCTTGGCATCAATACCAAGCTGCACCGCCACGTCGATCGATTCATCAAACTTGGCGACGGCAAATTCTTTTACCAGCCCAAGAGCTTCGGACACGGCATACAGCTTGTTGTTGTCGATCTTGTCACCAACAGTCTTTTGGCGTTTGCTTAGTTTGTTCATACAACACCTTCCACCGTCACGCCCATGGAGCGGGCCGAACCGGCAATCGTACGGACGGCAGCGTCAAGGTCGGCTGCAGTCAGGTCTTTCATTTTGTGTTTTGCAATTTCTTCAAGCTGGGCGCGGGTAATCTTGCCGACTTTCGCGGTGTGCGGCGTGGCAGAACCCTTATCTATCTTGATGGCTTTCTTAATCAACGTAGCAGCTGGAGGCGTTTTGATGATGAAGGTAAAGCTCTTGTCTGCATAAGCAGTGATGACCACAGGCAGCGGCAAGCCCGGCTCAACACCCTGGGTCTGGGCATTGAATGCCTTGCAGAATTCCATGATGTTCAAACCGCGCTGACCCAGGGCCGGGCCAATCGGTGGGGACGGGTTGGCCTTACCAGCTGGCACTTGCAGCTTAATGAAGCCGACGATTTTTTTCGCCATACTTTTCTCCTTGCGGGTCATAACGCCAGGGCGCTGTAAAAAAACAGGCCCGGGCTCCCCGGGGGTTAGACAACTCAAGTTTCGGTTTTAAGGCCGTTCGCGCCGAGTTGCAAAGCGCAAAATTAAACATTAATAACGACGCTCAGGTTTTTTCAATCTGACCGAATTCCAGCTCAACTGGCGTTGCACGGCCAAAGATCGTGACCGATACGCGCACTTTGTTCTTGTCGTAGTTGACGTCTTCAACCGTACCGTTGAAGTCTGTGAACGGACCTTCCTTGATGCGAATATATTCACCGGTTTCAAATTCAACCTTGTGACGCGGCTTCTCGGTACCGACTTGCATCTGAACAACGATTTTTTGCACGTCGCTTTCTGAAATAGGAGCCGGACGATTCTTCGCGCCACCCACAAAACCGGTGACCTTGTTGGTGTGTTTCACCAAGTGCCAGCTTTCGTCGTCCATGACCATTTCGACGAGTACATAACCGGGGAAAAACCGACGCTCTGTTGTCTTCTTCTGGCCATTCTTGATTTCAACGACTTCTTCAGTCGGTACCAAAAAGCGGCCAAATTTGGCTTGCATGCCGGCACGGTTGATGCGCTCGACGATATTGCGCTCCACAGCCTTTTCCATGCCCGAGTAGGCGTGAACCACATACCACCGCATGCCGGGGGTCGGTAGCAGCGTTGCGCCAGCTGCTACTTCGCTGACCACGTCAGCGTTCATATTGCTCATTATTTTCTCCAGCCCAATATCAGGTCGTAAAACACCCATTCAAGCGTTTTATCGGTGAGCCATAAAAAGAGAGCCATCACGACGACGAATGCAAAGACATACGCCGTCATCTGCATGGCTTCCTTGCGGACGGGCCACACCACTTTTTTAACTTCGCGCCAGGAGTCGCGCCAGAACGCAACAAATTGCTTGCCAGGCTCGGAGGTCATAAACACCACCACGGCGGCCACCAGACCAGCGATCAAACCACCCCATTGGGCCAGCGGACCCTGCTTGGCGAGCAGGTAAAAACCCGCGAGCGAGCCCACCACCAATGCAAGGGCGAGGGCCAGCTTGGCCTTGTCAGCAGCGGTGCTGACGGTTTCGACTTGAGAAGTGGCCATGTTTGCCGGATTTCCTATTTACTATTCTTCATCTTCACGCGCCCCAAGAGACAGCTCTTTAGACGACCTTCTTAGACACTGAAGCCCACCTGGAGTTTTTCAACTCGCGGCGGGCTTTTTGACTGTCTTTCAAACCACCTGCAAATCACATCATGCAATCCACCGGGTGGCAGGGGCAGTAGGAATCGAACCTACAACCTTCGGTTTTGGAGACCGACGCTCTGCCAATTGAGCTAT
>JBCKMZ010000022.1:0-26978 GCA_038902975.1 Polaromonas sp.
CATGCACGTCAAGCTCGAAGGCCTGTCCGTCGTCGAGACAGCTCAACTTATCGGCATGTCGGAGTCAGCGGTGAAGATCGGCGTGCACAGAGGCCTGAAGGCGCTGGCCGCCAAGATCAGAGGTACTTCATGAAAACGGATGAACTTGTTTCCCTGCTGGCGGCCGGTGCTGCACCGGTTCCCGCGAATGCGGTTGGCCGGCGCTTCGCTGTGGCCCTGGGCTGGGGTCTGCCGACCGCAGTCCTGCTGCTGATGATGACGTTCGGCGTGCGTGCCGATCTGGCACAGGATGCGGGAAAGTTGATGTTTTGGCTGAAGATGGCTTTCCCCGTCGGCCTTGCCTTGGCCGGTCTTGTCGTGGCCGAGCGACTGGCCAGGCCTGGCATGCGCCTGGGTGGCGTCTGGATGGCGCTGGTCGCGCCGCTGCTGATCTTGTGGTCGCTCGCAGTCTTGGTACTGCTCAATGCTGCGCCAGCGCAACGCGCCGGTCTCATTCTTGGTAGTACCTGGAACAGTTGTCCTTTCAACATCGCACTGATTTCACTGCCGCTGTTGGTTGCGACGCTTTGGGCCATGAAGGGCCTGGCGCCTACCCGACCGGCGCTTGCCGGTGCTGGCGCCGGCCTGCTGGCCGGGGCGCTGGGCGCACTGGTGTATTCGCTGTACTGCCCGGAATTGGCCGCGCCTTTTTTGGCTGTCTGGTACGTGCTGGGGATCGCGATTCCCGCAGGGGCTGGTGCGCTGCTCGGGCCGCGGGTGCTGCGCTGGTAGTTTTTTTCAGAGAGTGGTACAGGTACGGATTCTGCATTCGCCTTCATATCTGCTACTGTCGGCGCTGATTGAATCTGCACCCACTACCCATGACTTTCTGGATTGATACCCACTGCCACCTTGATGCCGTCGAATTTCGCGATGACCTGGCAGCGGTGTCTGCGCAGGCACAGAGCGCCAATGTGCTGCATTGCGTGATTCCGGCGGTGGCGGTGAATAATTTTCAGGTGGTGCGAGAGCTGGCGCACCAGTATTCGTACAGCTACGCGCTGGGCATTCACCCGATGTGCGTGCCCCAGGCACAAGAGTCTGACCTGCAGGCGCTGGATGCAGAGCTGGCGCTGCGCCAATCAGACCCACGCCTGCTTGCAGTGGGTGAGATTGGTCTTGATTACTTTGTGCCTGAGCTGATGCAAAGCCCCATGCGCGAGCGCCAGGAACACTTCTACCGTGAGCAGCTAAAAATCGCGCGCCAGCACGGCCTGCCAGTGATACTGCATGTGCGCCGTTCTGCCGACAAGTTACTGAAGCATTTGCGCGAGATAAACCCAGTCGATGGTTGGTCAGGTATTGCCCACGCATTCAATGGCAGCCAACAGCAAGCCGAAGCATTTATTGAGTTGGGTTTCAAGCTCGGGTTTGGCGGCGCGGTGACGTTTGAGACCGCCTTGCAATTGCGCCGCCTGGCCAGCGACCTGCCCTTGGGAAGCATCGTGATGGAAACCGATTCACCTGACATTCCACCGCACT
The DNA here is from genome assembly GCA_038902975.1 of Polaromonas sp. Lineage (GTDB taxonomy): Bacteria > Pseudomonadota > Gammaproteobacteria > Burkholderiales > Burkholderiaceae_C > Polaromonas. The sequence goes on from JBCKMZ010000022.1 coordinate 1,522, forward strand.
GGCTTTACACCAGCGCAGCGCAGCGTGCCCAGGGCCAAGCGCAAGGGATCAATCAACCCGCCGAGCTGCCGCGCATAGCGCAAGTAGTGGCCGACTTGCGCGGCATCTCCATCGAAGCATTGGCGGCTGCGACCACGGCCAACGCCTTGGCTGCCTTGCCGAAGTTGCGCGGGCTGGTTCAGGGCTGATAGTCGCGTCATGGGTTTTTGGGGTCAGAGCCCAAATTCGCCGAGCCTTTGGCTCGCCCGTAGGGTGCAGTGCTTGCACTGCAGCGAAATTGGTGTCTGACCCCAATAACCCATTGAGCAAGTTGGCGGGTGAGTGCGCATAGGCGATGCTTCCAAGACTTGCGCTGTTTGTAAAAAATGCGCAACATTCGGGTGTCCAAAGCGACGCGACAGCCTTATCGTTCGTGCCACGTACAACTCATGTTCATCACCACGGAGCCCAAGCCATGAACTCAACCCAAGCCTTTCAACGTGTGCAAGCTGCGATTGGCTTTTTGCACAGCAATTTCAAATCTCAGCCATCCCTCGAAGACGTGGCCGCACACGTCCATTTGTCGCCTTTTCACTTTCAACGTTTGTTTGCCGATTGGGCGGGTACTAGTCCTAAAAAATTTCTACAGTTCATCAGCCTGTCTCACGCTAAAAATTTACTCAAAAACGAGCAAGCCACGCTGTTTGATGCGGCGATGGAAACGGGTCTATCGGGCACCAGCCGTTTGCACGATTTGTTTGTCACGGTTGAAGGCATGACCCCTGGCGAGTACAAAAACGGCGGCGAGCAATTGAGTATTCGCTACAGCTTTGCCATGACACCGTTTGGTCAAGTGATGGTGGCCTCCACCGACCGCGGCATCTGTCATTTGGCGTTTTATGAAGACGAAGCGATCGCGATCGGCACGCTAACAAACCAATTTCCCCACGCTCGCTACAAGCACATATTGGACGAGTCACAACAAAACGCGCTGCTCATTTTCCAAAAAGATTGGCGTGATTTGCAAACCGTCAAGCTGCACTTAAAAGGCAGCGCGTTCCAGCTCAAGGTGTGGGAGACGCTGCTCAAAATCCCCAGCGCACAGCTCACCACCTACAGCGCCATCGCGCACACCGTGGGTAGCCCAAAGGCCGCTCGGGCTGTGGGCACTGCCGTGGGGGATAACCCCGTGGCCTACCTCATCCCTTGCCACCGCGTGATCCAAACCAGCGGCGCTCTCGGCGGCTACCACTGGGGCTTGCCACGCAAGTCGGCCATGATTGGTTGGGAAGCCGCGCTAAAAACAAACTAAAACTCAATTTCCATGTCCCTTTTTGAAGCGCCTATCGATCCCGCTTTCAACCACCTGCCCAGCGATGGCATCGTCAACTACCACGGTCGCGTTCTCCCAACAAAACAAGCCAATTACTACTTTGACGCGTTGCATCAAACCCTCCCCTGGCAACACGACCAAGCATTGATTTACGGCCGCCTCATCACCACCGTGCGCCGAGTGGCTTGGTATGGCGATCACGCCTACGCCTACACCTATTCAGGAGCGACGCGCCATGCGTTGGCATGGACATCCGAGCTGTCGGAATTGAAAACGTTGGTGGAGCAGCACACGGAATGCAGCTTTAACGCGTGCTTACTCAATTTGTACGACGACGGTGGCACGGGTATGGCGTGGCATAGCGACGATGAGAAGTCCTTGGGCAAGAACGCGGCCATCGCGTCGCTCAGCTTAGGTACGCCACGAAAATTTGTTTTCAAGCACAAGCGCGAATCGACGCTGCAAGTCGCGCTGATCCTCGAACACGGCAGCTTGCTGCTGATGCATGGCACTACGCAAAGTCACTGGTTGCACAGCATCCCCAAGAGCAAGAAAATCACCAACCCTCGAATCAATCTCACGTTCAGGACGATGGTGGCAGCAACGATCCCATCGACTTGATCGGTTTGAGAAGAAGTCGAGGCGCAGGCCACAAAAGCACTTGGGTGGTCGAGCGTTTTTTGGAGCGGTATTTTCAACGAATATAGATTGATTCGATGGCAAAAAAAGAAATTAAGCAGCCGACCGTGGAACTGCCTGAAGTCAACTTCTCCGACTATGGCAACGTGCGCTACCTGCATCTCGGAACCCTTTGGGTACAAGGCTCGATGTTGCTGGACAAGCCCTATGACATCGAGCTTGAATATGTACAACGCATGATGGCCGGGCTGCTGTTTATGGATGCCCGAGCCGTACACAAAAAGCACGCCATGCAGCTTGGCCTGGGGTCTGCGGCGTTAACCAAGTTTTGCTACCAAAAACTGTGCATGAAAACGACGGCGATTGAAATCAACCCGCAGGTTGTCAAGGCCTGCCGTGTTTGGTTCAAGTTGCCGCGTGATGACTTGCGCCTGCATGTCATCGAGGCTGATGCGTCAGTTGAAATACAAAAATCGCAGCACCATGAGACGGTCGATTTGCTGCACGTTGACCTCTATGACCACGAATCCGCAGCGCCAGTGCTGGACAGCGCCAATTTTTATACGCATTGCTACGGCTTACTGGCTGAAGATGGCGTGATGACGGTCAACCTTTTTGGCCGTGACTCAAGTTACGAGCAGTCGCTTGAAAAGATTGCTGACGTTTTTGGCCCGCAGGCGGTATGGGCGTTCAGACCCACGCGGGAGGGCAATACCGTGGTGCTGGCCCAGCGTGAACCAACACGGCCCGAACGCTCTGATCTGCTGCTGCGGACTGCCGATATTGAGTCGCGCTGGGGCTTGCCGGCCAAAAAATGGTTGCGGCTCTTCAAACCAGTGACATGAAAACCATGCGGTCAAGGTGAATGAATGCGGTAAAGTGAAGCCATGCCCCCCAATCAACCAACATCGTCCCGCAAACCGCTAGCAAAACCTGCGCACGTTGGTTCGTTGGACTGGCGCAAGCTGGTTGAATGGTTGAGTGAGGACGGCGTTATCAGCAGCGCGGAGGCCCAGCGCACCATCGCCCGCTGTGCCCAGGTGCAAAGCGCGCAGCAGCCGCTGGTGCGACTGGCCAGCGTCAGCATGACGCGGGTGGCGGACGGCAAGCCGCTGGATATTGAAACCATGACCGAATGGCTGGCTGGCCGCGCCAGCCTGAAATATTTGCGCATAGACCCGCTCAAGGTCGAGGTCGGCAAGGTGGCCGACATGATGTCTGCCGTGTATGCCGAACGGCACAAGGTGCTGCCGGTGCAGGTGACGCCGACTGAAGTGGTGGTGGCCACGTCAGAGCCATTTGTCACCGACTGGGTCTCGGTAGTCGAGCGCCAGTCGCGCCGCAGTGTGCGGCTAGTGGTCTCAAACCCGCTTGAGATCAGCAAATACACCGCCGAATTTTTTGCGCTGGCCAAATCTGTCAAGGCCGCGCTTAAATCTGTCGGCAATTCAGGCGGCGCTAGTTTTGAACAACTGGTCGAACTGAACAAAACCAACAAGCAACTCGATGCCAATGACCAGGGCGTGGTGCAGGTGGTGGACTGGCTCTGGCAATACGCTTTTGATCAGCGTGCCAGTGATATTCACCTGGAGCCCCCGGCGTGAGCAGGGCGTGATACGTTTTCGCATCGACGGCAAGCTGCACCTGGTCTACCAGATGCCGATGGCCGTACACAACGCCATGACGGCGCGTATCAAGCTGCTGGGCCGCATGGACGTGGTTGAAAAGCGCAGGCCGCAGGACGGCCGCATCAAGACGCGCAACCCGCGTGGTGATGAAATTGAAATGCGCCTGTCAACGCTGCCAACTGCGTTTGGCGAAAAAATGGTCATGCGTATTTTTGACCCGGACACCACCGTCAAAGACCTAGCCGCACTCGGATTTTCCGAACATGATGCGACGCGCTGGGAACAGCTCATCAAGCGCCCCTACGGCATTATTCTGGTGACCGGGCCAACCGGCTCGGGCAAAACCACCACGCTGTATTCAACCCTCAAACGGCTGGCAACTGAAGCTGTCAATGTCAGCACGGTAGAAGACCCGATCGAGATGATCGAGCCGTCATTCAACCAGACGCAGGTGCAGCCGCATCTTGATTTTGATTTTTCAGAAGGCTTGCGTGCGCTGATGCGGCAGGACCCGGACATCATCATGGTCGGCGAGATCCGCGATTTGCAAACTGCCGAAATGGCGGTGCAGGCAGCGCTCACCGGGCATCTGGTTTTTAGCACCCTGCACACCAACGATGCGCCGTCGGCCGTGTCGCGCTTGATGGAACTGGGTATTCCGGCATACCTCATCAACGCCACGCTGCTGGGTGTGCTGGCCCAGCGCCTGGTGCGCACACTGTGTAGCAACTGCCGCGAGAAAGACGAGGCGGCCTCGCGTGAGACGCTGGCAGACCTCGTCAAGCCGTGGCAGATCAGCGGTGGCTACCGGCCCTACAAACCCGTGGGCTGTGTTGATTGCCGCCTGACGGGTTTCCGGGGCCGCATGGGCTTGTACGAGCTGCTCACGGTGACCGAAGCCTTCAAAGAGAAAGTTTCCAAAGAGCCGAATATTGATGCGCTGCGCAAGCAGGCGGTTGCAGACGGTATGCGGCCACTGCGTCTGGCCGGCGCGCTCAAGGTGGCCGAAGGCTTGACGACGATTGAAGAAATGTTAGCGACCACGCCGCCCATGTCCTGAAGGGCACCTCTATAAATTCATTTTTCGGGCGAATTGCCAGCATAGGTGAAAACCACATACCGGGCAGGGTCGCTTTCATGCACAATCCATCGATTCATTCTTTATCTATCTATCTATAGGAAACAAACCGTGAATATCAAGAGTCAAAAAGACTTTTTTGCCGGTCTCGCGTTCATGGGCGTCGGCGTGGCGTTCGCGTGGGGTGCAACGACCTATAAAGTCGGCACCGCCGCCCGCATGGGACCGGGCTACTTTCCGCTGATGCTGGGCGTCTTGATGGCCATTATTGGGGTAGTGATCACCTTCAAGGCGCTGGTGGTGGAAGCCGAAGGCGGCGACAAAATCGGCAAATGGGCCTGGAGGCCGCTGTTCTACATCATTGCGGCCAACGTCGCGTTCGGCGTTTTGCTGACGGGTCTGCGCGGCATCGGTCTGCCTGCCTTCGGCTTGATGGTTGCGATTTACGCCTTGACCTTTATTTGCAGCATGGCCCAGGCCGGCTCGAAATTCAAGCCCACCCTCATTCTCGCCACCGTGCTTGCGGTTGGCAGCTACCTGGTTTTCGTGAAGGCGCTTGCGCTTCAGTTCCCGGTGTGGCCTTGGTTTATCACCGGTTAAGGAGAATAAAATGGATCTGTTTGGAAATTTATCGCTGGGCTTTAGCGTGGCTTTCACGCCGATCAACCTGCTTTACTGCCTCGTGGGCTGCTTTCTGGGCACGCTGATCGGCGTGCTGCCCGGTATTGGCCCGGTGGCGACCATTGCCATGCTGCTGCCTGCCACCTATGCTTTGCCACCGGTGTCTGCGCTGATCATGCTGGCCGGTATCTATTACGGCGCTTCGTACGGCGGTTCGACCACCGCTATTTTGGTGGGCCTGCCCGGCGAGATTTCCTCGGTGGTAACCGTTATTGACGGGAGCCAGATGGCCAAAAAGGGACGAGCCGGGCCGGCGCTGACCACCGCCGCCCTAGGCTCGTTCTTTGCCGGCTGCGTCGGCACGCTGATTGTGGCGACCTTTGCGGCGCCGCTGACCGAAGTGGCTTTCAAGTTTGGCCCGGCCGAATATTTTGCTCTGATGACGCTAGGCCTGATCGGTGCCGTGGTGCTGGCAAGGGGCTCGCTGCTCAAGGCCGTTGCCATGATCCTGCTGGGCCTGCTGCTCGGCTTGGTTGGCACCGACGTGAACTCGGGTGTCGCCCGTTTCAGCTTTGACTTTCCAGAACTGACCGACGGTATCGGCATCGTCGTGATCGCCATGGGTGTGTTCGGCTACGGCGAAATTATCAGCAACCTGGAGACGCCAGAGCATGAGCGCGAAGTGTTCACTGCCAAAATGTCGGGCCTGATGCCGACCAAACAGGATTTCAAGGATATGACACCTGCGATACTGCGCGGCACCTTCCTCGGTGCTGCACTCGGTATTTTGCCCGGCGGCGGCACCGTACTGGCTTCATTCGCTTCGTATGCACTTGAAAAGAAGATCAAGATGAAGCCCGGCGAAGTGCCCTTCGGCTATGGCAACATCCGCGGTGTGGCCGCACCCGAGTCTGCCAACAACGCTGGTGCGCAGACCTCCTTCATTCCGCTGCTGACGCTGGGCATTCCCCCCAACCCCGTGATGGCGCTGATGGTCGGCGCCATGACGATTCACAACATTCAACCGGGCCCGCAGGTCATGACCAGCAACCCCGAGCTGTTCTGGGGCCTGATTGCCTCGATGTGGATCGGCAATGCCATGCTGGTCATTCTGAACCTGCCGCTGATCGGCATCTGGATCAAGCTGCTGACCGTGTCTTACCGCTACCTGTTTCCGGCGATTATTCTGTTCTGTGCGATTGGTGTGTATTCGACCAACAACAACGTCTGGGACATCTGGATGGTCGGCATCTTCGGCGTGATCGGCTACATTTTCATCAAGCTGGGGGTTGAGCCTGCGCCGCTGCTGCTGGGCTTTGTCCTGGGCCCCATGATGGAAGAAAATCTGCGCCGGGCGCTGCTGCTCTCGCGCGGCGACTGGGGCACGTTTGTCACGCGTCCGCTGTCGGCCGGTTTGCTGGCAGCGGCTGTGCTGATGCTGGTGATTGTGCTGTTGCCAGCGATCCAAAAGAAGCGCGAAGAGGCCTTCGTCGAGGAATGACAAGGCTTTTTTTGGTCGCTTTTATGAACCTTCATTTCAACTTCAACAACCCCTACACCTCTACCCGCTTGCCACTGTTTGCGCGCAACGTTGTCTCTACTTCACATCCACTGGGCGCACAGGCTGGGCTGCGCATGCTGTACAAGGGCGGCAATGCGGTTGATGCCGCCATTGCCGCCGCTGCCGTGATGACGATTGTTGAGCCCGTTAGCAATGGCTTGGGTAGCGACTCATTTTGTATTTTGTGGGACGGCAAAGAGCTGCATGGCCTCAACGCTTCAGGTTGTGCCCCCGCAAGCTGGACAGCCGATTACTTCAAGCGCAAATACGGCGATAGCGCCTCCACGCCGCCCAAGCGCGGGCTTGATTCGGCCACTGTGCCCGGTGCAGTCAGCAGCTGGGTTGCGATGAGCGCGCGCTTTGGAAAGTTGCCGTTTGCCGACCTGATGGAGCCCGCGATTGAGATTGCCGAGCGCGGCTATCTCTTGAGCCCCGTGGTGCAACAAAAATGGGCAGCCGCCACTGACGAACTCAAAGGCCAGCCCGGTTTTGCCAACGCCTTTCTGCCGTGGGGCAGAGCACCGAAGGTGGGTGAGCTGTTTCAGTTCAAGGCAGCGGCCAAAGCGCTGCGGGCGATTGCTTTGACCAAAGGCGCGGCCTTTTACGGCGGTGAAATTGCCCATGCGCTTGAAAAGTTCTCCAAGGCCAACGGCGGCAGCATGACGGCCAAAGACCTTGAAAACTTCAAACCCGAGTGGGTCAAACCTGTAGCCAAGGATTACCCGGGCTATACCCTGCACGAGATTCCACCCAACGGGCAGGGCATTGCCGCATTGATTGCCCTCGGCATTCTGGACAAGTTTGACCTCGCCAGCTTGCGCGTTGATGGCGTGGACTCGCAGCATTTGCAGATCGAAGCCATGAAGCTGGCCTTTGCCGACATTTACAAATATGTGGCTGAGCCGTCATCAATGGAGGTAACCCCCACGCAAATGCTCGATGATGCGTATCTTGTGTCGCGTGCCAAACTCATCAACATGAAAAAAGCGCAAGACTTCGGCGCCGGCAACCCGGTCAAGGGCGGCACGATTTATCTCACGGCGGCTGACGAAAACGGCATGATGGTGAGCTTTATCCAAAGCAACAACATGGGCTTTGGCTCGGGCTGTGTTGAGCCTGAATTCGGCATCAGCCTGCAAAATCGTGGCCACGGTTTCAGCCTGCAACCGGGAGCCAATCAGGTTGCGCCTGGCAAGCGGCCTTTCCACACCATCATTCCGGCATTCCTGACCCAAGGCGGCCAGAGCGTCATGAGTTTTGGCGTGATGGGCGGCAACATGCAGCCGCAGGGCCACATGCAGACACTGGTGCGTATGCTCGACTACGGGCAGAATCCGCAGGCCGCCTGCGATGCGCCGCGCTGGCGCTTCAATGCCGGGCTGGAGATCAACGTCGAAGGTGCAATGGACAAAGGCGTGGTGCAGGCTTTGGCAGAGCGTGGCCACCGCATGGAGGTCATCAACGACTCCTACCAGGACTTCGGCGCAGGCCAGTTCATCTGGCGCGCCGGCGACCCAAAAGTTGAAGGCTATGTGGCAGCCAGCGACGCGCGGCGCGATGGCCAAGCGGTCGGCTTCTGATTTCGGTCGCCCCGACGATGGGATCTCAAACTCTTGAGGAATTTTTATGGACTTAGGTATTGCAGGTAAATGGGCGCTGGTGTGTGGTGCCAGCAAGGGTTTGGGCCTGGGCTGCGCCCAAGCACTGGTGGCCGAGGGCGTGAACGTGCTGATCGTGGCGCGTGGTGCCGAGGTGTTGCAAGCCGCTGCTACGCAATTAATAGCTGATAGTGCCGGTAAATCGGGCGTGAGCGTGCTTTCTGTTGCGGCAGACATCACCACGGTTGAAGGCCGCGCAGCCGTATTTGCGGTGCGCAAGGATTTTGATATTGTGGTCACCAACGCAGGCGGCCCGCCGCCCGGTGACTTTCGCGACTGGGATCGCGATGCCTGGATCAAGGCGCTTGATGCCAACATGCTGACACCGATTGAACTCATCAAGGCCACGGTAGACGGCATGGCGGCACGCGGTTTTGGCCGCATCATCAACATCACATCAAACGCCGTGAAGGCGCCTACCGACATCCTCGGCCTGTCCAACGGCGCGCGCAGCGGCCTGACCGGTTTTGTTGCCGGCGTGGCGCGCAGCAAGCTTGCCGCCCAGGGCGTCACCCTCAACAACTTGCTGCCCGGTGCCTTCGATACCGACCGACTGAGAGGCAACATGAGCGGCGCGGCCCAGAAAACCGGGCAGTCGCTCGATGCGGTCATGGATGCGCGCCGCAAAAACATTCCGGCCAAACGCTTTGGTACGCCGCAAGAGTTTGGCGCAATCTGCGCATTTTTATGCAGCGTGCAGGCGTCTTACATGACAGGGCAAAACGTGCTGGCTGACGGCGGCGCGTATCCAGGTATTTTCTAGGGCCCACTTCAGATTTATTTGCGCGCCGACACCACAATGCCGCCCACAATCAGCACGAACGCAATGCCGTGGTACAGCTGAGGCAGCTCGCCTAAAAACGCAGCCGACAGCAGCGCGGCAAAGAGCGGTGTGAGGTTGGCAAAAAAACCAGCCGTCGCGGGCCCAACTCGCTGCACGCCCAGGCCCCAATAGCGATAAGCCAAGATGGCAGGCCCAATCGCCACAAAGGCCAGCGTGGCCAAGAGTGGCCAGACCCAAGTGATGTAGGCCTTGTCCAGCGCCCACTCGGTGCCTGCAAACAGCGCCGCCCAACCCATCCCAAACACCACTTGCGCCATTAAAAAAGCCGCCCAGTCATTGCGGATTTTCGGCGGCTCTTTCGGCTGCGACAACAGCCAGCTGTACACCGCCCACGCCAGCGTGGCCAGCAATACATACAAATCGCCCGGCACAAATTTGATCGCTGTCAGTTGCGCCCAATGCCCACGCGACAGCACCACCAGAACGCCCGCCACAGACAGTGCCGCGCCCAGCAGTTGATGGCGTGAGATGCGCTGGCTAAATAGCAACCAGCCGGTGCCCAGCATCATGATCGGGCTGCTGGCGGCCACCAGCGTCACGTTCAGTGGGGTAGACGTGTGCAGTGCCAGGTATTGCAGCGCGTTGTAGCAACCCACGCCCAGCAGGCCGAGTAGTGTGAAGCGCTTCCAGTGTGGCCACAATGCGCTGCTCGGTTTAAGCAGCGGGTAGGCCATTGTCAATAAAATAAAAAATGCCAGCAGCCAGCGAATAAAGTTTAGCGTCATGGGCGAGATCAGGTGGCTGACCATGTGCCCCACTACTGAATTGCCAGCCCACATCAGGGGCGGCACCAATAGCATCATGATGGTCCCCGGCTTTAGCGCTTGATTCATACGGTCAACTGTACCAACGAATGGGCTCAACTTGCTTGAAGCGGCCACTTCGCAGAGTTTGCAGATTCGTGGCACGATAGCGGGTGCTTTTTTAATCATCTATTCAAAATAATCAGGAAACTCTCATGTCCACCCAAACCTCCAAAGCCATTCGCATAGCCCAGCCTGGCGGCCCCGAGCAACTCAAACTGGTTGACGTGCAAGTCGGCGAGCCCGGCGCTGGCGAAATTCGTATTCGCCACAAAGCCGTTGGCCTGAACTACATCGACGTTTACCAGCGTACGGGCATGTATCCGTTTGCCATGCCTTTGCAACTGGGCATGGAAGCGTCAGGCGTGATTGAGGCGGTAGGCGAGGGTGTGACGCACCTGCAAGTGGGCGACCGCGCAGCCTACGCCAGCACGCCACCGGGCAGCTACTGCGAACTGCGTGTGATGCCTGCCAAATGCGTTTGCAAACTGCCCGATGTCATCAGTTTTGACACCGGCGCGGCCATGATGCTCAAGGGCCTTACGGTGCAATACCTGTTGCGCCGGACCCAGCCACAAGGCGGCTTGCAAGCGGGCGACCAGGTGTTGTTCCACGCCGCCGCAGGCGGCGTAGGTTTGATAGCTTGCCAGTGGGCCAAAGCGATGGGCTTGCAACTGATAGCCACGGCGGGCTCTGACGAAAAGTGTGCGCTTGCCAAGTCGTACGGCGCGGCGTTTGCCATCAACTACGCGAAGGAAGATTTTGTTGCCCGCGTCAAGGAAATCACCGGCGGCAAGGGCGTGAAGGTGGTTTATGACTCGGTCGGCAAGGACACCTTTTTGAAGTCGCTCGATTGCCTGCGCCCGTTTGGCCTGCTGGTCAATTTTGGCAACTCTTCGGGCAAGGTCGAGCCGCTGGACATTGGGGTGCTGGCAGGCAAGGGATCGCTGTATGTGTCGCGGCCCACGGTGTTCACGCACATCGCCACGCGCGAGACCACGCAGCAGATGGCCGATGAGCTGTTTGCCATGGTTAGCAGCGGCAAGGTCACCATCCGCATCGACCAGCGCTTTGCGCTGGCAGACGTGGCCGAGGCGCACCGCTCGCTGGAAGCGCGCAAGACCACTGGCTGCACCATCCTGACGCTTTGAGGCCGCAGGGGCTGGTTTATCTGGCCTTTCGCACCCGCAGCAGCTCATCCAAAATCAAACAAATCGCACCAACCGTGATGGCGCTGTCGGCCACATTGAACGCCGGGAAGTGCCAGCCCACGTAATGGAAGTCCAAAAAGTCCAGCACATGGCCGTACAAAGAACGGTCGATCACGTTGCCAATCGCGCCGCCCAAAATACAGGCCAGCGCAAACGAGAACAGCTTTTGCCCGGCGTGTGACTTGAGCATCCAGAGGATGAAGACCGCAGCCGCCACACCAATGCCAGTGAAAAACCAACGCTGCCAGCCGCCCGCCGAGGCCAGAAACGAAAATGCCGCGCCCGTGTTGTGTACCCGCACGACGTTGAAAAAGCTGGTGACGTAAGTTGCATCGCCGAGCTTGTAGGAGCCCATGATGAGCACCTTGGTGAACTGGTCGGCAATCAGCAGCAGCAGCGCCAGACCAAGCCACGGAAGCATGGCGCTGAATGATTTGGTGAAGGTGGTTTTGGCCATAAAAATATTGTTCAGGCGAATTTCCTGTCTTCTCCGGCAGCATACAAATTGCTGACGCAGCGGCTGCAGATGGTGGGGTGAGACGGGTTGCTGCCTACGTCATCTTGGTAATGCCAGCAGCGCTCGCATTTGATGTCCGAGCTGGCTGTAGTGCTTACAGCTGTTGCGCTGCCAGCTCCTAATTTAATAGCTGATGTGATGAACACAAACTTCAAGTCAGCACCCAAGCTGGCGAGCAGGGTGTGGTCGTCTGCATTGACTTGCAGCGTGACGTTGGCCTGTAGTGACGAGCCCACCTTGCCGTCGGCACGCAAGGCCTCGATATTTTTGTTGACGATGTCGCGCAGTTCGCGAATGCGATTCCATTTAGCCAACAGTGCTTCATCTGGCGCGCCCAGCTTTGAATAGGTCTCCAGAAAGATCGACTCAGACGAGCCAAACTCTTTCCACGCTTCTTCAGCCGTAAAGCTGAGGAAGGGAGCCATCCAGCGCAGCATGGCGTGGGTGATTTGATGCAGGGCGGTTTGTGCGCTGCGGCGTGCCAAGGACTTGGCACCGGTTGTGTACAGCCGGTCTTTCAGGATGTCGAGGTAGAACGAGCCCAAATCTTCGCTGCAATAGATTTGCAGTTTGGACACCACCGGATGAAATTCATACACGCTGTAGTGCGCCAGGATGTCGGCCTGCAATTGCGCTGCTCTGGACAGTGCGTAGCGGTCAATCTCCAGCATCTGGTCCAGCGGCACGGCGTCCTTGGCCGGGTCAAAGTCGCTGACGTTGGCCAGCAAAAACTTCAGCGTGTTGCGCACGCGCCGGTAAGTGTCGGTCACGCGTGCAATCACCTTCTTGTCCATTGGTGGGTCGCCAGAATAGTCAGTGGACGCAACCCATAGTCGGGCAATTTCGGCACCTGGGTCTTTGGTGAAGGTTCCAATTTCAATGACGTTGCCCAGGGATTTGCTCATCTTGCGTCCCTGTCCGTCCACGTTGAAGCCATGTGTCAGGATGCCGCGGTAGGGCGCCCGGTCGTACAGCGCACAGCCCAACAGCAGCGAGCTGTGGAACCAGCCGCGGTGCTGGTCGTGGCCTTCGAGGTACAGATCGGCTTCGGGCCCTGCTGCATGGAAGGGCGGGTGGGCATAGGCATCTTTGTGGCTGCCACGCAGCACGTGCTGGAAGGTGCTGCCGGAGTCAAACCACACTTCCAGAATGTCGGTGCTCTTGGTGTAGTGGGGTGCATCGCCTGCGCCCAGGATGTCTTCCACCGTCACGCGGCTCCAGGCTTCGATACCACCTTTTTCGACGATGTCGGCCGCCTGGTCCAGTATGGCCATGGTGTTGGGGTGTAGCTCGCCCGAATCCTTGTGCAAAAAGAAGGGCACGGGCACGCCCCAACTGCGCTGGCGGCTGATGCACCAGTCGGGCCGGTTGGCGATCATGTCGCGCAGGCGGCCCCTGCCGTTTTCGGGGTAGAACTGCGTTTGCTCGATGGCATCCAGCGCCAATTGGCGCAAGGTCTTGGGTGCCTTGTCCTTGGTGAATACACCCGGACCTTCGTCCATGCGAATAAACCACTGGGCCGCCGCACGGTAGATCACCGGCGTTTTGTGGCGCCAGCAATGCGGGTAGCTGTGTTGGATGGGCTGCGTGGCCATCAGTCGGCCGGCATTGCGCAGCGTGTTGATGACGATGGAGCAGGCTTTCCAGATGTTGAGACCACCAAACAGCGGCAGCTCGGCTGCATACTGGCCGTTGCCCTGCACGGGGTTCAGGATGTCGTCGTACTTCAGGCCATGGGCTACGCAGGAGTTGAAGTCATCCACGCCGTAGGCGGGGGATGAATGCACGATGCCGGTGCCGTCGGAGTCGCTGACATAGTCGGTCAGGTACACCGGTGCCAGGCGCTGGTAACCCGCGTCCACGTCGTACAGCGGATGCTTAAACTGCAGGCCGCCCAGTTTGTCGCCCTTGGTCGTGGCGACCACGGTGCCGGTCGTGCCAAAGCGCTCCAGGCATTTCTCGACCAGGCTCTCGGCCAGCACCAGCAGGCCGCGTGGCGTGTCCACCAATGCATAGGTCAACGCGGGGTGGGCGTTGAGCGCCTGGTTGGCGGGGATGGTCCACGCGGTGGTGGTCCAGATCACGATGAAGGCAGACGCCGGATTGGCGGGCAGGGCGCTCAGTCCGAAAGCCTGCGCCAGTGCCTGCTTGTCGGCTGCCTCAAAGGCTACGTCCAGCGTGGCGCTCTTTTTGTCGGCGTATTCGATTTCGAACTCGGCCAGGCTGGAGCCACAATCAAAGCACCAATAAACGGGCTTGAGGCCGCGGTAGACAAAACCACGCTCGATGACGCGCTTGAAGGCGCGGATTTCACCCGCCTCGTTGGCAGGGTCCATTGTGCGGTAGGGGCGCTCCCAGTCGCCCAGCACACCCAGGCGCTTGAAGTCTTCGCGCTGCTGGTCGATTTGCTCGGTGGCAAACGCCCGGCTCTTGGCCTGCATGTCGTCTCTAGACAGGTTGCGGCCATGCAGTTTCTCGATGGCGTTCTCGATCGGCAGGCCGTGGCAGTCCCAGCCGGGGATGTATTGCGCATCAAAGCCGCCCAATTGCTTGGACTTGACAATCATGTCCTTCAGCACCTTGTTCAGTGCATGGCCGATGTGCAGTTTGCCGTTGGCGTAGGGCGGGCCATCGTGCAACACGAACAGCGGGGCACCGACGCGGGCATCGCGCAGGCGCTTGTACAAACCTTCTTCGTTCCAGGTCTTGACCCAGCCCGGTTCGCGCTTGGGCAAGTCCCCGCGCATGGGGAAGGATGTGTCGGGCAGGTTCAGGGTGCTGCGGTAATCGGTTTTTGCGGTTTTTGGCGTGTCGTCGGTCATGTTGGAATTCTTAAACGGCGAGGCTTTGATTTTTGGGGTCAGAGCCCAAATTCGCCGAGCCTTTGGAGTTATTGGGGTCAGACACCAATTTCGCTGCGGTGCATCGCACCGCACCCTCCGGATGAGCCGTAGGCTCGGCGAATTTGGGCTCTGACCCCAAAAACTCCACCGCTGCGAAATTGGTGTCTGACCCCAATAATCGAATCAGCCCCATCAAATTCGTGCCCTGAAAAAAGCCCGTGCGTCATCGCAGTCTTTGGCGATACCCGCCCTCAGGCTGTCAAGGCCGTCGTACTTGAGCTCGTCGTGCAGTTTATGTAGCAGTTCCACCCGGATGATTTTACCGTACGCCCCCTTGGCCCCAAGGGCATCTGGCCAGTCGAGGCAATAGGTTTCCAGCAGCACGCGCCCGCCATTGACATCGTCGGCATCCAGGGAAGGGCGTATGCCCAGGTTCGCCACGCCGGGCAGGGGTTTATCGCTCAGGCCAAAAACCTGCACCGCGAAGATGCCGCTGGCAGCCGGGTTCCAATGCGAGAAGCGCAAATTAAGGGTGGAAAAACCCAGGTCACGGCCCAGTTTGCGGCCATGCATAACATGGCCCGAAATGCTGAAAGGCCGCCCCAGCAGACTGGCAACCCGGCTCATGTTGCCGTGCCCCAATGCCTCGCGCACGGCGGAGCTTGAAACCCGCGTCTGATGCACCTCGTAGCTGTTCATGCGGGCGACATCAAAACCGCGCTCATCGCCTGCTGCGTCCAGCATGGCGTAGTCGCCTGCGCGTTTGGCTCCAAAGCGAAAGTCATCCCCAACCAGTACATACTTTGCGCCCAGGCCTTGCACCAGCACCTCGTCGATAAAACTATTCGGCGACTGGCCTGAGAGCTGTGCATTGAAGCGCAGCACAACGCACTGGTCGATGCCGCAACGCGCCAGTTCGGTGAGCTTGTCACGCAGCGTGGCAATACGCGCCGGCGCCAGTTCGGGCTTGTGCGCAAGGGCTGCAAAGTAGTCGCGCGGGTGTGGCTCAAAGGTCATCACGCAACTCGGCACGCCGCGGTGCTGTGCTTCATTTTTAAGCAGGGCCAGCATGGCCTGGTGGCCCCTGTGAACGCCATCAAAATTACCAATCGTCAGCGCGCAGTGCGGTGCCAGCGCCGGATGTTGGTAGCCACGGAAAACTTTCATTCTGATGATTATCGTTTTAATAGCGCCTTGGGCCGGTTTGAGAGTTATTGGGGTCAGACACCAAAAACTCTTGAGACGGCTTTGTCATGAAATCACGGTATATTCGAGTGTTAGACAGTTTGAGTCCGGTTTTCATGCGTTTTTAACAATGATGGAGGTTCGTTTTGAAGGTTTTGAAGCTCTCAGCCCAGGGGTTGCCACAGTCGTGGATCAGCCTCGAACAAGCCGTGCTGCACTATGCATCGGAGGAGGTGCGCTGGGAGATGGGTGCGCAGGTGGCGATATTTCACGGCGGCCACAATGCGATCACGGGTGACCAGTCCATCATCACGGTCAATAGCATCATTGGCACCAAGGGCGTGCCCAATATCAACCCCTTCGATTTAAAGCCGGGCCTGACCAACAGCAAGCTGTTCGCCCGTGACCGCAATGTGTGCGCCTACTGCGGCGAGCATTTCGACGAAGAAGAACTGACCCGTGAACACATCGTGCCGTTTGCGCAAAACGGCATTGACACCTGGATGAACGTCGTCACGGCCTGCCGCGCCTGCAACCACCGCAAAAGCAGTCGCACGCCGGAGCAGGCCAAAATGCCGCTGCTCTACACGCCTTACATCCCCAGCCTGTGGGAAGACTTCATACTGCGCAACCGCCGCATCCTGGCCGACCAGATGGAGTTTTTGATGTCGCATGTGCCCAAGACCTCACGCCTGCTGGCGTGAGTCAGCAGCGGGTCCCTGCTTCGTCAGTAGCTCAGTTCCAGCACCACCACATGGTTGCTGCTCGCCGGCCAGGTCTGGCCGGTGATTTTTTCGCCGTTGAACTCCGCTGAAATCGGCCGCAACCCGTCCTGGGTCAGGTTGATCTTCGAGCTGGAGACGCCGGCGCCTGCGGGGGGCACGCCCGGCAGCACGGTTTTTCCGTCAAACAGCATCTTGTCGCGCATGGCGTCAAAGTAGCCGCGCGGGCGGGTCAGCGTGACGCTGGATTTCGCGGTTTTGTCGGCGTCGGCCAGGCGGTTGGCGCGCAGGTTGACGATGCTGCTGGAGCGCGGGAAGGGGCTGCGGTAGATGTGGGTGGTTGCGTAACCGGCGGCGGTGATGGCGAACTCGTACTGGACGCCGGGCTGCGCAGTGAACGGCCCCCACAGGCCGTCGCTGCCCACGGTTTTGCTGTGCATGGCGTTGCCGATGCGTGCCCCGGTGGCCGGGTCGGTCGCGTAGACCATCAGCTGAGCGCCGGGCAGGGGCAGGTTGTTGGCGTAGTTGCCCGAAGCCGGGTCGGTCGGGGCCAGGCCCAGACCGGCGAGTTTGCCGTTCAGCACCACGGGTGTTTCGGGCCGGATGGCGACGGTTTGCGGCGCGCGGCCGGTGATGAAACGGTAAGTCGCCTCGAAAGCGGCCGGAGAAAACGAGGTTTCGCGATGATCGACACGCGGCAGCACGACATTGGTTGCGCCCTTGAGCGCCGGGCCGTCAAAAGTGACGTTGGTCGGTGTGCCCTTGGCGCCTATCCACAGGCCATCGGGCTGGGCATACTTGTCGTTGTTGTCCGAGCGCAGGGTCAGCCATTTGACCGGGCCGGTGACTTCGTCGCCAGCGGCGTTTTTCGGTGCGTTGAGTGCGCTTAAAAAAGGACCGGTACCGGAAAATTCATTGGCTTCGCTAAAGCCCTTCGACAGGCTCAGTGTGAACGGGGGTCAGATTCCCAACGCGGCTTGAAAATCTCAGGTTGAAAAGCTGGGGCTGGCCAAGCCGTCTTGAGCTTTCAGGCGTGCGCTGCGGCAAGCAGCGCTGCCGCTACCTCCGCAAAACCCGCGCCGCGTTCGCCTTCGGTGACGTAGCGCGGTCTGTAGCTAAGCTGCGACTCAAAGCGTTTGATATTTGCCACGCCGATGGACTGCGCAAAGGCTTCAAACATCAGCACGTCGTTGCTGGAGTCGCCGACAAACGCCCACTGGTCCATCTCTGCAACCAGCTCGCGGCCATACAACTCACGTACCGCCCAGCGTGCGCCATGCAGCTTGTTGTGGTCGCCAAACCAGCCGTTGATGTGGATGGAACTGACGGTCGCGTTCATGCCTTCGCCTTGCATGATGCGCACCACCGCTGCAATCTGTTCGGGTGCCAGATGTGTGAACTCGCTGTGGTCGATCGCCATGTCAGTCTCGCGCCCGGCGCTGTCTTGCGCCAGCAGGGTAGACGGCACTTCGCGCAGCACCCTGGCGGCGATGTGCTGCATCCGGGTGTAGTTGGTGGTGCGTGTGGTTTCGTCTTGTTGATATTTTTTTGATAACTGGTCACGCCCATTTTTATTGGCTTGCAGAATTTTTTGAGGGTTAGAACTGAGTAAAACGGAGCCATTTTCAGCCACGATGGCATCAACCGGCCAATCTCTGGCAAAAGGCTCGCTCCAGCCAGCCGGGCGGCCAGTGATGGCGATGACCTCGAACCCCGCAGCTTTCAAGTCGTGCAAGGCGGCCAGTGCATCGGGCGTGATGCTGCCCATAGTGGTGAGGGTGTCGTCAATGTCGGTGAAAACGCCTTTGATGTGTTGGCGGTCTGCAAGAGGCCATTGGCGTAGTTGCTGCATCCGGAAATTTTCGCATGTCCGGGGATGGTGGGTCCTGCGCCCGACCTTGGTGCTGCTAAGCTATACCGGTGTCGCCTTTTGGCTGGCACTGGCACTGGCGCTGACACGCAAACGCTTTCGTCAGTAGTCGAGTCAACCCATCCCTTTTCCCAAAAACTGCCCGCGCCTATGCGCCGCGGCAGAAAACCCACAGCATGTTCGAATATTTTGAAAACCGCATCCGCCAAATCTCGGCACCTGCCGACAGCCTGGCCAGCGGCCCACCCAAAGACCTGCTGGCTTTTTATTGGCATTTCGTGCGCCAGACGCGCGGCCTGTATCTGCTGATGCTGGTGACCGGCCTGGGCGTGGCACTGATCGACCTGCTGGTGCCGCTGTTCATCGGCAAACTGGTCGGGCTGATGACAAGCTCCGACCCGGCACTGGCGCTGCAGGCGCAAACGCCGATGCTGCTGGGCATGGGCTTGCTGCTGTTGCTGGGGCGGCCACTGATGATTGTGCTCGACAGCCTGGTCCGCAACAACGCCGTGCTTCCGGGTGTCACCACTTTGATCCGCTGGCAAAGCCACTGGCATGTGGTGCGCCAGGGCGGCCCATTCTTTCAGAACGACTTTGCCGGGCGCATCGCCAACCGGGTCATGACCACCGCCAACTCGCTGCGTGAGAGTGTGGTGTCGAGCATCCGCGCGATCTGGTACATCCTGATCTACGGCATCAGCGCCCTGTCCTTGATGCTGGCGTTTGACTGGCGTCTGGCGCTGCCCACCGTCCTGTGGATGCTGAGCTACGTCGTGTTCTTGCGCTACTTTGTGCCGCGCATGCGCGACCTCTCCCGGATCAGCAGCGAAGCGCGCTCGCTGGTCATGGGCCGGGTGGTGGACAGCTACACCAACATCATGACCGTCAAGCTATTTTCCAAAGCGCAGGACGAGGACCTGTTCGTGCGCGAAGCGATTGACGAGCACCGACTCAAGATTGCCGCCCACATGCGCATGACGACCCGCTTCATGGCCACGCTGACCGTGCTCAACGCCATGCTGGTCGTGTTCACTGCCGGCATTGGTGTCTGGCTCTGGTCGCTTGGCAGTATCAGTCCGGCGGTGCTGGCCACCAGCCTGCCGCTGGTCTGGCAAATCTCCAATATGGCCGGCTGGGTCAGTCTGGAGGTGTCAAGTATTTTCGAGAACATCGGGGTGGTGCAAGAGGGCATTCAGAGCATTGCCGTGCCGCACACCATGGTCGACACGCCTGGCGCACAAGCCTTGCAGGTACCGTACGGCGAGATCCGCTTTGAGCAGGTGCGCTTTAGCTACGGCCAGACCACCAGCGGCGCCAAGCCGGTGCTCGACGGCCTGAACCTGTACATACGGGCCGGCGAACGGGTCGGGCTGGTCGGGCGCTCAGGCGCCGGCAAGTCGACCCTGGTGAACCTGCTGCTGCGTTTTTACGATGTGGAGAGTGGCCGCATCACCGTCGATGGGCAGGACCTGCGCACGGTGACGCAAGAGAGCCTGCGCGGGGCCATTGGCATGGTGACGCAGGACACGTCGTTGTTGCACCGATCGATTGCTGCGAACATTCGCTATGGCCGCCCCGATGCCACCGACGCCCAAGTGCGCCAGGCCGCCGCCCAGGCGCACGCGCACGAATTCATTGCCGCGTTGCACGACTGGAAAGACCGCACCGGCTACGAGGCCTATGCCGGCGAGCGCGGCGTCAAGCTCTCCGGCGGTCAACGCCAGCGGGTCGCCCTGGCACGGGTGATTCTGAAGGACGCGCCGATTCTGATTCTGGACGAAGCCACCTCGGCGCTGGACAGCGAGGTCGAAGCGGCGATTCAAGAGCAGCTGGCGTCCTTGATGCAAGGCAAGACGGTGATCGCCATTGCCCACCGCCTGAGTACCATTGCCCGCATGGACCGTTTGGTGGTGATGGAGGCCGGCCACATCGTCGAACAAGGCACACACCAGGAGTTACTGCAATTGGGTGGCCACTACGCCAAGCTGTGGGCGCACCAGTCTGGCGGTTTTCTGGCGGAAAGTGTGGCCGACAACCTCAGCGTGGCGCTTTGAGTATAAAATGGCGAACGTTCGAGGAGCGATGCAGCCCGCCACACACTGACCCGGTCAGAAGGCGAGTGAGGCTCGGACAACAGGTCGCCCGCCGACTCTGCTTCCCAACCGCGCTCACCCACTGTGCTGTGAGGTGAGTTGACCCCCCGCAGTGGTTTTTAAAAGCCTGTTTTGGAGTCACCATGAGCGCCGTTCTTAAACCTACCGCCGATTACATCATTGCCGACCTGTCGCTTGCCGCCTGGGGCCGCAAAGAGCTGAAAATCGCCGAAACCGAAATGCCAGGCCTGATGGCCATCCGCCAGGAATTCGCGAAAACCCAGCCACTCAAAGGCGCGCGCATCACCGGCTCGCTGCACATGACGATCCAGACCGGCGTGCTGATTGAGACGCTGCAAGCCCTGGGTGCCGACGTGCGTTGGGCCTCGTGCAATATTTTCTCGACGCAAGACCACGCCGCTGCCGCGATTGCTGCCGCTGGGACGCCCGTGTTTGCCATCAAGGGCGAAACCTTGGCCGACTACTGGGACTACACCCACCGTATTTTTGAATTCTCGGGCGCCAAAGGCACGCCCGAAGAAGGCCCGAACATGATCCTGGACGACGGCGGCGACGCAACGCTGCTGATGCACCTGGGCACCAAGGCTGAAAAAGATGCCAGCCTGATCTCCAAGCCCGGCAGCGAAGAAGAAATCTGCCTGTTTAACTCGATCAAGGCCAAGCTGGCGCAAGACCCGACCTGGTACAGCCGCCGCCTTCAGTGCATCATTGGCGTGACCGAAGAAACCACCACTGGCGTGCTGCGTTTGAATGAAATGTCGGCCAATGGCACGCTGGCCATGCGCGCCATCAACGTGAACGATTCAGTGACCAAGAGCAAGTTTGACAACCTCTACGGCTGCCGCGAATCGCTGGTCGATGGCATCAAGCGCGCCACCGACGTGATGATTGCTGGCAAGGTGGCCGTGGTGGCCGGTTACGGCGATGTGGGCAAGGGCTGCGCTCAGGCCCTGCTGGCTTTGCGGGCCCAGGTCTGGGTCACCGAAATCGACCCGATCAACGCACTGCAGGCGGCGATGGAAGGCTTCAAGGTCGTGACCATGGAATATGCCGCCGATAAGTGCGATATTTTCGTGTCGGCCACCGGCAACAAGAACGTCATCACCTACGCGCACATGGCGGCCATGAAAGACCAGGCCATTGTCTGCAATATCGGCCATTTCGACAATGAAATCGATGTTGCTTCGCTGGAAAAATGCACTTGGGAAGAGATCAAGCCGCAAGTCGATCATGTGATCTTCCCGGACGGCAAGCGCATCATTTTGCTGGCCAAAGGCCGCCTGGTGAACCTCGGTTGCGGCACCGGTCACCCAAGCTTTGTGATGTCGTCGAGCTTTGCCAACCAGACGATTGCCCAGATCGAACTCTTCACCAAACAGGCTGATTACGAAGTCGGCAAGGTCTATGTGCTGCCCAAGCACCTCGATGAAAAAGTCGCCCGTCTGCATCTCAAGAAAGTCGGCGCGATGCTGTCCGAACTGAGCGACGAGCAGGCCGCGTATATTGGCGTGTCCAAAGTCGGTCCTTACAAGGCCAATAGCTATCGCTATTGATTTTTTAGTGGCTACTGCGTGCTCGCTACGCCCTTGAGGCCGCCTGAAGGCGGAGAAAAAACATATGCGCGCTGACTTATTCCTCGTCGAACACGGCTTTGCCACCACCCGCTCCCAGGCCCAGCGCCTGATTGCTTCGGGCGTGCAATGGCGCGTGCTGGTAGAGGGCGATGTGGCGCCCGCGTGGAAGCGCGTTGCCAAAAACGGTGACGAGGTGCCTGGCGCAGCCGAGCTGCAGGTGCTGGACAACACCGAGGCCAAATACATTTCGCGCGGCGGGCTGAAGCTTGAAGGTGCTTTGAAGCTCTCCGGCGTGAACATCAACGGCCTGCGCTGCCTCGATATCGGCCAGTCTACCGGCGGCTTTACTGATTGTCTGTTGCAGCATGGTGCGGCCAGGGTAGTGGGTATTGATGTAGGTCACGGCCAGTTGCACGCGACCCTGCGCGGTGATGCGCGTATAGTCTGCATTGAAGGCGTGAATGCGCGCTCACTCACGGCTGATGATCTGGCCGAGCACTACGCGCGTGCCGTGCAGCTTGATGATGACTTCAACCCGCTGTTTGATTTTTTAACCGGCGATTTGTCTTTCATCTCTTTAACGCTGGTATTGCCCGCTGTTGCGCGCCTACTGAAGGCCGACGGCCATTTGCTGATGCTGGTCAAACCGCAGTTTGAATTGCAGCCCGGTCAAATCGGTAAGGGCGGCATTGTGCGTGAGCCCGCATTGTTTGAGTTTGTTGAAAAACGCCTGCGTGACACCTGCGCCGGGCTTGGCCTTAAAGTGCTGGGCTGGATGGACTCACCCATTGCAGGCGGCGACGGTAGCCGCGAGTTTTTTATTCATGCGCAAAAAGGCCGCAACGTAGAAGGCGAAGATCAGCCGCTGGTTGCCGCACCTGCGCGCAATCTGCCCAAGCGTACACCGCGCAGCGAGCAACGCGCGCGGCATGCGGCATATGAAGACTCAGAAGAAGCCCACGCCGGCCAGCACGGCCCGGCGCGCGCAAAATCCAAAAAAAGTAAAAAAACCATTGATGAGGATGCTGCTGAATGAACACCAATCAATTGCCCATCAGCTTCGAATTTTTCCCCACCAAAACCCCCGAAGGTGCAGTCAAACTGCGCGCCGTTCGTCAGCAGTTGTATGCGTTCAAACCCGAGTTCTGCTCGGTCACTTTTGGCGCGGGCGGCTCGACGCAAGCAGGTACCTTTGCGGCAGTGAGCGAAATTCTGGCCGAAGGTGTTGATGCTGCAAGCCATTTATCATGCGTAGGCGCAACCAAGGCCATCGTGCGCCAGCAACTCGCCACGCTGCAATTGATGGGCGTTAAGCGCTTGGTCGCTTTGCGTGGTGATTTGCCCAGTGGCTACGGCTTGGGCGGCGAGTTTCAATACGCCAGCGATCTGGTTGAATTCATCCGAGCCGAGACCGGTGATGCCTTTCACATTGAAGTCGCGGCCTATCCTGAAATCCATCCACAGGCCAAGTCGGCGGACGCAGACCTGCAAGCCTATGTGCGCAAGGTCAAGGCGGGTGCCAACTCCACCATCACGCAATATTTTTTCAACAGCGACGCTTACTTCCGCTTTGTAGATGACGTAGCAAAGCTGGGCGCAGACGTGCCCGTGGTACCCGGCATCATGCCCATCACCAGTTCCACCCAGCTGATGCGCTTTTCGGATGCCTGCGGTGCCGAGATCCCGCGCTGGATTCGCCTACGCTTACAAGGCTTTGGCGATGATGTCGAGTCGATCAAAAGCTTTGGGCTAGACGTGATTGCAGACCTGTGTGAGCAACTCAAAAATGGCGGCGCGCCCGGCATTCATTTCTACACCCTGAACCAGAGTGCTGCGACGCTGGAGCTGTGCAAACGCTGTTTCAACGCTGCTTGATCGCAGTCACTTCAATCTCAATCTTTATGCGCGCATCCACCAAGTTGGCTGAGATCATCATCGCCGCGGGGCGCACATCACCAAAATATTTTTGCATCACCGGCCAGCACTGCTCAAAACTGGCTGCATCGGGCAATACATAAGTCACGCGAACCACGTCCTTCAGGCTTGAGCCAGCCTCGCTTAACGCCGCCTCAATATTTTTAAAGCATTGTTCAACTTGCTCTGCAATGTCGCTGGATATCGTCATGGCCGCGTAGTCAAACCCGGTCGTGCCCGACACAAATACCCAGTCACCCGCAACGACAGCGCGCGAATAAGCCATTTGCGTTTCAAATGTTGAGCCTGAGCTGATATATTGTCTGATCATGGTTAGGACTGTTATGGTCTGTTTGATTAAAGGACAAGCGGGGAGCATCAGGCCCTTCAGCTGCCATTTTCCAGCGTGAAGCTGGCGTTGCGGTCTTGCCCCAGCAGGGCCACCATTTGCGGCAAGGCCACCTGTAGTTCCGCCTTCAGGGTGTGCGGTGGGTTGATGATGAACATGCCACTGGCCGGCAAGCCGGGGCGAATGACCGCGCCATCGGCATCGGTCGTCAGCTTGCTTGATTTAACGGTCAAAACCGCATTCAGCCAGCTCCGGGAACTTTTCACGGCAAGCGTTTTGAGCTTGCGCGGCAGGTCATGCGCCTCTGGCCTTGGAATAACCGGGTACCAGACCACATAGGTGCCGGTGGCAAAACGTTTGACGGCATCGGTCATGCAGGCCACAACGCGCGGGTAATCGGACTTGATTTCGTAGCTCGGGTCACATAGCACCAGCGCGCGGCGGGAGGGTGGCGGCAAAAAGGTTTTCAGCACCTCAAAACCGTCTTCACGCGAAACCGACACCTGGCGGCCCACGCCGAGCTGCTCGATGTTGCCAGTCAGTGATTGGAAGTCAGTGGGGTGCAGTTCAAACAGCTTGAGCTTGTCGCGGCCACTCAAAAATTGTTGGGCTATGAAGGGTGAGCCGGGGTAGATTTTCAGGTGTCCCGCATCGCCGGTCTCGGCAAACTGTGGGTTCAGGCCGCGCAATAGGTTGGCGTAGGCCTCCAGAGCGGGTGCAAGTTGGGTGCGAGTTGCTATTGTTTTGGTATCTGGTAGCGCCCGTATTGATCGGGTTTCAGCCACTTTTAGGGGTGAAAATAGCTTGAAAACTCCCTCTTTTGCCTCGCCGCTGGTCTCTGTATAGTCGCCATCGAGCCGGTACAGCCCGACACCGGCATGGGTGTCAATGACGCTCAAGGCCGTGTCTTTACCGCACAAATACTTTAAAAGTGCGATCAGGGTGGTGTGTTTCAGGACATCAGCATGATTGCCGGCGTGGAAAGCGTGGCGATAAGAAAACATGGAGGCGCTT
>JBCKMZ010000023.1:0-26910 GCA_038902975.1 Polaromonas sp.
GCGTTTCCCCCAAGTCAGACACAATATGTATTCTTACATCCTGCGCCGCATCTTGCAGATGATCCCCACCCTGTTGGGGGTGATTCTGCTGGTCTTCTTCCTGTTCACTATCTTCGGCGGCGATCCGGTCGAGATCATGGCGGGTCAAAAGGCTTCCCCGGAGCGCATCGCCTCGCTGCGCGCCCAACTGGGGCTGGACAAGCCGATCTGGCAGCAGCTCTGGATCTTTATTCAGCAAGTGTTCACCTTCAACTGGGGCAAGAGCTGGTTCACCAACGAGGCGATTTCCAGCATCTTCGCCACCCGTCTGCCCGCCACACTGACCATCATGATCCCGATCCTGCTGCTCGACGTGGTGCTGGCGATCATTGCCGGCCTGGCCGTCGCCTATGTGCGCGGCAGCCTGACCGACCGGGCGATCATGATCATCACCACCGTGGCGCTGTCGGTGAGTTTTCTGGTCTACATCATCGTCGGGCAGTATCTATTTGGCTTTGTGCTCGGCTGGTTTCCGGTGCAGGGCTGGAGCAACAGCGTCTGGACCAACCTGCTGACCTACGCGCCGCTGCCGGTGTTTTTGGCGGTACTGGTTGGCCTAGCGCCGCAGACGCGGCTCTACCGCAGCTTCTTTCTGGACGAAATCGGCCAGGACTACGTGCGCACCGCCCGCGCCAAAGGCGTCAGCGAGAACACCATCATGCTCAAGCATGTACTGCGCAACGCCATGATTCCGATTCTGACCAACGTCGCCATCATCTTGCCGGGTGTCTTCATCGGCTCCTTCCTGATTGAGGTGTTTTTCTCGATTCCGGGCTTGGGTCGCGAGATTCTTCTGGCAGTCAACCGCGGCGACTACCCGGTGATTCAGGCGGCCACGGTTTACCTGGCCGCGCTCACCATGGTGATCAACCTGATCACCGATGTGCTGTACCAGTTTGTTGATCCAAGGGTAACGCTGAAATGACTACCGATATCTTGCAAGCACTACCCAAATCGCCCGGTGTCTGGGCCCAGGCCTGGACACGGCTGAAGACTGACCGCGTTGGCATGGTGTCGCTGTATGTGACGCTGTTCTTCATCGTGCTGGTGCTGCTGGCGCAGCTTGGCCTGGTGGCCCAGAACTGGCAGAAGGAAGTCGGCACGCCATTTGCGCCGCCGCACTTTGTCGGCAAAATTACCGACGGCTCGCAGAGTGCGGTGGTGGACTCGATTGCCGGTGCCAACGTCGACATCAGCGATGTCGACCCGCTGGCACCACGCTACCAGGAGTGGGCCGAGCGCGCCGCCAAGTTCAAGACCGTCATCACCGAGAAATCGGACACCCTGCCATTCGGCGGCGACCAGCTCGGGCGCGACGTGCTGAGCAAGGTGATCAAGGGGGCGCAGGTTTCCATCACTGTGGGCTTGGTGGCTGCGCTGGTGGCGACGCTTATCGGCACTTTCCTGGGTGCCATTGGCGGCTACTTCGGTGGGCGCCTAGATGACTTCCTGGAGTGGGTGTACAACGTGTTCACCGCTATTCCCCCGATCTTGTTGATATTCGCTTTTGCGGCGGTCATCAAGTTCGGGCCGTTGGCGGGGGCCCTGAGCGGCGTCTGGACCGTGGTCATTATTTTGAGCCTGGTCGGCTGGACCGGCATTTACCGCCTGGTGCGCGCCGAATACATCAAGCACCGGTCGCGCGAATATGTGCGCGCAGCCGAGGCCATCGGCGCCTCGCATGCCTCGCGCATGTTCACCCACATCCTGCCCAACATCAGCCATGTGGTGCTGGTGCAGCTCAGCCTGCATGTCGTGGGTTTCATCAAGTACGAGGTTATCCTGTCGTTCCTGGGTTTGGGCGTGCCGATTGACATGGTCAGTTGGGGCACCATGCTGTCGGAGGCCACCATCGAACTGGTGTTGGGCAAGTGGTGGCAATTGCTGGCCGCAACCGTCTTCATGGCCACTTTTGTGACCGCGTTTGCGCTGCTGACCGATGCCCTGCGCGACGCGCTTGACCCCAAACTTCGCTGAATTTGAAACCTTGCGGGACAGACCGCAGCTACGCGCAGCGAGCCAGCTCTGTCCCCAACACTTTAGGATGATCATGAATACATTGATTAGCGTGCAAAACCTGCGGGTTTCCTTTCGCATGAGCAAGACTTCTACCGTCGAGGCGGTCAATGGCGTGAGTTTTGACATTCCGGAGAACAGCACGGTGGCGTTGGTGGGCGAGTCGGGCAGCGGCAAGAGCGTCACCGCCATGAGCATCGTGCGCCTGTTGCCCGACAACGCCATCATCGACGCCAGCAGCAAAATCCTCTACAACGGGCGTGACTTGCTCGGCGCCCCGATTGAGGATATGCGTGCCCTGCGCGGCAAGGAGATATCGGTGGTGTTTCAGGAACCGATGAGCTCGCTCAATCCGGTGTTTACCGTGGGCGAGCAGATTGCCGAAGTGCTGCGCATCCACCGGCAGATGAGCGCCAGGCAGGCGCTGGATCGCACGCTGGAGCTGATGACCGAGGTCGGCATCCCGAATCCCAAAGAGCGGCTCAAGTCCTACCCGTTTGAGCTCTCCGGTGGCCAGCAGCAGCGCGTGATGATTGCCATGGCGATTGCCTGCGAGCCTAAACTGCTGATTGCTGATGAGCCTACCACGGCCCTCGATGTCACAGTGCAGCGACAGATCATGGATTTGCTGTCCCGCCTGCAACAGCGCCAGAAAATGAGCGTGCTGTTCATCAGCCATGACCTGGGTCTGGTCGGCGAAATCTCAAATCACGTGGTGGTGATGCGCAGCGGCGAAGTGCGCGAGGCCGGCGACGTGGCGACCATCTTCAACGCCCCAACCGACGCCTATACCAAGGCGCTGCTGGCCTGCCGACCACGGCTGGACGCACGCCCCCAGCGTCTGGCGGTGATTGACGACATCGTTAACAACCGACCCCTCATTACCGAGCAACGCGTCAGCACGCCCGCCAGCGGCACACCGCTGATCGAAGTCAAAGGTTTGTGCAAGGACTACCTGCTCAAGACCGGTCTGTTCAAGCGCAGCGTGTTCAGTGCGGTAAAGGCGTCCGACTTCTCCTTGCACAAGGGCCGCACGCTGGGCGTGGTGGGCGAGTCCGGCTCAGGCAAGACGACGCTGGGCATGATGCTGACCCGCCTGACCGACGCCACTGCCGGCAGCATCATGTTCGAGGGCATTGACCTGGCCCAGCTCAGTGCCGCCGAGATGCGGGTCTACCGCCGCCGCATCCAGATCATCTTCCAAAACCCCTACGCTTCTCTGAACCCGCGCTTCAGCGTCGGCCAGATCTTGATCGAGCCGATGCGCATTCACGGCATTGGCAAGGACGAAAACGACCGGGCACGCCTGGCGCTGGCCATGATAGCCAAAGTGGGCTTGACGCGGGAGTCGTTTGGCAAATACCCGCACGAGTTCTCCGGCGGCCAGCGCCAGCGCATCGCAATTGCGCGCTGCCTGACCATGAAGCCCGAGATCATCGTCTGCGACGAAAGCGTCAGCGCGCTGGACGTCAGCGTGCAGGCCACCGTGCTCAACCTGCTGCTAGACCTGCAGGAAGAGTTTGGTTTGACCTATGTCTTCATCAGCCACGACCTCGCCGTGGTGAAGTACATGTCGGACGAAATTCTGGTGATGAGCCAAGGCGAGATTGTCGAACGTGGCAGCTCGGAAGAAATCTATGCCCGCCCACAGCATCCGTATACCAAGCAGTTGCTGGGCGCCATTCCTCGTGGCCTGGTGGCGGCGTAAGGAGTCCGAAATGACAGTATCCAGTCGTCACTGCGAGCGCAGCGCGGCAGTCCATGCGTCCGGGGCCATGGATCGCCGCGCTACGCTCGCGATGACGACACTCTCCGGTCCAGGGTCCGTCTGGGTCTTGGCCGTGGCGCTGCTGGCGTCCTTGTTTTTAACGCTAACTGCCTGCAGTAAGACCGCTCCCACCGCGCCGTTCCCGGCCAGCCAGACGCTGCTGATCAACCCGCAAGACCTGGTTGTCGTGCAAAGCGGTGCGCTCGCATCCGGGCCCCCCATCACCGGCTCGATTCAACCCGGGCGGCGCGCCGATTTACGCGCCGAAGCCTCTGCCGTGGTGTTGCAGGTACTCAAGGACAACGGCGACCCGGTCCGCCGGGGCGAGGTGCTGGTGCGGCTGGACGACACCGCGATCCGTGACAGTCTGAGCTCCGCCGAGGATGCGGAGCGCACATCAGCCCAGTCATTGGAGCAGTCCGAGCGCCAGTTGCAACGACTCAAAACTTTGCGCGAGTCCGGCATGGCCACGATCCAGCAGCTCGAAGACACCGAAATTCGCCGCAACAACGCGCAGAGCGACCTGTCCGCGGCCAGAACACGGGCCGTGCAGGCACGCCAGCAACTCGAGCGCACGCTGGCGCGCGCCCCCTTTGACGGCGTTGTGAGCGAGCGCCGGGTATCCGCCGGAGACACCGCTCAAGTCGGCAAGGAACTGCTCAAGGTGATCGACCCGGCGAGCATGCGCTTTGAAGGGCTGGTGTCGGCCGATGCGATTGGTGATGTCAAGGTCGGCCAGCGGGTGAATTTTCGCGTCAATGGTTACGCGCTACAAGAGTTCACGGGTTCGGTCAAACGCATCAACCCGTCGGCCAATGCGAACACGCGTCAGGTCGAAGTGCTGGTCGAATTTGCGAAGGGTCGGCAGCCGCAACTGGCTGGCCTCTACGCCGAAGGCCGGATTGAGGCAGCGGTCAAGTCCGGCTTGAAGGTGCCGGCCATGTCAGTGGTGCGCGAAGGCGACAAGACTTATGCCTGGCGAGTCCAGGGCAGCGTGCTGCAAAAGGTCGCTCTAGATCTGGGTGAACGCGACCGGCGCCAGGGTGACTTTGTGCTGCGTGCCGGATTGAACGAGGGTGACAAGTTGATTCGCAACCCGACTTCTGCGCTGCATGACGGTCAAAAAGTGCAATTTCAACCGGCTGCCGAAGCGGGTAAATAAGCATGTTTTTGTCCGACTTCAGCATTCGCCGCCCCGTCGCCATGACGGTCATCATTATTGCGCTGATGTTTTTGGGCCTGCTGGCGCTGAAGAATTTGCGCGTTAATGAGAGTCCGGATGTTGAGCAACCCGTGCTCGTGATCAATCTGCCCTACCCTGGGGCCTCGCCCGAAACGGTCGAGCGTGAGATCATCAACCGCGTCGAGAAATCGTTGCAAAGCATCTCCGGCGTCTACCAAATCCGCTCGACCGCGAGTGAAAGCAACGCGACCATCGTCATTATTTTCAACTTCAGGAAGAACATGATCGAAGCGTCCGACGAGGTACGCAACGCGATCGCTTCTGTGCGCTACAAGCTGCCCGTGGAAATGCGCGAGCCCGTGCTGCGCCGGGTAGACCCGTCGGCACAACCCATCATGCAGTTGGCTCTGTCGTCCAACGCGCTCGGCCATGCTGCCATCTCGCGTCTGGCCGAAGACGATCTTGCCAACCGCTTGCGTGCCATCGAGGGCGTGGCGGTGGTCAACGTCACTGGCGCGCTGCGCCGCGAACTCAGCGTTTTATTGCGCTCAGAAAAATTGCGCGAGTACAACATTTCCGTGACCGAGGTTGCGGTGGCGCTGCGCAGCCAGAACACCACGGCTCCGGTGGGGCGCATCATCGGCCCGCTGCAGGAACAAAGCATTCGTCTGATTGGGCGCATCGAGTCACCGGCCGAGTTCGAACAAATCGTGATCCGTCGCCGCGGCAATGAGGTGGTGCGACTCGGCCAGGTCGCCAGTGTTGCCGACGGTTTTGCCGAGCTATCCAGCTTCAGCGTGCGCAACGGCCATCCGAACGTGGGAATCAGCGTCTCGCGTTCGCGCGACGCAAGCACCGTGAGCGTGGCCAACAAGGTACGCGACTTGGTGGCGGAACTGAGCAAAACACTCCCAAAGGGCAGCACCCTGGAAGTAACGCGTGACGGCGGCAAGCAGGCGCAGAGCAACCTCAACAACGTGATCGAATCGCTGATGTTTGGCGCGCTGCTGACGATCTTTGTGGTGTACGCCTTTTTGAACTCCTGGCGTTCCACGGTGATCACGGCCCTGAGCCTGCCGACCTCGGTGATTGCCGCCTTCATTGCGATCTGGCTGAGCGGTTTTACCCTGAACTTCATGACTTTACTGGGTCTGTCGCTGGCCATCGGCGTACTCATCGACGACGCCATTGTGGTGCGCGAGAATATCGTGCGGCACATGGCCAACGGGTCCGACCGCATGACGGCGGCCAGTCTGGGGACGCGCGAGATTGGTCTGGCCGTGACCGCCACCACGTTTGCCATCATCGCGGTGTTTATTCCGGTGGCGTTCATGGGTGGCGGCGCGGGTGAGTGGTTCCGGCCGTTCGCGCTGACAGTCGCCAGCTCGGTCCTGGTCAGCCTGTTCATCTCGTTTACGCTGGACCCGATGTTGTCGGCTTACTGGGGCGACCCGGTGGTCCAGCAGCAGCCACGGCGCGGTCTGGGCTTGTGGCTGGCACGCTTCAACGTGTGGTTCGATCATCAGGCAGACCGCTACGGCCGTGTCATTGCTTGGGCCTTGCAGCATCGCCGCGCCATGGCCGCGATCACAGTATTCAGTCTGCTAGCCGCGGGTGCCTTGCACGCCAAGTTTGGCGGATCAAGTTTTCTGCCGGCGTCCGACGGCGGCACGCTGGTCATCGAGGTCCGAACCCCCTCCAGTGCCAGCCTGGAATACGCCCGCCTCAAGGTGGAAGAAGCCGCCACGCGGGCGCGTACGCTGCCAGAAACCGTGGCCACCAACAGCAACGTCTCGGCCAGCGGGGGGCGGATTTTTGTCGACATCGGCAAAAGCACGCAGCGCAAGCGCTCGGCGTCTGCCATTGCCGTGGACTTGCGCCGTGAACTGGCGCGACTGGTGGGGGCCGAATACGTGGTGCTGGACGATCTGAACAGCGGTGTGCGCAAGCCGGTGCAAATCCAGTTTTCCGGGCCCGATTCACGGCTGCTCATGACGATCACCAGCGCCTTCATGGAGCAGTTGCGCCAGGTGCCTGGAGCGGTCGATGTTGGGCTCTCCGAGCAGGACCCAAAAGACGAACTTCAAATTGAATTGAACCGCGGGCTGGCCAATGCCCTGGGCATTTCGGTGGCCGATGTCGCCCAGACGCTTCGCGTGGCCTTTGCCGGCATCGAGGTCGGTGACTGGGTCGACCCCACGGGTGCGACCCGCGATGTCGCCTTGCGCCTGCACCCGGATGATCGTCTCAGCGGCGAGAACATTGAGAACCTGCCGATCATGGTCGCAGGCAGCAACCTGATGGTGCCGCTGAGTCAGATTGCGACGATTAGCATGGGCAAAGGCCCGGCACAAATCCAGCATTCAGACGGCAAACGCATGATTGCGGTGTCGGCCAACGCGCAGGGCCGCTCGGCCGGCGAGGTCACGGCGGATGCCATGAAGATCGCCCGCAGCATCGCCTTTCCCGCCGGTTACGGCCTCGAACTCGGCGGCGCGGCACGCGACCAGAAGGAGTTATTCACCGAAATGGGCATTGCCCTGGTCATGGGCATCGGCCTGATGTATCTGATTTTGGTGATGCAGTTCGGCTCGTTTACCGCGCCGCTTGCCGTAATGCTGTCACTGCCGCTGAGCCTGATCGGCGTCGTCATCAGTTTGCTGCTGACCGGCAACACCCTCAACCTGATGAGCTTCATCGGCATCATCATGCTGATGGGGCTGGTGGCCAAAAACGCCATCCTGCTGCTTGATTGCGCACGCAAACGCCAAGCCGAAGGGTTCGGGCGCGAAGAGTCGTTGATGGTTGCCGGACGACTGCGCCTGCGCCCGATTCTGATGACCACTTTTGCCCTGATCGCCGGCATGTTGCCGGTGGCCATTGGACACGGCGAAGGCGGCGAGTTTTATCGGCCACTGGCGATTGCCATCATTGGAGGCATCATCACCTCGACGCTCTTGACCCTGTTGGTTGTGCCTGCCTTTTACGACAGCATCGAAATCGCACGGGACCGGGCGATCGCCAAGTTCCATGCCCGCGCGAAGCGCGGCAATCCGTTCGTGGCCTTTGTGTTGACGCTGGGCGAGGCAGTGCTGGCCCTGTTGCTGCTGCGCTGGGGCTACCGAACGATGAAGACTTCGCTGATCCGGATTAGAAGTTGAATTGCTGATCAACGACACCTACGGCTATCATTGCCGGCTGCGGAGTTATTGGGGTCAGACACCAATTTCGCTGCGGTGCATCGCACCGCGCCCTCCGGGCGAGCCGTAGGCTCGGCGAATTTGGGCTCTGACCCCAAAAACTCCACGCACCGACAAGGAATCCTCCTGTGAAACACGCCCTCCGGCACCTACGTGCTGCAAGTGACGCACACACAGCCGCAGAACGGCGAGATCGGCGGCGAAAAGTACGCGGCGCTGCGCCACGGCACGACGCTGTCGCTGAAGTTCGCGCAGCCGCTGGCGGTCAAGTGACGCGTTGAGCCCGGACATCGACGAACCGCGCCGATACAACTGCACGCGATGGCGGAACAGGCGGGGGTCGGTCAGCGCCTCATCGATGGTGTCCTGCTCATAGTCCTGGCGGGCGACAGCTTCCACATACAGCGCGCTGCGGCTTAACTGGCACAGGTCCAGCGAATCTGCACGCAGAGTCTCGCGATCCCTTGCCACTATCAGTTGCCCCTATGGGTGATTCACCCAGAATCCGGTGTTCGGGCTTAGTGTCTTGTTTGCCGTGCCGAAATCCAGATAGCTCTTCGAGGCAATGTAACGCGCCAGACCTGCGTCATTGTCCAGGCCGGGCGCATAGAAATACCAGCCCGATTGGACGGCGTCCCAGGCCCACAGCGTGGTGACACTGCTGGTCGCAGCCACGCTGCCGGCAGCCGGCTGCGCGAGTGCGATGCCGTTGGCAAACGCGCGCGGCGTCGGGTTGTCACCCACGGCAATCAGGCTCCAGCCGGCAGGCAGCGCGTTGCCCGTCGGCCTGTCGGCAAAGGCGCTGGTTGGCACCGGGCCGCCAGATAGCTGCACCGAGAACGGCCCCTTCGCGTTGACCCAGAAACCCTCGCCGCTATTGATGACGGTGAGAAAATCGTAACCCTTGCTGGCAGCGTAGGCGGCACCGCCGTCGGCCATGCTCGGCGTGTAGAAAGCCCACTTGCCGGGCACAGTGCCGGACGCCGCCAGCCATTTCCACACCGTAAATACACTGGTATTGCCAAAGGCGGTAGCCACGTCAAGCGGCGAATTGAAGCCGTTTCCGACCAGATTCCAGGCAGAAGTTAGACCCAGCGGCATGTTCAAAGCCAGGCGGTGAATCGCATTCGGAAAGCCATCTGCGCTTGGCAGAAAGGTGCCCAGTACCATCGGGCGGCCAGCCGCATCGAAGACCACCCGTGTGTTGCCGCCTATGTAATTGCGGTAAGCGAGGGGTGATGCGAAGCTGCCATCAACTGTGCCGTCTGCATTCAGGCGAACCAGGCCGGGGGCAGCCTGGCCGCCAAAGGTGTCGAACAGGCCGCTGACCCAATATTTTCCATCCACGTCGGTCGTGATGTGCATGACCTGGGCGCTGCGGCCCGGCCGGCTGCGCAACTCGGCGCCGGTGCCCACTGAGAATGCCGCGTCTAGCGCTCCGCTGCTGGTGAGGCGCGCCATGCCCGGAGCAGCTTGTCCGCCCAAGGTGGTGAAGATGCCATAAACGATCACGCTGCCGTCGGCCTGCGGCGACACGCCGGAGAACGGCGAGCCAAAGACGGCGGTAAGGGGAACCTGCGGGTTTCCGGTGAAGCCCTGGCTGGTGGGCCAGGTGCGGGTGGGCGCGCTAAAGGTGCTGTCGAGCGTGCCGTCGGCGTTCAGGCGAAGCAGTGTGTAATCAAGTGTCGCGGCGTTCAGCGCATAAGGCCCTTTGGTGGCAGCGGCAATCAGGCGGCCGTCGGCATAGCGGCCGAGGATGTTGAATCCACCAGCGGTGATGGAGGAAATGGCGCCCGTGGCGTCACGGTAGACTGCGCCGAACAGCGCATCTGTGCCGGAGAGTCCGCCAAAGCTGTTATCGAGTGATCCGTCAGGATTAAGGCGCTTGAAGAATAGGCTGCCATCGATCACGCGTTGAGGCGTTTGTGCCCAGACCAAAGCTTTGCCGTCGGGCAGCACCCGGATACCGAAGCCTGCGCCGATTTGCGCCGAGACGACAGATGGGTCGGGTACATAGGAAGAGTCTGCCGCGCCGCTGGCCGAAAACCGCGCTATTGACGAGCTGACCGGGGAGAGGACACCGGACGGGTCGGTACCGGTCGTGATCGCAGCCAGCAGACCGCCGTCGCTGAGAACTCCGGCGCTGTAAATGCCGAGCAAGTTGGCGATGCCGGTGATGGCATAGCTCGTGTCGAGGGTGCCGTCGGCGTTGAAGCGCGCTGCGCCGCTTCGCGCTAGCGCGCCTACCGTATCGAAAGCCCCCCAGGTGAGAAAGCGTCCATCGGGAAGGAATGCCAAGTCGTTCGGATAGCTTTCGCTCTGGAACGTGCCGGGTGCGAAGGCGGCATCGGCGCTGCCATCGGCGTTGAAGCGCATGATTTGCTGTGGAGCTGCGATTCCGTTGACGCTCGAGCCGGGGGAGAGCGGCACATAGACCCGGCCATCGGCGAGTGCGTCCATCCAGAAGGTCTCGCCCGAGAACACCGGCTTGTTGTAGCTGGCGTCGATGGAACCATCGGCATTGAATCTCGCCACCCCGGTGGAGACGGTCAACAGCTTGTCGTCGGGCAGGAGACTCAACAGGCGCGCTCGCACACTGATCACACCGGTAGCGCTGCTGGTGACCAGCGTGAAGTTGGTATCCAGCGAACCGTCGGCATTCAGGCGCAGCAACGCGCAGTTGGTGGTCTGACCCACAGGGCATGTGGTCTGGGTCCCGGTGCTGGTGCGCAGCGGGCCGCCTGCAATGACAATCTTGCCGGCGTTGGCACCCTGCGTCTGGATCGCAATCCCGCGCATCTGGCCTGCGAAGGTGAAGCCGCTCGGCACAAAGGTGCTGTCCAACGTGCCGTCGCTCAGGAGCCGTGCGATGCCGGGTCTGGGTTGGCCGGCAATCGTGGTAAATATGCCGCCGACAAGTATCTTGCCCGTGGCATCGACAACGATATTGGTAAAAAACGTCGAGTCAACGGGGAGAGCAGGCGACACGAACGTCGTGTCGAGCGAGCCGTCGCTGTTGAGCCGCTGCAGGTTGGCGAGTCCGCCGTTGGCGCTGCCGCCCGGGTTTGTAACCAGCAGTTTGCCGTCGGGTTGCAGCGTCATGTAGCGCGGAATGCCGGTGAATACCGGCGATTGATAGCTCGAGTCGCGCGTGCCGTTGGCGTTGAGACGGAAGACGCGGTAAAGCGGCAGCCCTGAGTCGTCGGACTCATTCGAATTGAGACCGCCGACCAGCACCTGGCCATTGGCTTGCTCGATCACGGCCCATGCGTTAGTGAACTGCGGGCCGACGTTGAACGATTGATCGAGCGTGCCATCGGCGTTGAAGCGAATCACCGCGCCGCGCCGCTGGTTGTTCACTCCGCTAAGAGAGCCGCCGTTGACGAAAGTGACATACGTTTTGCCGCTCGGGCCGGAGGTGACGCGCCACGGATGCACTTTCTGGTGGAATTGCGGCGAGTTCGAGAATGTCGGATCGAGCTGATAGGTCGCGACCGGATGGACCGCCAGAGCGGGAACAGACGTCAGCAGCAGCATTGCAAGCGTCGGCAAGCCGATGCGACTAAAGAGCTGCGCCAGGGTCATCGGGTAACACTTGGAGAATAGCGCAAGCAAGAGATTTTTCGTCATGGTGGCAGGCTCCTTGTGGATGATAAATGCGAATCCTGGCGTAACGTAAATGAAGGGGCCGTCAGTTCGATTTCAGCTCAATGCGGCGACCTTTTCCTTCCAGATCTCCTTCCCCGCAAGGATCATAATAGCAAAGTAGCATGTCCACAACACCTGCCATTGCGTTCGCCCGCCGCATCGCCTTCCCCGCTGGTTACGGTAAAATGGGGTGCCGATCTGGTATTTGCTGGCCGACAACGAAGGCCACGGTTTTGCCCGCAAGGTGAATGCAGACTACTACTTCTACGCCACCGTGCAGTTTTTCGAGATGACCTTGCTCCAATCGAGTGTTGACAACTCAGGCAGGCCAGGTCATGTTCAAATACGCCACCTCAAAAAATAGCTGCCATCCCGGCGCGCCGACGTTCAGTCATGCCAGATACCACTATCCCTCATCAATCCGCCCTGCAGCATGCCATGAAATCGGCACACTGGGCGGGACTGCGCTATTCGCGCGAAACCACCATCCAGCGCGTGGTGCGCAATGATCACCCAGAGCGAAACCAGAGCTGCCTTGAAGTAGGTGCGATGTGCGAGGTGTTGGTCGATGGCCACTTCGGTTATGCCGCCACCGCCGACCTCAGCAACTCAGGATTGGAGCGCGCGTTTGACCGTGCCATTGCCACCACCCGCGCCACCAGCGGGCACAAGGTGCACCGGTTCGCCACCAGCCAAAGACCCAAGGCCACGGGTAGCTACCGTAGCCCGCGCGAACGGGATCTGGACGCGACCAGCCTGAGCGAAATTACCGACTGCCTGCTGGCTGCCACGCAGGCCATGAAGCTGTCTGATCTGCTGGTTAACCGCAGCGCCAGCGCGATGATCATCCAGACCCAGATCAACTACTTTTCAAGCAATGGGACCGACACGCGCCAGAGCTTTGACATGGTCGACATCACGCTAACCGCGACCGCCGCCGAGGGGCTCGAATCCCAGACCCGCAGTTGGTCGCAGACCGGGCAGTTTGGTGGCGAAGCCTTTCACCGTGCCACGCTGGTGCAGCGCGCCGAGCAGGTGGCAGGCGAGGCCTTGGTACTGCTACGCGCTGATAACTGCCCTTCAGCACGAATCGACCTGATCCTGATGCCAGATCAAATGATGCTACAAATCCACGAGTCAATTGGCCACCCGCTGGAGCTCGACCGCATCCTCGGCGACGAGCGCAACTACGCCGGCTGGAGCTTTGTCAAGCCGCAG
Source organism: Polaromonas sp. (assembly GCA_038902975.1). GTDB lineage: Bacteria > Pseudomonadota > Gammaproteobacteria > Burkholderiales > Burkholderiaceae_C > Polaromonas. The sequence continues at coordinate 13,073 of JBCKMZ010000023.1, forward strand.
GATTTTGGCCAGTTGCAGTATGGTTCTGACCTGATGAACGTGTCCTTCGACCCGACCAAGGCCAACGAATTAGCCAGCTACGCCTTTGACGACGCTGGCCACCCGGCCACCAAAGAGCTGCTGATCGAAAACGGCGTACTCAAACGCGGCTTGGGCTCGCTGGAATCACAAGCGCGCTCAGGTCTGCCCGGTGTCGCCAACTTTCGATCCTCATCCTGGAACCGCGCGCCGATTGACCGCATGGCCAACATCAACCTGGAGCCGGGCAGCGCCTCGCTTGATGAGTTGATTGGACAGGTCGAGCATGGCGTTTTGATGAGCACCAACCGCTCCTGGTCAATTGACGACTACCGCAACAAGTTCCAGTTCGGCTGTGAACAGGGGCAGCTGATCGAAAACGGCGTGTTGGGCAAGGTGCTGCGCAACCCCAACTACCGTGGCATCACGGTGGACTTCTGGAACCGTCTGGCGGGCGTTGGCCGCGACGACACCGCCCACGGCACCGCCTTTTGTGGCAAGGGCGAGCCCAGCCAGGTGATCCGGGTCGGTCATGCATCACCGCCGTGTCTGTTCCGGGATGTCGAAGTGTTTGGCGGGCAGTCATGAAGCCGCACGATTTCATGGCCCATGTGCAGTGCCATTTCAACAGCCTGTGCGCTGACCTGCTGGCCAAGCTCAATGCCGGTGAAGAAGCTGCCCTGAATATTGCGGCCGAGCAAACGCTGTTCGTTCGCTTTAACGGCAACCGCGTGCGCCAGAACACCGACGTGGAGCAGCTCAGTTTCTCCCTGCGCCTGCAAAGCCAGGGTCGTAGCGTCGAGCAGAGTCGCACGCTCAGCGGTCTGATCGACGTTGATAGTGCGGCATTGGCGCGCTTGCTGGAGAGCTGTCGCGCCGAGATAGCCGTGCTTCCGCTCGATCCCAATCAGGTGCCGATTCAAAACAACGGCAGCAGCAGTGAAGAGTTCCGCGGCGCCCTGCTGGCCTCTGAAGAGGTGGTGTCCGCCGTGGTCGGGCCCGCCGAAGGTTGCGACCTGGCCGGTCTCTATGCCGGCGGCAGCGTCATTCGTGGTCATCAAAACTCCAAAGGTCAGAGCCACTGGTTTGCCAGCGAAACATTCTTCCTGGACTACTCGCTCTACAACGGGTCTCAAGCCGCCAAAGGCAGTTACGCCGGTTCGCGCTGGAACTCGACCGACTGGGCCGCCAACCTGCAGCGCACCAAAGCGTTGTTGCAATTACTCAGTCGGCCCCAGCAAGATGTCAAGCCAGGTGCGCACCGCAGCTACCTGGCGCCACGCGCCTTTTCTGACTTGATTGGCATGCTGGGCTGGAATGCGCTGTCCGCCTCGGCCTGGAAGCAGGGGCGAAGCCCGTTCAAAAAACTGGCTGAAAAAGAGCTTCGCCTGTCGCCGCTGTTGCAGATTGACGAGAACTTCGCCTTGGGTCTGACGCCACGCTTTAACAGTCTGGGCGAGGTGTCACCGACCAGTCTGCCGCTGATTCAAGATGGCGAACTGAAAACCATGCTGGTGAGTTCGCGCAGCGCCAAAGAATACGGCTTGGTTGCCAACGGTGCCGCTGACAGTGAGAGTCCGCGCGCACTCGATGTCAGAACGGGTTCGCTGGCCGAGCAAGACGTGTTGAAAGAACTCGGCACCGGCTTGTACCTGTCCAATCTGCACTACCTCAACTGGAGCGATCCGGTGTCGGCACGGGTCACAGGCATGACCCGCTACGCCTGTTTCTGGGTCGATGGCGGCCAAATCGTCGGCCCGATCAAGGATCTGCGCTGGGACGAAAGCCTTTACGGCGCACTCGGCAGCAAGCTGATGGCGCTGACGGCGCAGGCCGAGATTGATCCGGCAGTGGACACCTACTTCCAACGCGCCCTGGGCGGCTCACGCACCCCCGGCGCGCTGATTGACCAGTTCACGTTCACACTTTGAGCGGCGGCCGGTAGCGCGACGCTAAGCATCACTTGGCTCAGTGCAAAGCATCAGTGCCAAGGTGTCGTGCCAGGTCCATCTGATCGTGCAGGATACGCAAAACCTCCAGAGTGCGCTCGTCTTTGTAAATACGAAACATCAAAAAGTGCCGACCCTTACGACCCTTCCTTGCTACATGTATGGTACAAATATTGGGTCCGATCTCGTCACGCTGTTTGGTACCAAGTACGTCCGGCCCTGCACCAAGATCTTCCAAAGCCAGCAGCAATGTCGTGTCGTAAACATGGACCTGGTTCACGCCGAAGCGGTCCAACGTCCAAGTCAAAATTTCTTCATAGTCTCTCTGAGCAGCCACCGTCAGCCGCACCTTCCATAGTCGATCAGCCACTATTCACCAATCACTTTGGCCTTGATAGCTGATAGATGCCGCCTCAAGCCATCCATTGAATCAAAGGTGTCATATGCACCTGCTTCAATGTCGGCAATACCTACTCGTGCAGCCTCTCGAAGCGCGACCAGTCGCATTGCATCTTCAGACACTTGACGCTCGACCAGCCGTAGACCTTCCCGCAATACCTCACTGGCATTCTGGTAGCGACCAGCGGTTACCATAGCTTCAACAAAGCTGGCTTGGTGGTCCGTAAGAACAACATTTCTTGTGGGCATAAATACCTTTCATCGAAATAACACTTTGGCAGATTATGCCAATTTTCACAATAACTGCTGGATTCAATGCGCCGTAACGCCAAACTTCAGTCCTGTGGCCTTGAGAACAGCAGTCAAGGTTTTGATGGTTGGATTGCCACGCACAGACAACGTACGGTAAAGCGTTTCTCGCGACAAGTCCGCTTTGCCTGCAACGCAAGCCATACCACCTCTGGCTTCTACAACCTGTCTAAGTGCAGTGAGATAAGTCTTAGGGTCATCATCTTCCCCTGCAGCGTTTAGGTACTCAGCGGCAAATTCTGCGTCAGCAAGTTGCGTATTCAGCCAATCTTCATGTCGAGCGCCAGCTTTCATTTTTCACTCCTTTTTTGCCATTCATTCCAACGATCAATTGCCCGTGCGATATCTTCAGTTTGCGTGCGCTTATCCCCACCATCGCAAAGCAAGATGACGCGTTTACCCTCGATTGCGTAGTAAACACGGTAGCCAGGTCCCCAATCCACACGCAACTCCCACACGCCATCCCCAACGGGCTTGCAATCACCAAAATTTCCGTTCTACAGTCGAATTAGACGGGCAGCAATTCTGGCTTTGGCCTGCCGGTCTCTCAGCTTATCCAACCAGCGGGCAAACAAATCTTGTCCCTCGTGGTCAACGTAATGGCGTAAATCGTACATAGCAGCAATTGTAGCTTTAAGGCTACTTAAAGCAAGGCGGACACCAGGCAGGCACCGGAACCGGGTGCGATTCAAACTGATGTGAAGTATTCTCCTGATCTAAGCTACCAACCAGAGAAAGGATCGAGAAATGGCCAATACACAACTGAGCACGCAAGAGTTGGTCAGGCGGCGGCCGGTAGCGCGTCAGCGCCGTCAGCGGGACCCTCACCAAAGGCAACACATGCTGGTGCGGCGCAAAATGAGTGTACTGCGAGCCGCTGGTCAATGAGGGCCTTGCCCCAACTGATCCAGGTTCTGGAAATCTGAAATCGCCTCGATCAGGTGCTTCACGGCAAGCCGCTCATCCTGGGTCAAGTGCGGGTTCCAGCAGTCCATCAACAGAATAATGCGTGTCTTGTCGGAGCGGTTCCAGGCCTCGTGCTGAAATGTGTCATCAAACATCATCAGCTTGCCCTCTTGCCAAACATGCTGGCCGGCGTCGATCAGGTTCAGTGCGCAGTCATTGGGAACGATCAGCGGCAAATGCATCACCAAGCGGGTATTCGTCACACCGTAATGCGGCATGATGTGGGATCCAGGCGACAACACTGAAAAACAAATCTCTGGGGCCTGCCCTGCAATGCGGCACAGTTCAATCGACTCCAGCACCTCACTGGTACGCGGACAGCGCAGGTGGTTCGCATCGAAACGTCGGCCATGCCGGTAGAAGAAAAACGCCTCCCACGAGGGCCGAGGCCCGTCGCCCTGCAAGTAGTCCTGAACCTTCGCACCGGGCGGGTGCTCAAGAAAATCTCCAAATCGCTGGTCCTCTTGCCAAACCAGCAGTGCCTCGGCCCGGATTTCCGTAAACGACGACTGCAACTGTTGCGCCCATGAATGCAAAAACGGATCGTGGTAGGGCGCGACGGGGAGGCCTGGAAAATGAAACACTTTGGGTCTTTGCCGTGCATCCATGGGCGATGCGTCCCACTCACCCAAATACCCGGTCAACGCCCGATCGACCCGATCCAACTTCCCGGCGCCAACTTCCTGGCGCAATTTTTCATATGAATTGAAGAGCAGTTCCCGGCAACCCGTGCGTACGCGCTCGACTGCATGGGCCACCCGATTGATCAAATGGGGTGGGGTGGTGTCGGTATCCAGCCATTGACCGGCGCCTTGGGAACGTGTCACCGCCTGATACCACGCGCGCAATGCGCCACTGCCGTCGCCTGAAGCGTCTCGCAGACAGCCAAGCAATAGCCAACCCGGGTAAAACCCGGGCGTGCCGGCCAATAATGTTTCGAGCACTTTGACGGCTTGCGCCGTGTGCTGCAGGGACGCCAAAGTCTCGGCATATCGCATCGCCAGCGGAAGGTCTTTGGGCTGGGCCTGGATGGCGCGCTGCAAAAATTCAATGGCCCGCGCGCCGTCGTCGCGGCGCAGCGCCAAATCAGCCACTGCGGACAAGGTTTCCGGGTCGGTTGGCCACAATTTCAGTATTTCAAGGTACTGCAACTCTGCTCGTATCACGTCGCCGTCACGCGCAAGTTGGTGGGCTTGCCCCAGGCGTTCCTGCAGATTGGAAATGCTCATAGCCGACCTTTCACTCTCTAACCATCAATGTTTGTAGAGTGGGGATTATTCCTCAAACCATTTCCTGTGTGATGTTGGGCGACCAAACCAAAATTGTCGTTCAACCGTCGCGCGCGCGCCCAGACGGGCACGGCCCATTGAAAGTGGTCGGCGAGTGTCGCTAATCCACGACATAAAGATTGGAAATTCGCACTGTGCAGCGCGGCACGTTGCAAAAAACTATCATAGCCGACATACTTAGCGGCACCGCGTACTGGGGAGCGTGCATCGACACGTTCGCCTGGTTTTTTTAACTTAATTGGAGTTTCAATGTTTAAACACACCAAACTATGTGCCGGCTTGATCGCTGCATTCAGTGGTCTTGCTGCTGCGCCAACCGTGGTTTTTGCGCAGGACGCGGCCTCTCTGCAGCGCGTGGAAATAACCGGTTCGCGACTCAAGCGCGCCGATGTTGCGGGTGCGTTGCCGGTGACGGTGATTGATCGCGCCGCGATCGAGGCCAGTGGCCTGACCTCAGTGGCCGAACTGATGCGCGACGTCACTTTCGCCTCCTTCGGCAACACCAAACCGCAGTCGGGCAGTTCCGGCCAAGCGCTGTCAGATATCGACCTGCGCGGTCTGGGCTCGAATCGCACGCTGGTATTGGTTGACGGTCGGCGTATTTCCAAGGCGCCGTTCTCTGGTCAGGCGCAAGACTTGAACTCGATTCCCCTGGCCGCTGTAGAGCGCATTGAAATTCTCTCTGACGGCGCCTCAGCCGTGTATGGCTCTGACGCCATTGGCGGCGTGGTCAATATCATCACACGCAAGAACTTCAACGGCATCCAGTTAAATTACGGCCAAGGCAAACCCACGGTCACTGGCGGCGAGACCAAGGAAATGTCGGTGTTGTGGGGTGCCTCTGGTACCAAGGGTCGGATGTTTGCCGGCCTTTCCACCAACGATCGCGGCATGATCTTCACGCGTCACCAACCAGGCGGTGACGTGTTGGGTGTGTCCTCGTTTGGTAACGGTTACCAGCGCCTGAGCAATATCACCGGCAGACCGACCGGCGTGCGCACACCGGTGCCTAACTTTGCCTGTGACACCGGCGGCTTTTACAACACCGCCCCGGGCACCGCCGGCAACCAGTGCTCGTTCAACTTCAACGCCAGCGCAGCCAACGAAGCAGAGGTTGGTAACAAGTCAATCTTTGCCAACGGCGACTTCATCATCAATAAAGACTGGAACATCTACACCTCGGCGACGATCTCCAATGTCGCAACTTTTGGCCGCTATGCGGCGACACCGGCGAATTTGACGCTCTCAAACACCAGCCCGGCTTATCTCACCATCACCACCAGCCCGGCTTATCTCGCCGCTACCGCCGCGGGCGCGGCAGCCAGCCCGCTGGGCTTGGGGCTGCGGCACCGTTTGGCTGCCGCTGGTAGCCGCGACACCAACACCGACGCCACCGTGACTTCAGGCTTGCTAGGACTGAAGGGCCGTGTTTTTGACAAAGTTGACCTTGATGTCGGGTTTCGCAGCGAAAAGTACAAATACATCGAGCTAGGTCGCGGCTATGTCGTTAGGCCGCTGCTCGAAGCCGCCGTTGCCAGTGGTGCCTACAGCATCTTCGACCCCTTCGGCAATTCCGCAGACGTGCTCAACAGCTTCAAAGCCACCCTCGCACGGGACTCCCTCTGGGACTCGAAAGAGTACTACGCCACCGCAGCGATGGATCTGTTCAAGATCGGCAACCGCAGCGTCACCGGACTGATCGGCATTGAGGGACGCAAAGAGATTTACCAGGACAACTACGACCCGCTGTCCGAGGCCGGCGTTATCGAGGGCTCGGCCGGTAACTCGGCTGCAGGCTCGCGCACTGTAGGCGCGACCTTCTTCGAGGTTGCAGTGCCGGTTCTGAAAAACCTGGAGCTCTCGCTTGCCGGACGCCAGGACAAGTACAACGACGTGGGCAGCAAGTTCTCGCCCAAGCTCGCAGTGCGATTCCAGCCTATAAAAACCCTGACGCTGCGTGGCTCGGTTGGCGAAGGTTTCCGGGCCCCAACGCTAGACGTGTTGACGCAAAAGCCGGCGTTTTCTGCTGACACGGTCAACGACCTGAGAAGCTGCCTAGCGCTTGGCCGTACCGCAGCGGCCTGCGGCGACGCCAACGGCGACGGCGTGATCGATAGTGCTCAACCGGGCCTACAGATCGATGCCACGGTCATCGCCAACCCGGCGTTGCGGCCTGAAACCTCCAAGCAAACTAGTTTGGGAGCGGTGTGGGACGCCACCAATTGGTTAAACCTGACCCTGGATGTCTACGACATCAAGATCGCAGGTCGGATGTCCAACACCTCATCACAAACCGTCATCAACCGCACGCTGGCTGGAACGCCACTACCAGGCCTGAGTGTGACGCGTGATCCGATCACTGGGGCCATCACCAACGTGACGCGCGGCGCGATCAACGAAGGCACGCTGGAAACCAACGGCTTTGACCTGAGCGCTCGCACCGACTTCAAGCTGGGCTCTTACGGCCGCCTGCAATCCTTGCTGACGTACAGCTCGGTTTTGAAGTACTCGCTGAATGGCGAGAGAAACCGGATCGGTGACCAGGGTGTGCCCGAGTACCGGATCAACCTCGGCAACACTTGGACGATGGGCAACCTGCAAACTACCCTGGCGATTAACCACATCGCCGCGCAACCTGGCCACCCTGATCCGGAAGTTGGCGAGCTCGCTACCGCTGCCTACACCACGGCCAATCTGGCTTTCACTTATAAGCTGCCGACCAAGACCTCACTGACCGTCGGCGTGATCAACATCGAAAACAAACTACCTGCGCTGAACAACTACGATGGTCGCCCCTGGAACTTCAACCTGTACGATGCGCTGGGCCGTCAGATCTACCTCCGCGTTACTCAGACCTTCTGAGCGGCCAGATCGAACTTGACGGTTTCGGCAGGCCTTTATCTGCCGGCAAACAAAAAGGGCTCTTCGGAGCCCTTTTTTTGCTGCTCATTCGAGACCGTCAGGCGAATTGAATCCATCGCAAGGCCCTGGTCTTGATCAGCTTTGCACAGCCAGGCTGACACTATAATTTGCAGCCAGCGCAACGCGACTGGGTCGCCAAGTCTCGTTGCCTAAGCTTCGAAGCCCTTTTGGATCTAATTATGTTGCTCTTTCGCCTGCTTAAACTTGCGTTAATCCTGTCTGTGGTAACCGGTGCCGTCTACGCCCAAAGTACCTCGCCACCCGGCCCAGCAACCGTGGTGCCATTGGCTGACTTCTTTAAACGCGCCGACTACCGTGAGATGCAAACCTCGCCCAACGGTCGCTTCCTGGCCGCAACGTCGGCGAGTTTTGGTCGCATGAACCTGGTGGTGATCGACCTCGAAACGCGTACCAGCCAGCAACTGACCCGCTATGACGACATCGATGTCGGACGCATTCAATGGGCGGGCAACGACTATTTGCTGTTCAGCGCCATCCAGTTGAACGCACCCACCGGCCAGGATTCCCCACGTGCTGGCGGTTTGTTTGCGGCGGCACGCGACGGTAGCGGAATTATCCAACTGGCCAAAACCGCGCGCCAGTTGGCGCGCAGCGGCACCGGCGGTTTTTTGTCCCTGAGCTATGTGCGCGCCGTGCCGGACAGCAGCCATGAGATCATCGCCGCGGGCGTGGTCCTCAATGATGACTCGGTGGACCTGTACCGCGTGAACCTGACAAATGGCCGCTACCGACTGTTGACCCAGGGCCGGCCCAGCGACCGGCTTAGCCGCTGGATTCTGGACAGCAAACTGGTGCCAAGAGTGGCCATCGCCGGTGGACGCGGCGCCAGCACCGAACAAATTGTTTACTACCGCGCGTCTGCGGACGCGCCATGGGCCGAATTGTTGCGCTTTGACTTGGCCAAACCTCCGGCCCAAGTACCACTGGCCTTTGACACCGACGACCGCCACCTGTTGATGGCCAGCAATGCCAACAGCAAGACGATGGCTATCGTCCGCTTTGACCCGGTCAGCAAAAAGGTGCTGGAACAGATCGCCCAACACCCGCAGTACGACCTGGGTGCCACACCCATGGGCGAACCGCTGGGCAGCCTGATTCGGGATCCTGACAGCGGCAAGCTGCTAGGCATCCGTGTCGATGCGGAAAAGCCGCAGGTGGTTTGGCTTGACGAAGCCATGGCCAAGCTGCAAGCCACGCTGGACGTCACTCTACCGAACCGCACCAACGCGATCGCGCGGGTCGGCTCGGCCAAGCGTTTCGTTGTCCATTCCTACTCGGACACCGAACCAGGGCGCTTTTATCTGTTTGACGAGGAGAAGCGCCGGATGGAAGAGGTTGGCGCGGCACGCTCCTGGCTGGAGGGAAAACTGTCACCGGTGCGCAGTTTCATGCTGAAGACCCGCGACGGGCTGTCGATCCCATCCTACTATGTATTGCCGCGTGACTACCAGGCGGGCAAAAGGATTCCCACCATCATTCACATCCATGGCGGACCGATGGCGCGGGACGTCGTCGCAGGTGGGCGCTTTGGCGCCTCCTTCGGAGTGACGGAGGCCCAAGTGCTGGCTTCGCGAGGTTATGCGGTGGTGCTGCCCAACTTCCGCATCACCCCCGGTCTGGGCTCCGAAAACTACTATGCCGGCTTTGGCAGCTATGGCAGGCAGATGTTGGATGACCACGAAGACGCTGTAAAGTGGGCCGTGGAGCAGGGTTTTGCTGATCCGGAAAAAGTCTGCGTCTCGGGAGCCAGCTACGGTGGCTTCGCCGCTTTGCAGGTACTCACCCGGCCGACAAACCCCTTCAAATGCGCGATCTCGGGGCTGCCGGTTACAGACCAAAAGTTTCAGCGTTCAGAGGCTGATTACGCACAGAGCGAGTCTGCGGTCGAGTTCTGGCGCAAAGTATTGGGGGTGTCAGACTTTGACCACCCGCTGGCGCGCGAGCTATCGCCAGTTTTCCATGCCGACAAAATCAAAGTGCCGGTGTTCATGTATATCGGCGAAGAGGATGTCCGCACGCCACCCAAACAGGCCTATCGCATGGCGGAGGCGCTGGCCAAGGTCGGCAACCCCATCAAGGACATGGTCGTCGGCAAAGAAGAGGGGCACGGCTACGGTGTCGAGGCAAACAACGTCATGTTGTACGAACGGATGTTGAAATTTTTAGCCCAGACATTTAAACCCTGAGGCAGTGCGACGCACGATCTAAGCTTGTATCTTCGATTCTGGGTATCGGTATGGGGGCTGTCGCCTCGCCACATATTGCGCTGCCGCATCGCACCGTGCGGCAAAATCCAGGCATGAATACTGAATCAATCCAACGCGCTTCGGCGTGGACACGCTATTGGTCCGGTGGGGCTGAGCACTCCTGCGCAGGCAGCTATGGGGCAGGCTATGGCGCGGCTATCAGCAGTTTTTGGCAGAACCAGTTTTCAAAACTGCGGCCAGGTGGCCGAGTGCTCGACATCGGCACCGGCAACGGGCCCTTGCCCAAGTTGCTCTTGGGCATGGCGTCGCGCCCAGACTTGCAGTGCGACGCCATTGATCTTGCCGAGATTGCCCCCCCTTGGGTGCAGGAATTGTCCGCGACAGCGTGCGCACGCGTGCGCTTTCACAGCGCTTGCGCTGCAGAGCAACTTCCCTTTGGTGCGGCCAGTTTCGAGCTGGTCGTCAGTCAATGGGGGCTGGAGTACAGCCATCTGGGGCTGTCCGTGCCAGAAATTTTGCGTGTGCTTGCACCGGGCGGAGCGGTTCAGTTGCTGCTGCACCATCAGGATGCGCTGCCGGTGACGCTAGCCGCTGATGAAATCGCTCATCTGGAGTGGCTGTTGCAGGACTCACCCTATCTGGACGTCGCCAGTCAGATGCTGGCGCCGATGGCGCTGACGGCATCGCCGGCAGGCAGGGCGCAGCTGATGCAGGACCCGGGTGCCAACCATCTGCGCGCCTTGTTCAACGCGCAACAGGACGCTATGCAGGCCCGCATTGAGCACGGCGCCTGCACTGACGTGTTGGTAGAAGTGCGACAAGCGGTTGGTGAGTTCTTTGCCGTGGCAACACAACAGGGTGTCGTGATCGCAGCCCAAGCATTCTCCGGTTTGCGCGCGACGCTGGAAGATTCACTGCTGCGACTGCGGGAACTGCGCGAGCATGCGATGGACGAGGTGTCGGTTAGTGCCCTGGGCGCCAGTCTGGCCGAGGGCCGACCATATCAGATCAGCGTTTTGCGCGATCAGGACGCGATTATGGGTTGGGCTCTACTCGTTTCACGCGCGGCTTGAGTCATCGGTAATCGGGGTCAGATTCCAATTGTTTGGTCTGAATCATTCCAAAAACCACTCGTGCGCGTTGCACACTTTTATGCTCTTGCCAACGGCCAGCCGGGCGGGCTGGTCGAACATTAGACCACCCGCATATCCAGATGCTTGCCCAAGGCTTGCAGGGCAGCGGCAATGCCGTCAATGCGGGTGGTGTGCCGTACATTGGTCAGGCGGTTGACTTCCTGCGGGCTGGTTCCCAAGCGGCGCGCCAGCTCCGCAGGCCGAACGTCTTGGGTGACCATCTCGTTGAGCAACAGCACTTTGGCCGACAGGCTCGCTGGAAGCTCAATGACGCTCTGGCCTCGCTTGGCTTTAGAAGGCACTGGCACGACGCGTTTGTCTTCAAAGTAGAAGTCGAGGGCAGATTCCAGCGCTTCCTTCGCGGCCGACAGGGCTTCCGCCTCTGTGTCGCCTTGGGTGATTGCCTCGGGTATGTCATCAAAGGTCACAACGAAGCCACCGTCGGTTTCGTCGGGGGTGAGGGTGACAGGGTACATAAACATGGTGCTTTCCTTATTTCAATTCGAGTTGTTTTTTGATGCCTTCCAACGTGCCCTTCTTGAGGTCAGTGTTGTGCATCGGCAAAATGGACTGTTTGCCATTGAGGTACACCTTGACGTGTGAGCCTTTGGCGGGTTGGAATGTCGCGCCCTTTTGGGTCAGCCAGCGCTTGAACTCTTTACTGTTCATGGGCAAAATTATAAACAAGATTGTTTATGTCGTCAAGCATCGCACTCGCCAGCGGGCGGTAGAACTCGGCGCCCACGCCCAGACCAATGGCCGCCTGTAACAAGAAGCCGGCCTTCTGTTGACATGTAGAATATAATCACCTCCAAGAATATGCTTAATTTCCATAAGCACTCCCAGAAAACTTTTTAAATGACTTCATTACCCCTTCCAACACCGGTCGAACGGGCCATTCAAAAGCTCGGGCGAGATATCTCGCTGGCTCGAAGACGCAGGCATATTTCGCAGGGCTCCCTGGCCGAACGCATTGGTGCCTCTGTGAACACAGTGCGCCGGCTGGAGAAAGGTGACCGGCGAATTCCCCTGCACTACGTGGCGCGGGCATTACACGTGTTCGGAGAGCTTGAGCGGTTTAACCAACTGCTTGATACCGCCGAGGACACGATTGGTTTGACGCTGATGGACGAGCAGGTGCCACAGCGGGTGCGTGCACGCAAGCCGGCCCCGGATTCGGGGGCGCTATGACGGCAAAACCACTTAAGTCACAGGTTGGCGTTTGCATTGGCAAAACCGGTCAATTGCTGGGTCAATTGACGTACGTAAAGCAAGGCGCCCGGGAATACTCTGCATTCAGCTACGACAGTGCATGGCTTAGCCACCCTGAGCGATTCGAGGTTTCTTCAGATCTCCCGTTGCTACCAGGGCATGCGAGCCGACGCGCGCCCAGCAAGGATGACTCCTGCTTTCACTTCGCCTTTGCAGATACCGAGCCCGAAGCCTGGGGACGGCGGGTGATTGCGCGAGCGCATGCTAAAGAAAGACAAAAGAACCAAAAACTAATGGCCCTCACCGCCTTCGACTACTTGAATGCGGTCGATGACTTCAGCCGCATGGGTGCGCTGCGGCTGCGTGCCAGCGACGGCCAGTTTCTAGCCACGGTTGAAGAGGGCAAGCGATCGACTCCTGCTCTGATGGACTTGCAGCACATCTACTTGGCAAGCCGGGCCGTGGAGAGCGGCACGGAGACTGCTGAAGACCTGAAATACTTGCAAGGCAAAGGCACGTCTCTTGGCGGCATGCGCCCCAAGTGCACGCTGCTTGAAGCAGATGGCACCCTAGCACTTGGTAAATTTCCAAGTATCCAGGACACGCGCAACGTCACCCGCGCCGAAGTACTGGCCCTGCATCTTGCACAGCGCGCCGGTATCGACGCTGCGGTCGCCAGAATAGTGATGGTCAACGACGCCCCAGTGGCGGTCATTCGTCGATTCGACCGCACGACTGACTTCGCCCGTATCCATTACATGTCTGCGGCGTCTATGCTGCAGGCTGCCAGAGACGAGGAACGAGCCTACACCGAGGTGGCAGACGTCATCCGCGCAAAATGCACAGATCCCAACGACGATGCACAACAACTGTGGCGCAGGCTGGTGTTCAACCTGTTGATTACCAATGTCGATGACCACCTGCAAAATATGGGATTCCTATACGCAGGCCAAGGCAAGTGGCGGCTGGCACCGGCCTTTGATATCAACCCGTTCCCCGACCAGGATCGGGAGTCCAAGACCTGGCTCAGCGAAGATGCCGGCCCGATTACTTCCTTGAACATGCTCATGGAGCGGGCAAACTACTTTGGTCTGCAACCCGCCCGTGCATTGAAAGTATTGGCTGAAGTTGATGCGGCGGTACGAGCCTGGCGTGCTGTGGCGTTGACCCCTACGGTCGGTCTGCTGGCAACCGAACTGGAAGACTTTGCCCCGGCGTTTGAGCATGCTGAAATGAACGCAGCCCAGGGTCTATTGGGTTCGTGATTGAGAAAACTTTAGTCGGCCCGCATACCGCGGTATTCGTTGGGCTCGATGATGGGTCTGGTCGTTAGAGGCTCCGAAAGCAGCGCATGTAACAGGACTGAAGATGCCGGGCAAACCCCGGTCTGCAAGTAACTGGTGGCTGCTGCAG
>JBCKMZ010000024.1:0-25898 GCA_038902975.1 Polaromonas sp.
CCAATGGTGTCTGCATGGCCCGGGCAAGCACGTGTTTTGCGTAGCCGTGCCAGCTGGTTTCGCCGCCTGCCACCAGGTGATACAGGCCCGCGTCTTGTGGACGCTGCAACACCTGGCGAATCGCGTGCGCGCTGACATCGGCCAGCAGCTCGGCCCCGGTGGGCGCGCCAAACTGGTCGTCAATGACCGTCAGGCGCTCCCGCTCTTGGGCCAGGCGCAACATGGTCCTGGCAAAATTTCCGCCGCGCGCGGCATAGACCCAGCTGGTCCGGAAAATCAGGTGTCGGCAGCCACTGGCCTGAATCAACTGCTCGCCGTCGAACTTGGTCTGGCCATAGACGTTCAGCGGCGCGGGCAAGTCGGTTTCCCGCCACGGCTGCTGGCCGCTGCCATCGAAGACGTAGTCGGTCGAATAATGCACCAGCCAGGCACCGATGCGCTGCGCCTCTTGCGCCAATACCCCGGGCGCCAGCGCATTCAGGGTGCGCACCAGGTCCGGCTCGCTTTCGGCTTTATCCACCGCGGTATGCGCGGCGGCATTCACAATGATGTCCGGGCGCAGCTGACGCACCGTCTCGGCCAGGCCTTGCAGGTTCGAGAAGTCGCCGCACGCATCCTGGCTGTCGAAATCCAGCGCCACCAGTTCCCCGAGCGCTGCCAGGCTACGCTGCAGTTCCCAGCCAACCTGGCCATTTTTGCCGAATAGCAGGATTTTCATCCCAGATTGTCCATTAGACGAAAACCCGTCATTCCCGCGCAGGCGGGAATCCAGTTGATTGAAATATGCTCCGCGAAGCGGGACAACATGCCTGTTTTGTCCGCTTCGCGGAATGTTTTATTGCTGGATTCCCGCCTGCGCGGGAATGACGGGGCTAATGGATTATTTGGGTTCATGCGCGGGCGATGTAGTTTGTTTGTACCCACTTACTGTAGGCACCAGACTGGACATTGGCCACCCAGCCCGGGTTGTTCAGATACCAGTGCACGGTTTTACGCATGCCGCTGGCAAACGTGTCGGCCGGCTTCCAGCCCAGCTCGCGCTCCATCTTGCTGGCATCGATGGCATAACGCTGGTCATGCCCGGGGCGGTCTGCAACAAACGTTATTTGTTCGCGGTAGCTCTGGCCATCGCTGCGCGGGCGTAACTCGTCGAGCAAGGCACACACGCTATGCACGATCTCGATGTTGGGTTTTTCATTCCAGCCGCCTACGTTGTACACCTCGCCCAGCCTGCCGCCATCGAGCACCCGGCGAATCGCGCTGCAATGGTCCTTGACGTACAGCCAGTCACGCACCTGCATGCCGTCGCCATACACCGGCAGGGCTTTGCCCGCCAGCGCGTTGACGATCATCAGCGGGATCAGTTTCTCGGGAAAATGATAGGGCCCATAGTTGTTCGAGCAATTCGTCGTGAGCACCGGCAGACCATAGGTGTGGTGATAGGCGCGCACCAGATGATCACTGGCCGCCTTGCTGGCCGAGTAGGGGCTGTTCGGCTGGTAACGATGGTTCTCGGTAAACGCCGGGTCCGCCGCCGCGAGAGAGCCATACACCTCATCGGTGGAGACATGCAAGAAACGAAAACTCGCCTGCTCACTTGGGGATAGCCCGGCCCAATGCTTGCGGGCGGTTTCCAGCAGGCGGAAGGTGCCCACGATGTTGGTCTGAATAAAGTCTTCCGGCCCGAGAATGGATCGGTCAACATGCGACTCCGCCGCAAAGTTGACAATCGCCCAGGGCTTGTGCTGATCCAGCAAACGCGTCAGCAACTGCGTGTCGGCGATATCTCCCTGCACAAAAACGTGCCGACTGTCAGATTCCAGAGACGCGAGATTCTCGAGATTTCCCGCATAGGTCAGCTTGTCCAGATTGAGAATCGGCTCAGCCATGGCCTGTAGCCAGTCCAGCACAAAATTGGCACCGATAAAGCCGGCACCGCCAGTCACCAAAATCATGTCCACTCCTCCATCTGACCCCAATAACTCTTCGAGCTGTACTTGGGCAAATTATCCCATGAGCATCAAGTCAGCGCGCCCCGCGCATCAACCTTGATGATGCTTTCCACAATGCCTTTCAGCAGCCCGCCGCGCACGCCAATCATCACGTTATGCAGGTTGACGGTCGGGTCGCAATGGCCGGGTATCAGCCAGAACAGGCTGCCCAGACCTGGCAGGCGGGTGTTGCCGGCTGATGGCTTCAGGATGCCGTGCTCGTCGCCGCCATTTGAATAGTCGAGCGTGCTGCGCTTGCTGAAGGCATACACCTTGGGAAGACCTGAATCAATGGCGTGGCTTTTGTGGCCTGCGTCGCAAACAACATAGGGCTCTGCGGTCTCTTCATGGGTGCTGACGACCTGCGTTTTCACAAACAGGGCATGTTCAAAGCGGGGCTGTGCCGGGGCCCGCTTGTTGGCCGCATAGTCTGCGTCCATGAACAGGTAAGAGCCGGCTTGCAACTCGCCATACACGCCGCTCGCGGCCTCCAGTTCCGCCGTGCCCGTGCCTGCGCCTGTGATGAGCCCGACCTTGATGCCCTCGGCTTCGATCAGCTCGCGGGTGTGTTTGACGGCCTCCACTGCACTTGCAATGGCTTGCCGCCGCTCGTCCGGTGAGCGCAGATGTTGCGCCTTGCCGTGGTAGGCCTGTAGCCCTGCAAAGTTCAGGGCCGGGTGTTTGCGAATCTCAAGCGCCAGTGTCACAGCGGCTGCGCCGGGTGGTACGCCGCAGCGGTTTTGCCCGACATTGATTTCGATAAAAACATCAATGTCACAAGCTACGCCGAAGGTCGTTCGATCTTCGGCCATGCTGGTCGCCAGACGGCGAATGCCCTCTAAGCTGTCCACACAAATGGCCATTCTTCCTGCCTGCGCAGCGACGCTTCGCGTCAGTGCCGCCACACGCGCCAGCTTGAACGGGGAAATCACCTCGTTGCTGATGAAAACGTTGCAGATACCATTGGCCACCATGGTTTCGGCTTCGGATGTTTTTTGCACGCAAACGCCGACTGCGCCTTGCGCCATCTGAAGCCTGGCGATGAATGCGCTTTTGTGCATTTTGGCGTGTGGCCGCAGTTTGACTTGATGCGCGCTGGCAAACTCCGCCATTACTTTCAGGTTGCGCTCCATGGCGTCCAGGTCAATCACTAGCGCAGGTGTGTCAATAAAGCTCACTGGCTGGCCGATCAGGCCGGTTAAGTTTTTACTCGCGTACGGCACTTATCTACCCCGTGGCTTCATCCAGCGCATCATCGTCAAGGTGCTGCGTATCGGCCCAGCCGACCAGCGTGAAACCTTCGGCTGTCCAGAGCAGCCGGTTGATCGCCGCATTGCCCAGTGCCCAGGTGCGCGGGGCCTGAATGTCGAGCCGGGTGGCGGCGCGGTACAGCACGTCCATCACGCCGCCATGACCCACCAGCGCGATTAGCTCGCCCGGGTGCTGTGCGGCCAGCCGCTCTGCTGCCGCTACAACGCGGCTGCGCAAGTCAAGCAGTGACTCACCACCAGTGGGCGCAAAGTGGGGGTCACGCTTGCGCCAGCGCATCGACTGCTCGGGCAGCAGCACTTCAATCTCGGCAAAGGTCTTGCCTTCAAAATCGCCAAAACCGCGCTCACGTAAGGCCTCTTCCTTGATGACCTTGAGGCCGGTTGCGTTGCCGACGTACTGCGCGGTTTCCCACGCTCTCGCTGAGTCACTGGCGTAGATGGTGGTGATGGGCTCGTCCTGCAACGCATTGGCCAGCCGCTCGGCTTGCCAGCGGCCATTGGCGCTCAGGGGAATGTCAAGCCGACCCTGAATGCGGGTGTCCACATTCCAGGCGGTTTCGCCGTGGCGAATGGCGATGATTCTTGTGGGTTCAGTCATGCGAACGCAGCGACGGGCCGCCCCAAGCAAGTTCAGCCCCCTCGGGGGGCAGAGAGCTACACAAAGTGAGTGAACGTGGGGGCTCCATACTACTTTGTCTCGACCTTGATTCGACGCGCACCGGGCGGTGGTTGCGGAAAGCCGAGCAGCGCCGCGTCGATGATGGCGGGAAGCAGGGCATAGCCATCGCCCCAAGCGCTGTCGCTTAAAGCAGTCGTCTCAAACACGACTTTCTGGTCGGCAAGGTCGCGTATTTGAATCCGAATTTCGCGCAGGTAGTAAGGGGCTGCGGGAAACGGAGTGGCAAAAGGTCCAGAGAAAGGCCCGCCGAACGGAAACCAAAACCCCACCGATCTGCCGAAGTTTCCGACGCTCAGGAAAACATTTGGCGAGCCATAGCCATAGCGGTAACCCGTGTAGCGGGCTGCAACTTGCGTGTTGGCAGTAATCGTCACGGCCAAACGCGCTTTGGCAGGGTCAATCACCAGTCCGACTTTTGCAAGGCTGGCGATGGCCGAACCTTCAATCAAATCTTGCTGCGCGGCTTGCACTTGCTGCGAAGGCAGGCGTTCAAACCGGTACGCTGTGTTGGGGCCAGGGGGTGCAGAAGTCCAGGCAGAAAAAGCGGTTACATCGCTTTCAACCACGCGCAAGCCCGAGCACCCGGCCAGCAAAACGCCCATGAACGTTACTGACAATATGATTTTTAAAAAGCGTTTCATATCAGCCTTGTGGGTTTTTGGGGTCAGACACCAATAACTCTGTATCAAATGCCTTGTCGCCATCAGGGTCGGCCACGCCGGTCGTTCGAATGCCCTTGAAGTCGTGGCGCTTGCCGTCCATCAAATGCGATGGCACGATGTTTTGCAGGGCACTAAACATGTTCTCGATGCGGCCCGGAAACTTCTGTTCCCACTCACGCAGCAGGTTGCCGACCTGTTTGCGCTGCAAATTTTCTTGGCTGCCGCAGAGCGTGCAGGGAATGATGGGAAAGCTCCGTACCTGCGCCCAGCGGGTCAGGTCTTTTTCAGTCACATAAGCCATCGGGCGAATGACGATATTTTTGCCATCATCACTCACCAGCTTGGGCGGCATGCCCTTGAGTTTGGCGGCAAAAAACAGGTTCAGAAAAAACGTCTGCAGCATGTCGTCGCGGTGATGGCCGAGCGCCACCTTGGTCGCGCCAAGCTCACCCGCCACGCGGTACAAGATGCCGCGCCGCAAGCGTGAGCATAGCGAGCAAAGCGTCTTGCCCTCAGGAATCACGCGCTTGACGATGCTGTAGGTGTCCTGGTTTGCGATGTGAAAGGGCACGCCCAGCTTTGCCAGATAGTCGGGCAGCACCTGTTCAGGAAAGCCCGGCTGCTTCTGGTCGAGGTTGACGGCGATCAGGCTGAAATTGATGGGTGCGCGTTTTTGCAATTTCAGCAAAATGTCCAGCATGGCGTAGCTGTCCTTGCCACCCGACACGCACACCATCACCTTGTCGCCTTCTTCAATCATGTTGAAGTCAACGATGGCGCGGCCAACCTCGCGGCACAGGCGTTTTTCCAGCTTGTGGTCTTCACGTTCAATCTTCATGGCCCCCACGCTCACCACTTCGTGAGCCTCCGGCGGTACGCTGCCCCTTGCACCAGATTCAGGGGCTGAACTTCGCTTGGGGCGGCCCGGCGCTTCGTTCATCGAGTTTTGCACGCGCGCAGAACTCTCCTGCTGCGCGTGCTGCTGCTCGGCTTCTTCCCACAAGGCATTTGCATTCATGTCGTTGCTACCCATCGCGTTCACCACTGTCCTGTCTCGACGCGAATGGCTACTTCGCAGTCGTCAAAAATTTTCAGTTTCGCAATCTTCACCCGCACCCCCAGCACGCCGGGCAACTGCATCAATCGGTGGGCGAGTTTGCCGATCAGGCTTTCAAGCAGGTTGGCATGTTCGGCAGTGCATTCGGTGATGATGATCTGGCGCACCTTGCGATAGTCGAGCACATGGTTGATGTCGTCGTCGTGGGGCAGCAGCGGCTGCGTGCCCAGATTGAGTTCGGCATCGACCTGGATCGGCTGCGGCGCGGTTTTCTCGTGGTCGAGAATGCCCAGGTTGGCATCAAAGCGCAAGCCCGTGAGCGTCATGATTTGTGTGCCTTTGGTGTTGAACATGTTCTTTAAGTGTTGGGGACAGAGCAAAAGCGCTTCGCGTATTTTGGTCTTTCCCTCAAAGTTTCATGAATGAGAAATCACGCTCGAATTTCATCAGGTGCTGGCCACCATCGACCAGCAGCGTGGTACCGGTAATGGACTGGTTCTCAAGCGCAAATTTAACGCTGGCGGCTACATCGGCGGCGGTTGATGAACGGCCCAGTGGCGACAGCTTGTGTAGTGCTTCAAACTGCGCCTCGCTTAAAAGGTGGCTGGTCAGCGTCAGACCGGGTGCGACACCGACCACCCGAACGGCAGGTGCCAGCGCCATCGCCAGCATGGTGTTGGCGGCTTCAAGCGCGGCCTTGGACAGCGTGTAGCTGAAAAAATCGGGGTTCTGGTTCCAGAGCTTCTGGTCCAGCAAATTGACCACGGCGCCAGTGGCTTGTCGCTGCGTCACATGCGTGTGCAGGCCCTGGGCGAGCAATATGGCTGCCCCCAGGTTGCTGTGCATGTGCCGGTCTAGCGCTGCAAAGCTGAAACTGCTAGCATCGTCCTGCTCAAACGTCGATGCACTGTTGACCACCGCATCAACCTGGCCAAAATGCGCAACCACCTGCGGTAAAAGCTGTTTGACTGCTGTTTCATCGCTAAGGTCACTGTAAAAAGAGGCTGAAAAGCCCTGAATACGGGCGCAATCAGCTACTGTTTTTATAGCATCGGCTTTGGAGTTGCGGTAATGCACGGCCACCCGCCAGCCACCTGTAGCCAGCGCTAGCGCGATCTTGCGTCCCAGCCGTTTGGCTGCGCCTGTGACTAAAACGACAGGGGCTGGTGTTGTTGGCGGCATGTGAAGTGTTTGTGTAATCGTCGACAATTCGTATTGAAACGATTGCCATGACTGTTGATATTTTAACGACCCCCCTGCAAACCCGAATCCATGAGGCTATCGCCCAAGCGGGCGGCTGGCTGGATTTTGACAGTTTCATGAGTATGGCGCTGTACACGTCCGGCCTAGGCTACTACGCCAACGACTTGCGCAAGTTTGGCAGCATGCCAGCTGGCGTGAAGGATGGCGGCGGCGATTTTGTGACTGCGCCCGAGATGTCGCCGCATTTTGGCCGTGCGCTGGCGGCACAGGTTTCAGAGGCTTTGCTAAAGACCCGGACGCATGAGATATGGGAGTTTGGCGCGGGCTCTGGCGCGCTGGCGCTGCAGTTGCTGCGCTCGCTTGGGCCTTCGGTTGAACGCTACACGGTTGTCGATTTGTCGGGCAGCCTGCGTGAGTTGCAGCACACGCGCCTGAGCGAGTTTGCAGGCAAGCTGCAGTGGGTGTCTGAGTTGCCGGCGCAGATGCAGGGCGTGGTGGTGGGCAATGAGGTGCTGGACGCGATGCCGGTCAAATTACTCGCTCGGCTTAAAGGTGTCTGGCACGAACGTGGTGTGGTGGTCTACGTTGGCGCTTTGACCTATGCAGATCAAACGACCGACCTGCGTCCCCCGGTTGAAGTCGAAGGCGAGCATGACTACGTGACTGAAATTCACCCCCAAGCCGAGGGCTTCGTGCGTACCATCGCTGATCGACTCACATCAGGCGCGGCGTTCTTCATCGACTACGGTTTTCCCGAGCTGGAGTACTACCATCCGCAGCGCAGCATGGGCACGGTGATGTGCCATCGTGGTCATCTGGCGGATGGCGATACGCTAGCCGACGTCGGCCTGAAGGACATCACGGCGCATGTCAATTTCACCGGCATTGCGCTGGCTGGGCAGGAAGCCGGTTTGCGAGTAGCGGGCTACGCCAGCCAGGGGCGATTTTTGCTGAACTGCGGTCTGCTCGATAGTCTGGAAAATGCCAGCTTGAGCGAGCGGGTGATGGCGCAGCGGCTGGTGAATGAACACGAGATGGGCGAGCTGTTCAAGGTCATTGCCTTTGAAGCGGGGGAGTGCAATAGCACCGCCGCCCCGTGGCTACCGATGGGGTTTGCGGTAGGCGACCGGATGCATACCTTGTGAAAAACCCTCAACTGCCCGCACGCGCGCGGCATGAATCAGTTCACCAATTTTTTTGCCGTCATGGCCATCACGTTGCGCCTGCTCTGCAATCAGGTGCGTGACGACTGACTGCGCCGCCGTCAGTACACCCAGCAGCCGGGTGCGTTGTGGATAGGCAGAGTCTTCAAGCCCTAACGATCCTAAAGGCCCGCGCTCCTCGCCTCGAAATATGCATTCGCAGACCAGCAGCACATCGGCAAAACGCTGCGGCTTGCGAAACGCATCGCAGCGCTCCAGCAGGCGAGTCAAAGCCGCCGCGTCAAACTCCGCGCTGCGGTGAATATTGCCGTGCTCGCGCGCCACCACGTCGGCCATCTCTTTGCAATCAACCGGCACACGCAGTCGCTCGCAAACGCCTTTGAGAAGTTCAGCCCCTAAATCGTGCGTCAAGCAAGCAAAGCGCACCGGCAAGGGCGCATCAAGTTGTGCCGCTGTGTTGAGTATTAAATTGGAGTCTGACCCGAATTTAATTTCTGGCAACAGCTTTTGCAATGCGCCGCACGCGCGCAGCACCTCAAACATGCGTGATGGTTTTTTCTCCATCAGGCCGCGCGCCAGCTCCCGCCACACGCGCTCTGCCACTAGGGCGTCTGCTTCGCCATCGTCCACCATGGTCTGCATGAGCTGCATGGTCTCTGGTGCCACGCTGAAGTCGGCAAAGCGTGCCGCAAAGCGGGCCACGCGCAGGATGCGCACCGGGTCTTCACGGAAGGCATCCGTCACATGGCGCAAAACCTTGGCTTTCAGGTCTGCTTGGCCGTTAAACGGGTCAGTGAGTGCCTCAAAACCCTCAAAATCACACCCAAAAGTACTAGAAAAGTCCTGTTTACGGACGTGAGCAGCTATTGAATTGATAGTAATGTCGCGCCTGGCCAGGTCTTCTTCCAGCGTCACGTTCGGCGCGGCGTGGACTTTAAAGCCGTGATAGCCACGCGCTGTCTTGCGCTCGGTGCGCGCCAATGCGTATTCCTCGCGGCTGTCAGGGTGCAAAAAAACCGGGAAGTCCTTGCCAACGGGCAGGTAGCCCAGGGCTATCAGTTCTTCAGGCGTGCTGCCCACCACGACCCAGTCGCGGTCTTGCACTGGCAAGCCGAGCAAGGCATCGCGAACCGCACCGCCGACTAGGTAAATTTGCATAGAACCAGTTTAGCGGTCTGTGCCTTCACCGCGCCATACGGTAAGGCTCTTCAAAATCGCGAAAGTCGTTTTCAAGTAGCGCATCGTCTATCCACGCTTTGACACCCGGTGCAGCGCAAACCCGGCTGATATAGGCTGTGATGTCTTGCGGCACGGGCAGCGCGTAAGTCTTCAGCCGCATGCAGACGGGTGCGAAATACGCATCGGCAATACTGAACTCGCCAAACAAAAAAGAGTTTTTGGGGTCACAGCCCAATAACTCGCTCCACATGGCGGTGATGCGCGTTACATCGGTGCGCACGCTGGCCTTGTCGCGCCAGATCAGTTTGCCAATGTCTGCCAGATCCGCTTCAATATTCATCGGGCAGGCCGAACGCAGCGCGCCAAAGCCGCTGTGCATTTCAGCGCAGATGCTGCGTGCTCTGGCGCGTGCCTTGGCATCTTGTGGCCAGAGTTTTTTATCGGGAAATTTTTCAGCCAGGTACTCGGCAATCGCGAGCGTGTCCCAAACTGCAAAGCCGTCATCCAGCAGGGCTGGAACTTTGCCTACCGGGTTCACACTGCCTATGGTTTGCTTGAAGCTTGAGTGGCTGTCGAATGAATCAAAGCGGACTTTGACTTCTTCAAATGCAATGCCGGCCTGCTTGAGCAAGACCCAGGGCCGCATCGACCATGATGAGTAGTTTTTATTGCCGATGTAGAGCTTGAGCATGGTGTGGTCCTAAAATCTTCCGGCTGTTTTTCGTTTGGACGTCAAGCCACTACGCAAGCCCTGCGCGCCCAGGTAAAACGGAACCACAGCGCTCAATGCGGATGGCGTGATACCAAGAGCAGTCAAGCCCGGCAGCTTGCCGCTGGCAATGTTGTCAGTCTTCATTGCATCCAGATTGTCGCGGCTCAAAATTGGTTCGCCAGGGGCCAGTTCCATCAGACATGCCTGTAGCCGGGCCAGCGAATCCGGCAGGCCAATGATGTGCCGCCCTTCACCGTTGTTGACACCGCTGTAGCGGCCTGCCAGTTGCACCAATTGCCTGAGCGTGAAAACCTCGGGGCCGCAGGCTTCAAAGGTCTGTCCTATGGTGCTTTTGTCTTCAAGGCATTTAACGATTGCAGTGGCCACATTTTCAACCCACACGGGCTGAAAGCGCGCGCTGCTGCCCGCCAGGGGAATGAGCGGAAATATTTTTTGCAGCGCTGCAAAGGTATTGAAAAACTTGTCTTCGCTGCCAAAAATCACGCTGGGCCGCAGCACGCTCACGTCTAGCCCCGAGCCGAGCAACACCGTCTCGCCACGCGCCTTGCTGCGCTGGTACATGGATGCCGAATCAACACTGGCCCCTAGTGCGCTGATGTGAACGATGCGTCTTTGTCCCGTAGCGTCACAAGCGCGCGCCAGCTCCAGCGGCAGTTGCACATGTGCTTTTTCAAAAGCCGCTTCGTTGCCGTGCAGGATGGCCACTAGGTTGACCACCGCATCATGCTCTGCCAGCAAGGGCATGAGCGATGCACTATCAATGCTGGCCACCTCTGCTATGTCCACCATGGGCAGCATCTGCAGGTGTTGTGCATGGCTGCGTCGCCGGGTGACGACGGTGACGCGACAGGGTAGTTCGGCCAGTTTTTCGCAAAGGTGACGGCCCACAAAACCGGTGCCGCCGAGGATGAGGATTTTTTTCATGGTTACTTTTAAATTCGATGAATGGCGTGGGGGTTTTTGGGGTCAGAGCCCAAATTCGCCGAGCCTTTGGCTCGCCCGTAGGGTGCAGTGCTTGCACTGCAGCGAAATTGGTGTCTGACCCCAATAACCCATGGTTAAGGCAGTGTCTTGTCAGGTTCCGGTTGCCCTGCATCGCGCGGGCCAACGCTGCCCAACCGGGCTTTGAGTGATTGCGGCTGACCCGTCAGTATGGCTGCGTAATTGGTGGTGTTGGACAGCACTTTTTTAATGTAATCACGGGTTTCGTTAAAAGGCACGTTCTCGGCCCAGATGGCGGCCTCCAATGTGGGGCTGCCAGCTTGCCCGCGCCAGCTGCGGGGCCGGCTGGGGCCGGCGTTGTAAGCCGCCGCAGCCATCGACAAGGAGCCACCAAAATCGTCTAACGCACGCTTGAGATAGGCCGTGCCGATAGTGATGTTGGTGTCGCGGTCGTTGATCTGGCTCGCGGTAAAACCCGTCAGGCCGAT
The DNA here is from genome assembly GCA_038902975.1 of Polaromonas sp. Classification (GTDB taxonomy): domain Bacteria; phylum Pseudomonadota; class Gammaproteobacteria; order Burkholderiales; family Burkholderiaceae_C; genus Polaromonas. Next base: position 11,369 of record JBCKMZ010000024.1, read on the forward strand.
GTGGCGGGCCGTCTCGCGCGCGGTGGCGGGCATCACCTGCATCAGGCCCGACGCGCCAACGCTAGAGCGCGCATCCATGATGAAGCGGCTTTCCTGGCGGATCACACCATAAACATAGGCCGGGTCAAGGTTGATGCTTTGCGCGCGTTTGACCACCGTTTCACGAAACGGCATGGGGAAGCGCTGGTCGAAGTCTGTCTCATTTTTGGTGCGATCGCTGGTGTTGATGCAGCGGTCCCATATTTGCCGGTCACAGGCAAACTGCGCTGCGGCTAGCAGCTCGCGCTCGCCCATGCCGCCGCGCTGGTGCAGGTTGGTGCTGTAGTTCCACTCGCGCACGCCGTCGCTGCGCAGGCCGATGGCGATCGCATAGGCGGCGCGGTTCAGGCCGGGGTTCAGGCGCGCCGTTTCTTTTTCTTCCGGCGTCAATGGGGCCGGCCGGGGCGGGACGGTGATTTTTTGGCCCAGTTCTTCGAGGGCCAGCTGTTCGTAAAACCCGCGCACCGATGCTATCGACTGCAGCAGGGCCAGGGCTTCGGCGCGTTGCGGCGCCACGGGTTCGCCGGGGGCAGCGGCTGGCGCATTGCTGAGCAGGGCGCGCGCTTTCCAGTAGACCCAGGTCGGGTCCTTGCGGGCTTCATCGCTCATCGCGTTGATGGCAGCCAACACCACCGGCCAGCGCGGCTGGTTGCCTGCGCGCAGGGCGGCGCGCGTCTTCCAGCCCAACATGTCGTCGGTCAGGTCTGTGTTTTTGGTGACCTTGTCAAAGTAGGCAATGGCTTGGCTTGCCGGCACAGTGCCCATGCGGGTTGCCGTCTGTTTTCCGATCACACCCCAGACCCAGTGGCGCTCCTCAGCGGTGAGCTGCCAACCCCATTTGTTGTCCATCATGCTGGCGGCACCGTCGGCATCCGTGATGGCCATTTTGATGAGTGCCAGTACGATGATCGCTTTACGCACCTTTGTGATGGCCACGTGTTTGGCGCTAAGAAATCTTGCCGGGCTGTTGTTCAGTTCAGTGAAAAGCGCCATTGATTCAGGTGAAACGATATTGACTGCATCACGCGCAGCACGCGGGCGGTTAGCCGCGGTTGCGAGACGGGCTTTTTGCCATACATCAAGAGTGCTCAAGTGCTGGCTGCCGACCAGCCGCGCGGCGGCAGCGGTGCAGCCGTCATCGGCTTCGCGTTGTGAAAACCAGTTTTTCTTGACCTCTTCTGCAATACGCGGCTGGGCTGTGGGCCCGCTTTTCAAACTCTCAACCAGCAGGGCGTAGCAACGCACTTCTTTGTCGTCACCCATGCGGTATTGCGGATGCTCGGCGGCAAAGTTGCTCCAGTCGCGGCGCTGGCCCAGCAGCAGCAGCCAGTCATTGCGCAGGCGGTCTTCCTGATAGCTGCCGGCGTAGCGTGTGATGAAGTCCTGCACTTCCTGCGCGCTGGCTTCCTCCAGCCGGGCTTTCAGCTCCCAATACGCAGCCCATGCTTCGAGTGCGTGGCCGCGTACTTGCGGCAGCAGTTGCGCCAGCTTTTTGCTATCCCCGCGCTTGAAGGCCTGGTTCATATCGAGCAGCACGCTGTCGCTTGCTACATGACTGCTTTGGGCGATGGCAGACGGACTTGTAAATAGCGTCAGGACGACCACCAAAAAGGGAGTCCACAACTGAATGAAAGAAAATTTGGATAGCATCAGTCCATTATGGACAAATTAAGTACCCGCAAAGCGCTGATTGAAGAAAGGCTTAACCTGCCCGACCGCCTACAGCGCGCCGACGCGCTACAGCGTGTGATGCGCATCTGGCTTTTCGACAAACCTGACACGGTGATTGGCGCTTATTGGCCTATCAAGGGCGAGTTTGATCCGCTGCCTGCGCTTTATCGCTGGCAGGAAGACGCGATTTTGAATCAAGATTCACAGTCAAAAACCGCTGTAGTGCCTGAATCACGGGCACAGCTAGCTACAGAAAGCATAGCGGGCAGGTCGCCGCGCAAGATCGGCTTGCCGGTGGTCAACAAGCTTCACAAGACGCTGACTTTTCATGCCTGGTACCCCGGCTGCCCGATGGAGGAAGATGCCTACGGCATTCCCAAACCGAAAGATACTGAGCTGATCGTGCCCACGTTGCTGTTTGTACCCTGCGTGGGCTACGGGCCGGGCGGCTTCAGGCTGGGCTATGGCGGCGGGTTTTATGACCGCACGCTGGCCACGCTGCAACCAAGGCCGGTAACCGTGGGTCTGGGCTACACCCATGGCTGGCTGCCCGATATGGAGTCGGAGCCGCATGACATACCGCTGGATGCGCTGCTCAATGACAACGGTGTCGTCTGGCCGGTCTGACGCGCAGGCTAGGGAGGGTTTTTGGCGACCAGTGCTGAGAGGTCTTGCGCATAGCCATTGATGATTGCCACTGCTTTTCTGCGCTGGGCTTCGGTGGTGCTGTTATGCAGATCGGCAAAGGTCCTGCAGCCGTCCTGCGTCAGCTTTTCAAGATATTCACGGTATTCGATGTTGGGTGAATTCAGCGAGCGTTCGAACACCCCCCGAAAGGCCGAACGTGATGTACCCGTTGAGGCTGCGATGGTGGCTGGAGTGGCAGCAATCGCACGCAAAGCCTGGGATGCATCCCGCTGGCGGCGCACCCTTTCGGTATAGGACAGCCTCGCATCAAAGCGGGACTGTCCTATGGCCTGGCCTATCAGGCCGAGTTGTTTGTCGTCCAGCCGGCCGTAGAGCATTTCGGCCCGTTTGACCGCCCGTTTGTAGCGTTTGTTGCGGCTGGCTTTGGCTGTGGCCTCTATGAAGTCCTCAACATAATCCGCATTGCCTTTGGCATACTTGCGTTCCATCCTCGCCAATTGATCGGGGTTCAAGGTGGCCGCCAGCGCAAGCGCAGCGGGTTCAGCCTGATCAGACACTGCAACCAGTTTGCGTCGCACGTCGGAAAACACTTCACAGGCCTGCGCCGCGTCTATCTCCCCCGGCATTTTCTGCTTCAGTTTTTGCAGGGTTTCGATGTAGCCCGGCAGTTGTGTTTGCCTGTGCCAGGCCTGGAGTTTTGCAAGCTCTTCCTTGAGCAGGAGGCTTTGGCTTGCGTTGAAATCGACATAGCCGTCCAGATACCAGTAGGCTAGTTCATGCGCCTGGTTATAGACAATTTTTACAGCGCTGCAAGCCTGCAGCAGGTATGCCGCCAGAACCATACCCGACAGGCCGATAATTCTGTAACGCAAAAAATTAACAGGAAATCTCATGGCACTCCAGATAAATTCGAAACCTGTGGTTGATGTCGTCATCATGGCCGCAGGTAAAGGCACGCGGATGAAAAGCGCGTTGCCCAAAGTGTTGCACCGATTGGGTGGCCGCGCCTTGCTGGCGCATGTGATTGACTGCGCAGCTCAATTATCAGCCCGGCGTGTGGTGGTGATTAGCGGTCATGGTGCTGTCGAAGTTGAAGCGGCTTGCGCGCATATTCAGGGCTCTGCAGCCGTTTTAGACTTGCAATTCGCACGTCAGGAGCCACAACTCGGTAGCGGCCACGCCATGCAGCAGGCGCTGCCTTTGCTGGCTGATGATGGCATCACGCTGGTGCTGTCGGGCGATGTGCCTTTGACGCAGGCGGCGACCCTGCAAGCCTTGATTGATGAATGCGATGGCCAGCGGCTGGCGCTGCTGACGCTTGCGATGCTTGAGCCAACGGGTTACGGGCGCATCGTGAGGGCTGGCACGCAAGCATCAAGCCAGGTTAGGGCCATCGTCGAGCACCAGGACGCGACCAGTGAGCAGCGCAAGATCAATGAAATCTACAGCGGCATCATGGCCGTGCCCACGCGCCTGCTGCGCAGTTGGTTGGCCCGGCTGGACAACAAGAACGCGCAAAACGAGTACTACCTGACTGACATCGTCAAGTTCGCGGTGGCTGACGGCGTGGCGGTGGTGGCGCACCAGATCACCGATGCAGCGCAGGTAGCGGGTGTCAACAGCCCGCTGCAACTGGCCGAGCTGGAGCGTATTTACCAGCAGCGGCAAGCGCTTGCGCTGATGCAGCAGGGTGTGCGGCTGGCGGATCCGGCGCGGCTGGACGTACGGGGTGTGCTCACCTGCGCTCAGGATGTCGAGATTGATGTGAACTGCGTGTTTGAAGGCCAGGTCAGCCTCGGTCAAGGCGTGCGCATTGGCGCCAACTGCGTGATTGCAAACGCCACCATTGCCGCCCATGCGGTGATCCACCCCTTTACCCATATTGACGGTGAAAAGCTGGGCGTGCAGGTGGGGGAGGGCTCGCTTGTCGGCCCGTTTGCGCGCCTGCGGCCCGGTACGCAGTTGGGCGCTGAGGTACACATCGGCAATTTTGTCGAGGTCAAAAACTCAACCCTGGCCAAAGGTGCAAAGGCCAACCACCTGGCTTACCTGGGCGATGCCACGCTGGGCGAGCGCGTCAATTACGGTGCCGGCAGCATCACCGCCAACTACGACGGTGCCAACAAACACCGCACGGTGATCGAGGCCGACGTACACATTGGCAGCAACTGCGTGCTGATAGCCCCGGTGACGATTGGCGCGGGCGGCACAGTCGGTGCTGGTTCAACGATTACCAAAAGTACGCCGCCCGGAGCACTGAGCCTGGCGCGCGGCAAGCAGGTCAGTTTGACGGGCTGGAAACGGCCGATCAAGTCGTCCTGACAGCGCAGCAATCTTTTTCAATTTGTTCTTCAAGGTAACTACTCAGTTCCCTGTAGGGTGGGCACCGCCCACGTAATCCCCGACTTGGCCCCCATTAATGAAGCCAGCGTGGGCAGTGCCCACCCTACGAATCAGCAAGACCTGAGTAGTTATAAAAAACGACCTCAAAACTAGCCCAGCAGCACCTTTGGCTCAAATTTAGCTCGCCGGATACTGAAAAATGCTTTGACGTTGCGAACATTCGCATCATTCGTGAAGAGCCGCTGCACCAGCGCCTGATAGGCTAGCATATCCATTACATGCACGACCAGCATGAAGTCCGGCCCCGGTGACACGCGATAGCACTGCTGCACCGCGTCATCGAGCACCACCCGCGCCTCAAACGCTTCCAGCCACTCGGCCCCCTGCCGGTCCAGCGAAATTTCGACCAGCGCGGTTAAGCCGTAGCCCAACACGCCCGCCAGCTTGTCGGTGTTCAGCACGGCAATTTCACGCTCGATCAAACCCGTATCCCGCAGCCGCCTGACCCGCCGCAAACAGGTCGGCGGCGACACGTGAACCCGCTCGGCCAAATCCTGGTTGCTTAGGCTTGCATCGGTTTGCAGCAGTTCGAGTAGTTTTATGTCGGTTGCATCTGTGTAGTTTTGTTCCATAAATTACTTATTAATGAAATTTAATTGTATCAATCTTAATTAATGAAATTAAATTACAAAAATATGGAAAAATCAATCACATTAAAAAATAGTAAAGCTCTAGCATCAGTGAACTATTTGTTCAAGGAGTGTTTTTTATGTGCGGCATTGTTGCAGCGGTTTCTACCCAAAATATTGTCCCCATCCTCGTACAAGGCCTGCAACGGCTTGAATACCGGGGCTATGACTCCTGCGGCGTAGCTGTGTATGCGGATGGCCTCAAGAGGGCGCGCAGCACCTCGCGCGTGGCCGAGTTGCAAGAACAGGTCAGGCTTGAAAAAATCGAAGGTGGCACAGGCATCGCCCACACGCGCTGGGCCACGCATGGCGCGCCAGCCGTACACAACGCACACCCGCACTTCAGCCACGGCCCGGGTGCGCCTGGCACCAAGGCTGGCAAGATAGCCCTGGTGCACAACGGCATCATTGAAAACCACGACGAACTGCGCGCTGCGCTGCAAGCCAAAGGCTATGTGTTTGAAAGCCAGACTGACACCGAAGTCATCGTGCACTTGATGGACAGCCTGTATGACGGTGATCTGTTTGAAGCGCTCAAAGCCACCGTGGTGCAACTGCACGGCGCCTATGCGATTGCCGCGTTTTGCAAAGACGAGGCGCACCGCGTGGTGGGCGCGCGTGCTGGCTCACCGCTGATTCTGGGTGTCGGCAAGGCGAATCTTGAGAACTTTTTGGCCAGCGACGCCATGGCGCTAGCGGGGGTGACGGATCAAATCATCTACCTCGAAGAAGGCGACATGGTTGACTTGCAACTGGGTAAATACTGGGTCTTTGACAAGCAACAAAAAGCGGTGCAGCGCGAAGTTAAAACCGTAGTTGCCCACAGTGGCGCAGCCGAGCTGGGCCCGTACCGCCACTACATGCAGAAAGAAATTTTTGAGCAACCGCGCGCCATAGCCGACACGCTGGAAGGCGTTGAAGGCATCGTGCCCGAGCTGTTTGGCGATGCTGCTCATCGCGTGTTCAAAGATATTGACTCGGTGCTCATCCTGGCTTGCGGCACCAGCTACTACGCCGGCCTCACCGCCAAGTACTGGCTGGAAAGCATCGCCAAGATACCCACCAATGTCGAAGTGGCCAGCGAATACCGCTACCGCGACAGCGTGCCCAACCCGCGCAGCCTGGTCGTCACCATCACCCAAAGCGGCGAAACCGCCGACACCTTGGCCGCCCTCAAACACGCTAGGTCGCTGGGCATGGAACACACGCTGACGGTGTGCAATGTGGCCACCAGCGCGATGGTGCGCGAATGCCGCCTGGCCTACATCACGCGCGCCGGCGTGGAGATCGGCGTGGCCTCGACCAAGGGCTTCACCACACAGCTTGCAGGTTTGTTTTTACTGACGCTGGCCCTCGCCCAAAGCAAGGGCCACTTGAGCGACGAAGAGGAAGCCGGGCACTTAAAAGCCATGCGCCACTTGCCCGCCGCGCTGTCAGCCGTGCTGGCACTGGAGCCACAAATCATTGCTTGGTCAGAAGACTTCTGCGCAAAAGAAAACGCATTGTTTTTAGGCCGTGGCCTGCACTACCCGATCGCACTCGAAGGGGCACTCAAGCTCAAGGAAATCAGCTACATCCACGCCGAGGCTTACCCCGCAGGCGAGCTAAAGCACGGCCCGCTGGCATTGGTGACCAGCGCCATGCCCGTGGTAACCGTAGCGCCCAATGACAGCCTGCTGGAAAAATTAAAAAGCAACATGCAGGAAGTCCGCGCCCGCGGCGGCGTGCTCTACGTGCTGGCCGACGCTGATAGCCGGATTGAAAACAGTGAAGGCGTTCACGTCATCCGCATGCCCGAACATTACGGTGTCTTGAGCCCGTTACTGCATGTGGTGCCGCTACAGCTGCTGGCGTATCACACGGCGTTGGCTAAGGGGACGGATGTGGACAAGCCGCGCAATCTGGCGAAGTCAGTGACGGTTGAATGACTGGGATATAAACCTTTTAAAACCATTGGCCCGTAACTCGCAGGCCGGACAAGCCCCGCAGCCGTAACCCCAGGTATGGCGATGCACTCTGTCGCCTAGGTAGCAGGTATGCGTATGCTCGACAATCAAATCAACCAGCGCCTGGCCACCGAGCGACTTGGCGAGCGCCCAGGTGTCGGCCTTGTCTATCCACATCAGTGGCGTTTCGATCAGAAAGCGTTTGTCCATGCCCAGCGACAGCGCCAGTTGCATGGCCTTGATGGTGTCGTCGCGGCAGTCGGGGTAGCCTGAAAAATCAGTCTCGCAAACGCCAGTCACGAGTACCTGCAAATCACGCCTGTAGGCCAGCGCTGCGGCCAGCGTTAAAAACAGCAGGTTGCGCCCCGGTACAAAGGTGTTGGGCAGGCCCGAGCTTTCGATCTTGAAGGCCACGTCGCGCGTCAGCGATGTGTCGCTGATCTGCCCGAGCACGGCCAAGTCAAGCAGGTGGTCGTTGCCCAACTTGCTGGCCCACTGCGGAAACTGCGCCTTGATTTCACGCAGCACATTGAGCCGCGCCTGCAGCTCGACGATGTGCCGCTGGCGATAGTCAAACGCGACGGTTTCGACGCGGTCGTATTTTGAAAGCGCCTGCGCCAGGCAGGTGGTGGAGTCCTGGCCTCCTGAAAACAAAACCAGTGCTGAGGTGTGCATGATGGAGGGTTTTTGGGGTCAGACACCAAAAACCCTCCCGAAGTATAGGTTTCAATGGTGGTACCCAAAAAATTCTATTCGTTGTTTGAGCTGCGGTGCGCCCAGGCCGTGGTATTTTTTTCGATACTGCTGAACAACTCGTACATCAGCGTGGCCATCGCGCCAATCACAACCAGCCCGGCAAACGCCAGCGCCATGCGCGACTGCGAGCCGGCGCTGAGCATCAGGTAGCCGATGCCCGAGTCGCCGGCCGTCATCTCGGCCAGCACGGTACCGACAAAGGCCAGCGTGATGGAGATCTTGAGCGAGCCGTAGAAGTAGGGCATCGAGCGCGGCAGGCCGACCTTGATGAGGACGTCCCAGCGTTTGGCGCCCAGCACGCGCAGCACATCCTCCAGTTCGGGCTCCAGCGTGGCCAGCCCGGTGGCCATGTTGACGGTGATCGGGAAGAAGGAGATCAGGAAGGCGGTGAGGATGCCGGGACCGACGCCGATGCCGAACCAGACGATCAGGATCGGCACAATCGCCACCTTGGGCACGGCGTTGAAGGCCACTAGCAATGGGTAAACGGCGGCATAGGCCAGGCGCGAGGAGCCGACCAAAAAGCCCAGCATCACGCCGACCACGATGGAGATGCAGAAACCGACCATGGTGACCCAGAAGGTTTTCCAGGCGGCTTGGGCGATGGGGCCGGCAAATTCGGCCATGGCCTCTGCAATGGCCAGCGGCGCGGGAAAGATGTATTCGGCGATGTCGAACACCATCACCACCAGCTGCCACAGCGCAATGGTGGCCAGCAGCAGCACAAACGGGGACCAGCGCTCAATCTGTTTATTTGTCATGCTTCAGTGGCTTTCGGTGGCGGGCACCGGGTTGATCACGGGTGAGCGGATGGTGCCAATGTGGCTGCGCAGCTCGTGCACGATGTCGCCAAAAGCCTGGGTATAGGTGACCTCCAGGTCGCGCGGGCGCGGCAGGTCGATCTCGCGCTTGACGATAACGCGTCCGGGGCTTTTGCTCATCACATAGACGGTGTCGGCCAGAAACACCGACTCGCGCAGGTCGTGCGTGACCAGGATGACGTTGAAGCGCTGCTCGGTCCACAAGTCGCGCAGGATGCACCACAGCTCTTCACGCGTGAAGGCGTCGAGCGAGCTAAAGGGCTCGTCGAGCAACAGCATCTTGGGCTCGTGGATCAGCGCGCGGCAAATGCTCACGCGCTGCTGCATGCCGCCCGAGAGCTGCCATGGGAATTTGTCTTCGTAGCCCCCGAGGCCGACTTTTTGCAACAGCTTGCGCGCGCGTTCAACGTATTCCTTGCGTCTGGTCTTGAACTGGCTGCGAAAGGGCTCGACAATTTCCAGCGGCAGCAGCACGTTGTCCACCGTGCTTCGCCACGGCAGCAGCGACGGCGCCTGGAAAGCCATGCCGGAAATCTTCAGCGGACCGGTCACCGGCTTGCCGTCGATCAGGATACGACCCCTCGATGGCATCTTCAGCCCGGTCGTCAACTTCATGAAGGTCGATTTACCGCAGCCCGACGGCCCGACGATGGCGATGAACTCGCCTTCGCGCACTTTCAGGTCAATCGCTTCCACAGCGAAGTGATTCTGTGCCAGCAACTCGTCGTTGTAGGCGAGCCAGACATCGCGGAAGTCAACGAAATGGTCATCGAGGTTTTCTGGCATGGCTTCCTGGATGTTCTGATTCACTCGATGCTGTCCGTACCATCAAAAGCGGATGCCGGCTTGGCCGGCAGCGGGTTTGCTCTTACTTTTTCGCGGCAGGCAGCACATTCAGCTCCGCAGCGCTTGGCAGGAAGGAGCCGTTCCACACCAGGTCGGGATTGACGCGGGTCTTGGTGTTGAAGGCGTCCGACACCTGCGAGGCCATTAGCGACAGGCGCGGCCCTTTGATCTGGCCGAAGCCTTCCGATCGCGCGTCGGGGCTGTTGACCACCGTATCAATAGCCAGTTGCAGTCGGCGGGTTTCGAGCTGGGTATTGATGATGCCGTCTCTGGCCTTGACATCTTCAATCGCCGCAGCCGGTTTGGCAATCACTTCCTTCACGCCCTTGGTGAAGGCCAGCAGGAAAGCCTTGATCGCGGCCGGATTCTCCTTGATCATTTTCGGCGAAGCGATGATCGCGTTGCCATAGAGCCTGACGCCGTTGTCGGCATACGGCAGCACTACTACGTCCTCGGCTTTCACGCCGCGTGCTTCGAGATTCAGCAGCGAGGTGAAGGTAAAGCCGGTGATGGCATCGACATCGCCGCGGACCAGCATGGTTTCGCGAAGCGGCGGGTCCATGGACGTCCATTGCACGCCGCTGATGTTGTTGGCTTTCGCAAAAATAGGGAAGGAGCGGCGGCCGGCGTCAAACACCGGCGCACCGAGCTTTTTGCCATTCAGGTCGGCAACCGTTTTGATACCGGATTTTTTCAGCGCCATCACCGAGGCTGGCGTGTTGTTGTAGACCATCATCACGGCGACCGGCTTGTTCGGTGCATCCGGGTTGTTGGCGTGAAACTCCATCAGCGCGGCGAGATCGGCAAAACCCATGTCGTAGGTGCCCGAAGCGACGCGCGTGACGGTGCCGCCTGAGCCGCTGCCGGCGTCGATCGTCACGTCGAGCTTGGCGTCCTTGAAGTAGCCTTTGGCGGCCGGGGTCAGGAACAAGGCGGAGGGCCCCTCGAAGCGCCAGTCAAGCTGGAATTTGATCGGCGTGTTTTGCGCACTGGCCTGACCCATAGACAAGGCAGCGGCAAACGCGACCGCCGTATGAGCGGCGAATTGCAGGAAATTTCTTTTTTGCATGATGACTCCAGAGGAAAGTGAAACCGAAAATAACCCCAAGATTGTCCCGTATAAATACTGGATTGAGGCTAGCGTAAACCCTCTAGCCCAGCAAGTCGTATAGGGTGCGTGCTACGACTTTGGTGGCACGGCGCAGGTCGTTTAGGTCCAGCTGTTCGTCAGCGCGCTTGGCGTTGCTCTCCAGCACGGTACGGGGGCCAGCACCGTAGATCACACCGGGGATGCCGGCTTCGCCAAAAATGCGAACGTCGGTGTACAGCGGCGTGCCGCAGGCGGCAATCGGTTCGCCAAACACCGCGCTGGCGTTGCGCGTGAGGGCTTCGACCAGGGGCAGGTTGCCGGGCAGCGGGGTGAGGGCTCTGGCCAGTAGCAGGCGCTTGATGTCGATCTGGATGCCTGCGTCGCGTCTAGCTTGGTTGAACGCCGTCGCTGCGTCCGCAATCACCTGGCGGATATTGGCTTCGACTTGCGTCGGGTCTTCCTCGGGGATCATGCGGCGGTCCAGCTTGATGACGACCTTGCCCGGTATCACGTTGGTGTTGATACCGCCATTGACCATGCCCACATTCAGGTAGGGGTGAGTGATGCCCTCCACCTGGCTGGTGATGTGCTTGTACACGGCGTTTTGCGCGTACAGCGCGGACAAAATCGCGTTCGCGCCTTGCATCGCATCAATGCCGCTGTCGGGTATGGCGGCGTGCGCCATTTTGCCGTGTACGGTGACTTCAAGCTGCAGGCAACCGTTGTGTGCGGTGATGACTTGGTAACTGAAGCCTGCGGCAATCATCAAATCGGGCTTGAGCAAGCCTTTTTGCAGCAACCAGGCAGGGCCTACTTCGCCGCCAAATTCTTCATCGTAGGTAAATACCAGTTCAATGCCACCTTTGCTGGGCTTGGCCACGGCCTCGAATGCGCGGGTGGCGAAGGTGAAAGTAGAAAAGTCGCACTTGCTGACTGCTGACGCTCGACCATAAATTTTTCCGTTCTCTATCTCGCCGCCGTAGGGGTTTTTAGTCCAGCCTTCGCCGGGGGGTACGACGTCGCCATGCGCGTTCATGGCCAGCGTGATACCGCCCGCGCCGTAATGGCGCCTGGCCACCAGGTTGGTGATACTTTCTAATCCCGCAGCGTGAACCTCTGCTTGCGCTACTTCATGCCTTTCAACAGCCATGCCCATGGCTTCAATCAGCTCGGCGGCGCGCAGGGCGTGGGGCGTGTTGTTGCCGGGAGGCGTGTCCGTTGGTACTTGGATCAGGGCCTGCAAAAAACGGGTTTGCTCGTCAAAGTGCGCGTCTATCCAAGTGTCGAGTTGTTGGTAAACAGTAGCTGCGGCTGTCATTGTGGCGGTGGTCATGGCAGGTTTAAGCCTCAATTTCGTTGAGCAAATGGGTGAGCAAATGCATGAAAGCTTCTATGCCGAGTTGAATGTCGTCGCTGGTGCTGCTCTCCAGCGGGTTGTGGCTGATACCGGCGTTTTGGCCGCGCACAAACAGCATCGCTTGCGGCATCACCTCGTGCAGCTTCATGGCATCATGGCCGGCGCCGCTGGGCATGCGGAACAGTGGCACGCCCAGGCTGGCCACGGCGCGCTCCCAGCGCTGCTGCCAGTCGGGTGCGCTGGGCGCGGCGGCGGCGCGCATGGTTTCTTCGGCGCTGTGATGCACACCGCGACGTTCGCAGATGGTTTTCAGTTCAGTCAGCACGTCAGCGACCAGGGCGTCACGCTGCGCATCGGTCGGCGCCCGCAGGTCCAGTGAGAAGCTGCAGCGGCCGGGCACGACGTTGATCGAGCCTGCGGGCACAGTCCAGATGCCAATGGTGCCGACCGAGTCGCCGTCGCGTGCCGCGCGCTGCTCGACATAAAGCGCGAGTTCTGCGACGGCTACCGCCGCATCACGCCGCCGGTTCATCGGTGTTGTGCCGGCGTGGCTCGCCATGCCGGTGACTTCACATAAATAACGCACACCGCCGTTGATCGAGGTGACGATGCCCAGTGGAATGTCGAGTTCGTTGAGCACCGGCCCCTGCTCGATATGCACCTCGACAAAACCCAGGTAGTCGGCCGGCGTGCGGCGCAGCGCGGCAATCGCCTCCAGCGTGGCGGGCAGGCCGGCGTGCTGCATCGCTTCGCGCATGCTGACACCGTCGGCGTCCTGCTGCGCCAGCCAGGCCGGATTGAACTGGTCGATCAGCGCGCCCGAGCCGAGGAAGGTGGCCTTGTAGCGCTGGCCTTCTTCTTCGGCGAAACCGATGACTTCAAAGTTGAATGGCAGGCGTTTGCCCTGAGCGACCAGCTCGCGCACACAGACCATGGGCGTGAAGATGCCGAGTCGCCCGTCGTACTTGCCGCCGTTGCGCACGGTGTCGTAGTGGCTGCCGGTCAGCAGGGTTTTGGCACCGGGTTGTGCGGCCTGGTAACGGCCAACCACATTGCCCACAGCGTCGATGTCGACTTCATCGAAGCCGCAGTCGCGCATCCAGTGCGAAATGCGCTGCGCGCAGGCGCGGTGCGCGTCGGTCAGGTAGGTGACGGTGAGCTGGCCTTTCTCGGCATAGCCCGGGTCGCTGTGCTGGGCCAGTTTTTCCTGCCAGTCCCAGACCAGGTTGCCGAGCGTGGGCTCGATGCCGAATTTGTCATTCAGGCGCAGTTCCACAATGCGGTGGATGTTGCGCAAGGCTTCGGCGAGTTCAAAGTCGGGGTGCTGGCCCAGGCGGCGCTCAAAGGTGGCGATGATCTCCTGCCGGCTCAGACCGCTGCCGCGCGGGCCGCGCACAGCCAGGATGAAGGGAAAGCCGAATTTGGCGTTGTAGGCCGTGTTGAGCGCCTGGATCTTCGCAAACTCTTGGTCCGTGCAGTTTCTCAAGCCGGCCTGGTTTTGTTCGTTCGTCGATTCAGCCGTCAGCGTGTTGCCGACCATCGCCTTGCCTGCCAGTTCAGGGTGGGCGCGGATCAGCGCTAGCTGAGCCTCGCGGCTGGCGTCGTAAACGATGCGCGCCATCGCGTGTTTGAGCTGCGGCAGCGAGGTAAAAGGCCGCTGCGCGAGGACGGCCCCGACGATCCACGGGGAATGTTCGTACAGGCCAGCTAGCCATGCGCTGGCCTCCGGAACAGAGGCAACGTTCAATTGCTCAAGTGTCAGGGGCATGATCAGTCTTTGTAAGGGTGGACCTGCTGCCAGTGGCGCGCGATGTCGATGCGGCGGCAGATCCAGACACGCTCGTGTTGCTCGATGTGGTCAAGAAAACGTTGCAGCGCCACGATGCGCCCGGGCCGTCCGAGCAGGCGGCAGTGCATGCCTATGCTCAGCATCTTCGGTGCATTCATGCCGTTGGGGTCGCCTTCGGCATACAGCGCATCAAAGCTATCCCGGAGGTAGGTGAAGAAGTCGTCCCCCTGCGAAAAGCCCTGCGGCAGCGCAAAACGCATGTCGTTGGTGTCCATGGCATAGGGCACGACCAAGCGCGGTACGGTCGTGCCGTCGGTACGCTTGACCTGCGTCCAGAACGGCAGGTCGTCACCGTAATAGTCGCTGTCATAAACCAGTCTTCCATCATCGGCTACCAGGCGACGCGTGTTCGGGCTGTCACGCCCGGTGTACCAGCCCAATGGCCTGGTGCCGGTGAGCTGCTCAATCGTATCGAGGCCGAGCTGCATGTGTTGGCGCTCGGTGGCTTCGTCGATGTTCTGGTAATTGATCCAGC
>JBCKMZ010000025.1:0-25845 GCA_038902975.1 Polaromonas sp.
TTTGCGAGAATCCCACTGGCGTTGACGCCCTCACGTGGCGCGAGCTGCCCACACCCACGCCCAAAGCGGGTGAGGTACTGATAGAGATCAAAGCCGCCAGCCTGAATTTCCCCGACCTGCTGATCGTGCAGAACAAATACCAGATAAAGCCACCTCTGCCTTTTGTGCCCGGCAGCGAATATGCAGGCGTGGTGCAGGCGGTGGGTGAAGGTGTCCAACATCTACAGGTCGGCCAGCACGTGGCCTGCCTGTCAGGCACAGGCGGCTTTGCCACCCACAGCATCGCGCCCGCAGCACTGTGCATGCCCCTGCCAGCAGGCTTTCCGTTTGTCGATGCGGCAGCCTTCACCATGATTTACGCCACGTCGCACCATGCGCTGATGGATCGCGCACAGCTCAAGGCTGGTGAGACCGTTCTGGTGCTGGGCGCAGCAGGCGGCGTGGGCACGTCAGCCATCCAGATTGCCAAAGCTGCTGGAGCCAGAGTGATTGCCGCCGCATCGACTGACGAGAAATGCGCGCTATGCACATCAATAGGCGCAGATGCAACGATTAATTACAGCGTTGAAACCGTACCCGACAAGTTCCGCCAAGCCATCAAAACACTCACCGACGGCAAAGGCCCCGACGTGATTTACGACCCCGTAGGTGGTGCTTTTTCAGAGCCCGCTTTCCGCTCGATTGCCTGGCGCGGCAGACACCTAGTGGTTGGCTTTGCGTCTGGCCCCACACCGTCGATACCCCTCAACCTGCCCCTGCTCAAAGGCGCATCCATCGTCGGCGTGTTTTGGGGCGGTTTTGCTAAGCAAGAACCAAAAGCCAACGCAACCATGATGGCCGAACTCGCCAACTGGTACGCGCAAGGCAAGATCAAGCCCGTCATCGACCGCACCATGCCGATGGCAGAGCTGAAGGCGGCTTATGCGCACATGGGCTCGCGCGGGGTCAGGGGCAAGTTGGTGATGGTTAACTAAAAACGTTACTTTTTGAACCACGCCGGAAGTGGTCTCTTTGCTGTCGAACTTAAGAGTCATAATCGACCAGTCGCCAGGCCGCCGAACGCCGCCGGGACATTAACAGGACATGGGACGCATGGACAAGGAGATGGTCAGCCAGACTTCGATCGAGCAAGAAGAGCTTAGGGGAATCGCGCGCTCCATCGGCGAAATCGAATGGCTGCTGATGATCGTAGTGCTGCTCTACCACGTCTTCGGCGGCATCGAGCCCGAGCACCAGCCGAGCATCGTCGTCGCCATGGTGTTGTACGCCCTCTGCATCATGGGCTTCCGCTACGCCAACTTCCTCAAGTACGAGTCGCGCTGGAAGCTGGCGGTGCAAACCTGGGTCATGACCGCCTTCATCACCTGGACGCTGTTGCATTCCGGCCGCATCGACAGCCCGTTGCTGAACACTTACCTGCTGGTCATCATCACTAGCGCCCTGGCCCTGGGCAAGCTCACCACGCTGCTCGAACTGGGATTGATCGCCACCTGCATCGTGTTCCTTGGCAGCGACAGCTTGTCGGAGGACATCTTCTCGCTCAAATTCGCCGCCAGCATATTCGCGCAGTTCGTCCCTTTCGTGCTAGTGGCCTACATCACCACCATGTTTGCTTCCGACATACGCTACGGCCTCTCCAAGGTCCAACACCTCGCGGAAACCGACGAGCTGACCAAGACGCTCAATCGACGCGGGTTCGCCATCATCGCCGACCGCCTGATCGGCCAGGCGGTGCGCTACGAGCGGCCACTGAGCCTGCTGATGATCGATTGCGACAACCTGAAACCGGTCAACGACGACCTCGGCCACAAGGCTGGCGACACCCTCTTGATATCGCTGGTGAACAACGTCCAGGCCCAACTGCGCTACACCGACATACTGGCGCGTCATGGCGGCGACGAGTTCATCGTGCTGCTGCCTGAAACCTCGGCCGCCGGCGCGCTTAATATCGCCGAAAAAATCCGTCTGGCGATTGCGGGCAATGCGCTGGCGCTGGGCGGCAAGCTGGTCACCGCCACGGTCAGCATCGGCGTCGCCAGCTACCCCACGAATGGCGCCACGCTCGATCTCCTGCTCGGCCACGCCGACCACAACATGTACCAGGCCAAGCTCGCCGGCCGCAACCGCATCGTCCAGTAAGCTAGGGACCCTCTGCATAACTCCCTGCGGTCTGTGATTGCACGGGCTCGAGCGGTCCGGCGCGCCGCGTGCGGCATGGGAACTGGCGTGGTTCAAAACGACTGCGCCATTTCACCTCCTCAAAAAACCTCAACCAGCGCGCCCTGCCCGGTTAAAAAAGCTGCTTTCACGATTGCATCGGGGTAAATCTGCTCCACCGCCTTGCGATAGTTGCGCAACTGCTCCAGCAGGAGTAGTTGGCGTTGCGGCTCATTTGCAGACTTGTGATCAAACACCCACCAGTGGCCGCTGCCCCTAAGTTGCACCAAACGGTCGAGTCTTAGGCTCTGCATGCCTTGCATCAGCTCGACCTCATTGCCTTGCCAGGCTAACAGCGCAGTGTCCCAGGCCCAGGCTGCATCACCGTTGCGTATACGCTGGGCCATAGCGACGGCCTCTTCGAGTTGCTCGTTAGACAAGCTGAATTCACGCTGAGCCACTTTGGCTAGCTTGGCCAAATCAATTGCAGGCGCATCTGGCAGGAAGTAGTCAGCGCCGCGCTCCAGCAAGCGGTGCATGGCTTTGCCGACTCTTGCCCGCACGGAGTCCTCATCAGGTGGAATGTCACTGGGGGTCATCTTTTCCAAAAGCGGTGCTGCCGGTAAATCGGGCAGCTCAAATGTCGATGCCTGGCCTTTGTCAAGCGCATCATCCAGTGCACTTGCAGGCTCAGCCGCCGCTACCTCGCTTGACAGCGGGTGCAGGCGTTGCCACCAGCTATGCGGTGCCTCACGAAATGGCGCTATGGATGACACGGCCAGCGTACCTCTGGCTCTGGTCAAGGCGACATATAAGGCATTGAGCTCTTCGCGCTGACGTGCCGCCTGCTCTGCCGCCAGAGCCTCCTGCGCACAGGCGGGCGGGCGGCTTTCGCTGACTAAAAACACAAACTTTTGCGGCGCAGGCGCTTGCCCCGGCCAGTCGATCAGCACGCTCATGCTGTCCGCATTGCGCTCTGCTGTGTCGGTGTCTAACAGCAGCACGGCCTCGGCCTCCAGGCCCTTGGCGCCGTGAATGGTAAACAGGCGCACGGCGTTGGGATTGACTACTGCGGGCGCTTGCAGGCCACCGGCTTTGAGGGCGCGTACAAAGGCATAGGGCGTGGCGTAACGACCGCCATCGAGTTGCAGCGCTGCGCTTAGCAAGGCGCGCAAATTAGCCAGTACGCTGCTGCGGCTAGCAGCAGGCGCGGCGGCGGCGAACCTAGCCAGCACATCGCCATGCTCGTAGATGGCTTGCAAGGCATCATGCGGCGGAAGAGTGTCCAGAAAGTGCTTGTAAAGGGCTAGATTGGCTGCCAAATTTACTGGAAAAGCGGTCTGCAAGCCAATATAAATGGGCGTAACCAGCTCCTGATTTTGTAGCATTCCTTGCACAATATCCCACCATGAGGATTTCGATTCACCCTTAGTCAGCGCTATCTGCATCAGCGCATCGTCACTCAAACCGAACAGCGGCGAACGCAACGCACGGGCCAGCGACAAGTCATGCTGCGGCGACACCAGCGCATCGAGCAAGGCCACAACATCTAACACCTCGCAGCAGTCGATCAGCTCGGTTTTTTCGCCGATTTGCGCGGGGATATGCAGGGCTCTCAACTCGTCCTGAAGCGGTAGCAAGCCGGCTCGCTTGCGGGAGAGAACCATAACGTTCTCAAGCTTTAGTCCACCTTCAAGTTGCTGTGAAATCCACGCCGCCGCTTGTCGGGCTTCCAGCGTACGCAAGGTTTCTTCAGGCAGCTCACGCGGTGTGGTGAGGCTGTCGCGCCAAGCAGAATCTGCGGCGCTGTCGTCAGCGTCAGCTACGCTGGCTCGCGGAATCGGCGGCAGGCGAACCACTTGCCCCGGCTCAATGGAGGCCGTGCTGTGCTCGCGAAAGCCGTCATAGCCATCCACATCGCGCGCCTGGCCCATGACGCTGTTGACAGCAACTATCACACCCAAGCTGTTGCGCCGGGTGTGATCGCATTCCAGCAGCTCGCCGCCCAGCCCGTTCAGCATAAATTCTTTGGCCGCGATAAACACTTGCGGCTCGGCGCGACGAAAGCGGTAAATGCTTTGCTTGGGGTCACCGACGATGAAAACGCTGGGCGCATTGCCTGCGCCCGCATAGCCGCCCAGCCAGCTTGACAGTGCCTGCCATTGCAGCGGGTTGGTGTCTTGAAACTCGTCAATCAGCAGGTGCTTGATGCGTGCGTCCAGACGCTCCTGCACCCAGCCCGACAGAACCGGGTCGGTCAGCATGACTTGCGCGGCACGCTCGACGTCGTTCATGTCGACCCAGCCGCGCCCCTGCTTCAAAGCCGTGAACTCGGCGAGCAAACACCTAGCCAGGCGCGCCATGCGTTGCTGATAGGCCCAGGCATCATGCTGCCCCTTAGCCGCGCTTAAGCGCAGGGCGAGTTCTTGCGCTTCGCGGATCACGCCAATGCCGACGATTTTTTCGCCGAACTTGCGGGCTGCGCCTGTTTTGGTCAACAATGCCAACAAGGCAGCAGGCAAGTCGTTCGCGGTGATGGCTTTTTCAAGCTCAACGCCCTGGGCTGAGAACGTGGGCGCTGTGGCGGATCCTAAGTTTTTTGCTGCGGCGCTGAGTAGTTCGCGGCAGGCGCTTGAGGCGAAGCTCTGGTCGGGATGCTCCAGCCCGGCGTATTCAGGGAACTGCACGCTGAAGTGCGCAACCGAGCTGTCAACCACGCCCGCCGCATCGGCCAGCGCAAATTCAACGCGCTTGTCGAGGGCGCCCTGCAAGGCTTTTTCAGTCTGAAAACGGCCATGCTCCAGCACCACCGTTTCAAAGTCGGCTCGCAAAGCTGCCTCAGCAAGCAGCGCCGCATAAAAGCGCCGCCAGACCAGCGCCTTGGCCGGGCCATCGTCTTCCAGCAGTTCGTAGTTGACGGGCAGGCCAAGGCTTTGCAAGGTCGCTATGGGGGCACTGCGCAGCAAGGCCGCAAACCAGCTGTGGAAGGTTCGGATTTGCACCGGGCGGCCCGATTCGAGTACACGAAGGTATAAATTTGATAGCTTCTCACGCATGTCAACAGGGGCTTGCGGGCTTTTTTGACTTGAAACGCCACGTATGACCAGCTCATGGCGCAGCGTCTCGTCGTCTGCATGGGCGAATTGCTTCAGCCATTCATAAAGCCGCTCACGCATTTCGCCTGCGGCTTTTTTGGTGAAGGTGATGGCCAGGATTTCGTGTGGCTGAACCGGGTTGCCTTGGCTGTCGCCTTCCAGCAAGGCGCGCAGCATCCGCGACACCAGCATCCAGGTTTTGCCGGACCCGGCGCAGGCCTCGACCGCGACGCTGCGGCGTGGGTCGCAGGCGATGGCATAGAAGGCCTCGGCTGAGACCGGCTGACCGTTGTGTTTGTAACTTGGTGTCATGTGCGTAGCGCCGGGCCGTCCCAAGCAAGCACAGCCCCCTCGGGGGGCAGAGAGCTACACGAAGTGAGTGAACGTGGGGGCTTCATATTTACCAGAAGTCTTTCCGGCACATGCCGCGTGCCGAGCAATAGTCGCAGGCTTTTCCTTCACCCAGCGCAGGCATGGGCGCACCCGCAGCGATGCCAGACACATCCCGCAAGATGCTCTCAATCAACCCGTCACGCAAGTGAACAATATCGCTCTGCCCATAGGTTTTGGTGGGCTCTTTTTCGCCCAGATTGACGTATGAAGCTGCCAGCGTGTCGTCAGCCAGCAAGGCTGCGTAAAAGGCCAGTTGTGTGTCTTCTGATCCTTCTTTGATGCGTGCCTGCGTGGTGGCACGAGCTTCGGTTTTGTAGTCCATCACCAGTCTTGAGCCGCCTGGTAATTGGTCAATCCGGTCGAGCTTGCCGAACAGTGTGACACTGCCATACGGCATCTCTTTCCAGACCTCGCCCTGAAGAAACTGCGCACCGCCTGCTTCGTGCCCGGCCAGCCAGTCAAGGTAGCCATCACGCACCCGTGGCCAGCTGGCGGCGAAGGGTAAAAATTCGCTGTCAGTCAGGCCAAGTTCTTTGGCAGCGCTTTCGGCTGCTATGTTAATCATAGCTAGTCGGGCCTGCATTGATTGGTCTGTAGCCATTTTTAATGCCTCGTGAAAGTTGTTGAGCAGGGTGTGCAGCCAGTTCCCGAACTCGCGCTTGCCCAATTCGCTCTCAAGCTCTTCCGACTCCTGCAACTTGAGCAGCCGCAGCGAAAAAAAGCGGTACGGGCAGCGGCGCAGGTCTTCATAGGCGCTGGCAGACAGACGCGTAAGGCGTGAGAGGGGGGTGGACAGCGCCTCATTCGTGGACACCAGCTGTGGCATGGGGTGCGGCGTGGGCCGGGCCGCCACCTCGCGTTGAATGCGCGGATCAGCCGCCATACAACCTGATCGAAGTGATTTATCGGATGCTTGTTTAAGCAGCACCTCCTGCACAAAGCCGCTGGGCATCAGCGCCTCACCACCCTCGCTGGTACGCCACAGCACGTCGATGTGCGGCATGTGCAATGCGTAGTCCCACGCTTGCCGCTGGGCGCTAGCTAACTCGGCGCGCGACGGCAAACCAAGCACCTCACGCTGGGCGGGTAGCCACATGCCGGGCAGCTCTGG
Source organism: Polaromonas sp. (assembly GCA_038902975.1). Lineage (GTDB taxonomy): Bacteria > Pseudomonadota > Gammaproteobacteria > Burkholderiales > Burkholderiaceae_C > Polaromonas. Next base: position 6,757 of record JBCKMZ010000025.1, read on the forward strand.
CGAAACAGCCAGACGCACTTCATCGGCACCCGGCAGCACCACGGCCTGCATGCGACGACCCAACAGCTGACTGAGCGGTAAGATCACCACCTGTGCCTCGGGCGGGTGCTCGGGCACAAAGCTGGCGGCCTCCAGTGTCTGCATCACCCAGCTGGTGAAGTCTTGCAAGCTCATGCGGATGCTAGAGGCAAATGGCACCTCGCTGCTCTCATCGAGGCGCAGCGCTGCAAGCACGGCGCTACCGGCGGCATCCCTGGCCAGCGGCTCCCATTGGTTTGAGGTCTGCAATGCGGCGCGCAAATCGTGCAGCCAATCGGTCAGCAAGCGCGCGCGTTGCAGGCCGTCGCGTAGGGCTGTGGCGTTGCTGACAAGTAGCGTGTCAAGCACCCTGGCTGGCAAATCGCGCCAAAAGCGCACGCCCGCCTTGCGCAGTTCAATCTCCAGCAGCGTCACCGCAGAGGCATCAAACGCTGGCGCATTCTTCAACCAGTCCAGCACGGCATCGGCCGATGCGTCCCACGGCATAGCCCGCAGCAGGCTCATCAGCGTGGCGGCGGCGCGGGTGGTGGAAAGCTTCCAGCCGGTTTCATCACGCAGGGCAATGCCGCGCCCGGCCAGCATGGCTCTGGTGCGGCGCGTCAACACCCGGTCTTGCGCAATCAGCGCGACCGGGCAGCGGCCCTTCTGCAAATGCGCGATGACGCAGGCGGCAGCGCGATGCGCTTCGTCTTCGGCATCCTGCGCGGCGTGCAGCGACAGCGCGCCCAGCATGGGCGGGGTCGTCAGTTTGAGCGTCACAGCCTTGTGGCTGAAATGCACTTTCAAGGCTTCAACCAGAGGCTCAGACTGAAAACCCCCAAGAACCACCAGCAAGTCGAACTGCTTAGAGAACAGCACATCGGATGGGTAGCTTGATGCCGCAGCCCAGGCCAGCGCAATCCGCCCTACTGCAAGCTCAAGCGCCAGCAGCGGGGACTCCAGTCCCACACCTAGTTGCGCAGCCATATGCGCGCCCCAGGCTAGGCGCTGTGCGGGCGCTTGCGCGGCGGCCAGCCTTGCCATAGCCCAGCTTGACTCAACCAAGCGTCCTGCCAACGCAGCTTGCTGTGCGACTAGGCCCGCGCGCTCCAGCAAGGCAGCGCCAGTGAGCGCATCAATCGCTGCATCCATCTGGATGTCTTCAGGCGCGGGCGCAAAGTCGCCATCCCAACCTTCAGAAGTTTCAGAAGTGCCAGACCAATTCATGGTGCTCTCAAAACGCGGCATGAACGATGCGGCTTTGCCAGTCAATGCGGTGTGCGCAGCCCAGGCGCATCTAGCCTGCTGTATCAACTGTGCGTAGGGCACCAAAACCACGGTCCTGGACGGATGCGCACCATGGGTTTCAATCGCCTCAGCCAGTTGCGCCATGGCCTGCGCCCAGCACACGTCACCGGGATGAGCAGAGAGATCGGGGGTTTGCAGGGTATCGGCTATCGTGGTCATAGTATTGATAAGACTTGGGCGCAACTGCGGTGGGACTTGGTTTCTGACACAATGCCCAGAACTTTAGGGCACTTCTAGCCGTATCCTGCAACCCCTCGACATAAGGAGCCGTCATGGCCAGCGAACTGATTAAACATACCACCGATGCCACCTTTGACGCCGACGTGCTGAAATCAAACCTGCCCGTGCTGGTCGATTACTGGGCCGAATGGTGCGGCCCCTGCAAAATGATTGCGCCCATCCTGGACGAAGTCGCCACCAGTTACAGCGGCAAGCTGCAGATCGCCAAGATGAACGTCGATGAAAACCGCGATATTCCCGCCAAATTCGGCATTCGCGGTATCCCGACGCTGATGATCTTCAAAAACGGCGAACTGGCAGCCACCAAAGTCGGCGCCATGAGTAAGGCACAACTGACCGCGTTTATTGACCAGCAACTGGTTTAATTCGCAAACCTGCATTTATTTGCCTTTAGAGCTGATGGGGGAAGCGGGGAAGCACTCCTTCCCATCAACGGCCTTCAGGGTACTTCTAGAAATTCAGCTTTTCGGGATGAAGTGCAAAGCGCCCGGAGCGCAGGAACCGGAACGGGGTTATTGGGGTCAGACACCAATTTCATTGCGATGCAGAGCATCGCACCCGGCGGGCATGCCAAAGGCACGATGAATTTGGACTCTGACCCCAAAAACCCCACGAGCACCGCGCAACGCCGCAATTCGCCCAAAAAATGAATTTATAGAAGTGCCCTTCACAAAAAACCGCATTTTTCCTGTCACAATCCAAAAGGATTCAGCAGACGGCCTTTAACGGCGCTTTATCCAGGGTTTTTCACCCCCCCTCCCCCGTTTTCTCCAATGAACTCACGAATGAGTTCCACCCCAGCAGGTAATCCATGCACTTAAACGAACTCAAGGCACTGCACGTGTCTGAAGTCCTCAAGCAGGCCGAAGAGCTTGAAATTGAAAACACTGGCCGTATGCGCAAGCAAGAGCTGATGTTCGCCATCATCAAGAAGCGCTCCAAAACCGGTGAAACCATAGTCGCCGACGGCGTGCTCGAAGTGCTGCCTGACGGTTTCGGTTTTTTGCGCGCGCCCGACTCCAGCTACACCGCCAGCACCGACGACATCTACATCAGCCCGAGCCAGATCCGCCGCTTCAACCTGCACACCGGAGACATGATCGAAGGCGAAGTGCGCACCCCGAAAGACGGCGAACGCTACTTTGCACTGAACAAGCTCGACAAGGTCAACGACGGCCCGCCCGAGGCCAACAAGCACAAGGTGATGTTCGAGAACTTGACACCGCTGTTCCCGCGCGAACAGTTTAAGTTAGAGCGCGACATCAAGGGTGAAGAAAACCTGACCTGCCGCATCATCGACATCATTGCGCCCATCGGCAAAGGCCAGCGCGCCCTGCTGGTAGCGCCGCCAAAGTCCGGCAAGACCGTGATGATGCAGCACATCGCCCACGCCATCACCGCCAACTACCCCGAGGTGGTGATGATGGTTTTGCTGGTTGATGAGCGCCCAGAAGAAGTGACCGAAATGCAGCGCAGCGTGCGCGGCGAAGTCATCTCGTCAACCTTCGACGAACCAGCTGCCCGCCACGTTCATGTGGCCGAGATGGTGATTGAACGCGCCAAGCGCCTGGTCGAACTGGGCAAGGACGTCGTCATTCTGCTGGACTCGATCACGCGCCTGGCCAGGGCCTACAACAACGTGTTGCCCTCGTCCGGCAAGGTGCTGACCGGCGGAGTGGACGCCAACGCATTGCAGCGACCCAAGCGCTTTTTTGGCGCAGCCCGCAAGATTGAAGAAGGCGGCAGCCTGACCATCATTGGCACTGCACTGGTCGATACCGGCAGCCGCATGGACGAGGTGATTTTTGAAGAATTCAAGGGCACCGGCAACTGCGAAATCCATCTGGATCGCCGTTTGTACGAAAAACGCGTCTTCCCGGCGATCCACCTGAACCGCAGCGGTACCCGCAAGGAAGAACTGCTGCTGGCCCCCGAAATTCTGCAAAAGTCACGGATTTTGCGTCAACTCATGTATAACATGGACGAAATCGAGTCCATGGAACTGATGCTGAAAAACATGAGAGCGACCAAAAACAACCACGAGTTCTTCGACATGATGCGAAGGGGTGGCTAAAAACCATGACATAATATAAGACCTCACGGAAAGTGCTGAAAAAGGTTTTGAGTGGCTCCCGAAACGACACATAGAAGGAAAAGAAAAGATCATGAAAGAAGGCATTCACCCTAATTACCGCGAAGTCTGTTTTTTGGACATGTCCAACAACTTCAAATTTGTGACCCGCTCATGCGTGAACACCAAAGAAATGCTGAAGATGGAAGACGGCCGCGAACTGCCGTTGTACAAGCTTGATACGTCGAGCGAATCGCATCCTTTCTACACCGGCACACAAAAATCCATAGACAACATGGGTGGCCGCGTTGAGCGCTTCCGCAACCGCTTTGGCAAAACTGCCGCCAAAGACGCTGCACCGGCTGCTGCCGAGTAAGCTAGCGAAAAGATTTTCGCCGCCTTCATAAAAAGCAGCCTGAATTTCAGGCTGCTTTTTTTTCGGCTTCAGTGACTCAGTGAAAATACCAGCTTGAACAAGCCATCTCCCGCCATCGTTGCCCAGTCAGCCGTGCGCCGCCTGCCCCGGCTTGCACTGGTGCTGTTTTGCCTGGCCTATGTATTGCCCGGTTTTATTGGCCGAGCACCATGGAAGTTTGAAGATATCGCAACTTTCGGCGTGATGCGCGAGCTGGCCTCGCCTAGCGGCCACTGGCTCGCGCCGCAACTGCTTGGGCAGGCCAATGGGTCCGATGCACTGCTGCCCTATTGGCTGGGCGCACTGGCCATCAAGTCCCTGCCGTTTCTGGATCCAGCTTCTGCCGTACGCGTTCCATACGCCTTGCTGCTGGCCCTGACGCTGCTCGCCACCTGGTATGCCGTGTATTACCTGGCCAGATCCCCGCAAGCCCAGCCGGTCGCTTTCGCCTTTGGCGGTGAGGCCAATCCGACAGACTACGCAAGAGCCATTGCCGATGCTGGCCTGCTGGCACTGATTGCCTGCCTCGGTCTGGCGCAGTTGTCGCACGAAACCACACCTGCGCTGGCGCAACTCGGTTTTGCCGCTCTCATGTTTTATGCCATGGCGGCCAGCCCTTATCGCCGCGCTACCAAAATCTTTGGCCCGTCCCTGGGCCTGCTGATCGGCGCGGCCGGGCTGGCGCTCAGCGGCGCACCCACTCTTGCACTGTTGTTTGGCCTGGGTGGTGCGCTGGTGGAGTGGACGCACATGCGATGGGGCAGCACGCAGGTATCGGCACATCTGGGTGCGGACAGCAAACGCCGATCGTTGCAATGGGTACTGCTGATCGTCGGCATCACGATGGCTGTCTGCCTGCTTGGTTTTGCCCTTGACCTGTGGCGCTGGCGCATTGAGCTGCCCGGCGCTGACGGGCAGCCAGGCTTAACAGCATGGCGTAAGCTGGGACGTTTGCTGCTGTGGTTTACCTGGCCCGCCTGGCCGCTAGCATTGTGGACACTGTGGCGCTGGCGGCGGCAACTGGCCAGCCGCCATGTGGCCTTGCCACTGTGGTTTGCAGGTATGTCGATAACCGCTACATTGACAACAACCTCAGCCGACCGCAGCCTGCTGCTCAGTCTGCCACCACTGGCAGCGCTGGCGGCTTTTGCATTACCGACTTTCAAGCGCAGTGCCGCATCGCTGATTGACTGGTTTACGCTAGTCTTTTTTACCGGTTGCAGCCTCATCATCTGGGTGGTCTGGATTGCCATGCAAACCGGTATGCCCCAGCAACCGGCAGCCAATGTGGCAAAACTCGCACCCGGTTTTGAGCCAAGCTTTTCGTGGTTTGCATTTCTGGCAGCGGCGCTTGCCACACTGGCCTGGGCCTGGCTGGTGAAGTGGCGCGCAGACAGGCACCGTACCGAGATCTGGAAATCACTGGTGCTGCCCGCTGGCGGCGCAACGCTTTGCTGGCTGCTGCTGATGACGCTGTGGCTACCCCTGCTCGACTATGCGCGCAGCTACGCACCCATGTCGCGCCAGATTGCCAGGCTGGTGGACAAAACCGCCTGCGTCGAAATCCACGGTGTGTCAAACGCACAGGCGGCCGCCCTGCAATACCACGGGCAACTGGAGTTGCGCCAGGCAAAATCGCAAGCGACCTGCCCCTACCTGATCGTCGATGCCGATGCGCAGACCTCCTTGAGCAATACCGTGCAAATGCTCGACTGGGCGTTTCTGGCCACCGTACGCAGGCCGACCGATAAAAACGAAACCGTTCTACTGTTCAAGCGGGTGGGTGCTGGCAGTTAGGACTTCTGAAATCTGCGCACGCGCGCTGCCGGAAAGGTCATTGAAAAGCAGGAACCCTGCCCTGGCTGGCTCTCGATGCGCAGCTCCGCAGCATGGCGCTGCGTCACATGCTTGACGATGGCCAGGCCCAGGCCAGTACCGCCTGTTTCGCGCGAACGGCTGCGGTCAACTCGGTAAAACCGTTCCGTCAGGCGCGGCAAATGCTCGGCGGCGATGCCGGGGCCGCTGTCCCTGACGCGGAACTCGCCACGTCCGTCCTCCAGCAACTTCCAGCTAACTTGGACATGGCCGCCGTCCGGGGTATAGCGGACTGCATTCGTCACCAGATTCGACATCGCGCTGTGCAGTTCGGCCTGCACGCCAGCAATTTCGCAAGCCGGGCCAACATCAAACTCCAGTTGATGGCCGGGCGTGCCCAGCATTTCGGACAAAGCCCTGGCCTCCTGCTCACACCGCGCCAGCAGGGCGCTGGTGGTGGCCCATTCGTTGGTGCTAGGTGTCGGGCTGCCTTCAAGCGTTGACAGGGTCAGCAGGTCATTGACCAGGATTTCCATACGCTGGGACTGCTGCGCCATCAGATCCAGATAGCGCGCACGCTCAGTCTCCTTGAGTGGTAGTGTCTGCAGCGTTTCAATAAACCCCGACAGCACCGTCAGCGGCGTGCGGATTTCATGCGATACATTAGCCACAAAATCGCGTCGCATGGCCTCGGCAAGCTCTACAGCGGTGATGTCACGCGACAGCAGCAACTTGCGATCCATTCCATAGGCATGAATCTGCACCGACAACCGGACCGGCCGCGCTGGCGTACTCGCGCTCCCTGGAATCACCACGTCATGCGAAAAATCGCTTAAAGCCATATAGGCCTTGAAGGCTGGTTCGCGTACCAGGTTGGTGATGTGTTGCAGGACATCGCGCTGGGCATCGAAGCCGAAATGCTCCGCCGCGATCTGGTTACACCACTCGATGCGCCCCGCGGCATCGAGCAGCACCACGCCGCTCGGTGATGCCTGCATGGCCAGTAAAAATTCGTCCAGTCGGGCCTGACTTTCGCGGTAGTGAGCATCCCTAACCTTGAGGAGCCGCCTGATTCTGTCGGCAAGCTCACGCCATACACCGCGTAATTCGGGTACCGGGCTGACCATGACGGCAGGCGTGTCGTTGCTCTGTTCAACACGCAGCCATTTGAGCAGCTGCCCTATGTAAAAACTGTCAAACGCCAGCCAGGTGGCTGCACCCAGAATAAGTCCTGCGACCAGCCCATGTTCAGATTCAGCCCAAAAGCCTAAACCGCCACCTGCAAACATGCAGGCAGCAAAAACCAGCCAGCGATCGGGATAAATCATGCTCGGGATTGTGCCGCAGTAACGAGTGCCGTCAGCCGGTAGCCTGCGCCTCTGACGGTTTCCACCATGCTACCCGCCGCGCCCAGTGCTTCCCTGAGCCGCTTGACATGTACATCCACCGTGCGCTCCTCGATAAACACATGGTCGCCCCATACCTTGTCAAGCAGGGTGCTGCGGCTGTGTACACGCTCGGCATGTTTCATCATGTAGTGAAGCAGCTTGAACTCGGTCGGGCCGAGCTTGAGCTCCTGGTCGTGAAATGAGATGCGGTGCGTTGCCGCATCCAGCATCAGGCTGCCCACAGTCACACTGTCACCAACCGATTCAGGCGCACGCCTACGCAGCACCGCACGAATGCGGGCCAGCAGTTCCTGGATGGAAAACGGTTTGGTGATGTAGTCGTCAGCACCTGCATCAAGACCAGCCACCTTGTCAGGCTCGTCACCACGCGCAGTCAACATGATGATGGGAATGGCTTTGGTGCGCTCCTGCTTGCGCCAATGCCGTGCCAGCGACAAGCCACTTTGCCCCGGCAACATCCAGTCCAGCAATATCACGTCGGGTAGCACCGCATCAAGCTCACGCTGCGCCGTCACGCTGTCCTGCGCCACCACCGCAACAAAACCACCGTGCTGCAAATTGACAGCAATCAGCTCCGCGATGGCAGGCTCATCTTCAACAATCAATATGCGTGGCTGGTGTTTCATTGACTCATTACCGGACTACAGACTCAATTTCCTCCATCGAGGTGTGACGCACATCGGCGCCCTTGACCACATAAATGATGAACTCAGCGATATTCTTGGCATGGTCGCCGATTCGCTCAATCGCCTTGGCCACGAACAGCAGGTCTAGGCTGGAGGAAATGGTGCGCGGATCTTCCATCATGTAAGTGATCAGCTTGCGCACAAAGCCATCAAATTCCTTGTCGATCGCATCGTCTTCCTTGAGGATGGACACGGCCGCGTTGACATCGAGCCGGGCAAAGGCATCGAGTGCCTTGCGCAGCAAACCGGAGGCCAGGTCGGCAGCAATACGCAGCTCGGAGGACGGCAGGGTACGGGCGGCGCCACTGTTGATGATGGACTTGACCATGCGCGCAATTTTTTCCGCCTCATCGCCGGCACGCTCCAGATTCGCCGTGGTTTTGAAAATGGCGATCAGCAGACGCAGATCACGCGCCGTCGGCTGTCGGCGCGCGATGATGGAGGACAACTCCTTGTCAATCTCCACTTCCATGGCATTGACACGCGTCTCCATGTCGGTGACCTCGGCGGCGGCCTCCGCACTGAACTGCGCGAGCGCATAGACGGCGGTTCGAATCTGGGACTCCACCAGGCCGCCCATCTCCATGACGCGGGTTGAAACACTGGTCAGTTCGCTGTCGAACTGGCTGGATAGATGCTTGTAATTCATGATCAACCAAACCTTCCCGTAATATAGTCTTCGGTTTCCTGGCGCTTCGGTTTCATGAAGATGTCATTGGTAACACCGTACTCCACCATCTCGCCCAGATACATGTAGGACACATAGTCCGACACGCGGGCCGCCTGCTGCATGTTATGCGTCACGATCAAGATCGTGACCTTGTTCTTGATTTCGCCAATGAGCTCTTCGATGCTTCCGGTGGCAATCGGGTCCAGAGCCGAGGTCGGCTCGTCAAACAGGATGATCTCCGGGTCGGTCGCAAGCGAGCGCGCGATACACACACGCTGCTGCTGCCCACCGGACAAGTTAGTGGCCGACTCGCTCATCCGATCTTTGACTTCATTCCAGATGGCGGCCGAGCGCAGTGCTGCCTCGACCTTGTTTTCAAGATAACTCAGGGATTTTTCCCCCCGCACACGCAAGCCGTAAGCCACGTTTTCGAAGATGGACTTCGGAAAGGGATTGGGCTTCTGGAAAACCATGGAGATGCGCATGCGGACTTCGATAGGGTCAACCGCGTGGTCAAGAATGTCCACATCGTCGGGATAAAGCTGGATCTTTCCATCGTAGCGATGACCGGGATACAGATCATGCATACGATTGAAGCAGCGCAGGAAGGTGGACTTGCCGCAGCCGCTGGGGCCGATCAGGGCCGTGACCTTGTTCTCATAAATCGGCATGGTGACGCCTTTCAATGCTTTGAAGGCACCGTAATAAAAATCGAGATTCTTCGACTGGGCCTTGAGCGCAGGCGGGTTCTCGGGAAGCGTGATGGTAGATGGCATGGGATATTGGGCTCTCTGAATGATTACCACTTGATGTTTTTGCGAAGACGATAACGCAGCCAGATGGCCAGGCCATTCATGCCCAGGGTCAGAAACACCAGCACAAGACTTGCTGCCGCGGCATTGGCATGAAAGGCCGGGTCAGGCCGGGAGGTCCAGTTAAAAATCTGGATGGGCATGACGGTAAATGGCGAGAACAGCCAGTCAAACAAACCTGCCGGCGGGTCGCCTGTGAACGGCATGGGAGGCAGGAACGCGATGAAGGTCAGCGCACCAATCGTGATGATGGGCGCGGTCTCGCCGATGGCCCGCGACAGCCCGATGATGATGCCCGTCAGGATGCCGGGCATGCCATAAGGCACCAGATGGTCGCTGACCACTTGCCACTTGGTCGCGCCACAGGCATAAGCACCTTCACGCACGGTCTGGGGAATGGCCCGAAGCGCCTCGCGCGTTGTCACGATCACAATCGGCAGAATCAGCAGCGCCAGCGTCAGGCCAGCCGACAGGATGCTCTGGCCGAAGCCAAAGGTGTAGACAAACAAACCGAGTGCCAGCAGGCCATACACAATGGAAGGCACACCGGCGAGGTTGCTGATGTTGATCTCGATCACATCGGTGAACCAGTTTTTACGAGCGTACTCTTCAAGATAGATCGCGCTCGCAATGCCCACCGGGATGGCAAACAGGGCGGTGACCATCATCACGAAAAACGAGCCTACCCAGGCCGACAGAATGCCAGCCTCCCCAGCCCTGCGCGACGGGAAGTTGGTAAAGAACTCGGATGAAAGCCGCGGAAAACCATCAATCGCCATTTCCGCAAATAAGGCCACCAGGGTCAGGATCGCCAGGGCGATGGCGCCCACGCCCACCAAGCCGAAGATGACATCCCAGCGCTTGTGTGATTTGATAATGGCACGGAGTTCTTCCGTGCGGTTTACATTGCGGTTCATCAATAAGCCTCCCGATATTTGCGGCGCAGCCAGTGACCCAAAAGATTGAACATCAGCGTGATCAACAGCAGCGTCAAACCCGCGGCAAAAATAGTCTGGTAACCGATGCTGCCGTGCGGCAAATCGCCCAGCGCCACCTGCACGATGAAGGACGTGATGGTGGCTGCAGGCTCCAGCGGATTGAGCGTCAAATTGGGCTGCATGCCGGCAGCCACCGCGAGAATCATGGTCTCGCCCACTGCACGCGAAATACCCAGGATATAGGCCGAAGCAATGCCGGAGAACGCCGCCGGAAACACCACCCGGGTGGCCGTCTGGAAGCGCGTGGCGCCCATCGCGTAGGAGCCCTCGCGCAGACTCATGGGCACAGCGCGCATGGCGTCTTCAGACAGGGAAGACACATAGGGAATGATCATGACTCCCATCGCAATTCCGGCCGACAGGACGTTGAATGTGGGCAAGTCAGGGTAGATTTTTTGCAGCAGGGGCGTGATCACCATGAGGGCAAAAAAACCGTAAATGATGGTGGGCACCCCGGACAAAAGTTCCAGCACCGGTTTGAGCACCTCACGCAAGCGGTGATTCGCAAACTCGGACAGGTAAATCGCAATGATGGTACCCAGGGGAATGGCGATGGACAGGGCCACCAGCGAGCTCGACAGCGTGCCCGACAGCAGCACGGCGATGCCAAAGTGCGCGTCGTCAAACAGCGGGGTCCACTGCGTGTCGGTCAGGAAGGTCCAGGGTGGAACATTGCTGAAGAAAACCAGCGACTCTTTGAGCAGGACATAGACGATGGCCAGGGTTGTGAACACCGAGACACAGGCAGCGATGAGCAGGCTAAACTCAATTATCCGGTCCTTGCGTTTGCGCGCGGCCTTGATCTTGGCCAGTTCGGCGAGGCGAGCTACCCCTGTCAGCCGTTCAGTCATCACAATGCGACCCGAAGTAGTGGAGGCACTCATTGTAGGTTTCATTTCCGTTGAGAGCAGATTCAGTTCAAGCCAGCAGATGAATCGGCTTACAGCTTGGCTTCGCGCTTGACCAGCTCTTCGATGCTGATGCCAACTTCATTCTTGCCGCCAAAGATGGTGCCCTTTCTATTCGCGGCAATGTGCTTGATGTTCGTGGTGTAGATGGCAGCCGGCAAGGGAACATACTTCACCTCTTTGGCCAGCTTGGCACCCTGGCTCATGTAAAAGTCCACAAACTTCTTGACTTCTGGCTTGACTAGGGATTTGGCGTTGATGTAGATGAACATCGGACGGGCCAGCGGCTGGTAGGTGCCGCCCATCACGGTCGCCTCGCTCGGAGACACCGCCGGTTTGCCGTCCTTCTCGACAATGGGCAGGGCCTTGAGCTTGCCCATGTTTTCCACGTAATAGGCAAAGCCAAAATAGCCGATGGCATTGATGTCACCGGCGACGCCTTGCACCAGCACGTTGTCGTCTTCGGAGGCAGTGTAGTCGCCGCGGCTGGACTTAGACTTGCCGACAATGGCTTCGGTGAAGTAGTCAAAAGTACCGGAATCAGAGCCTGCACCGAACAATTTCATCGACTGGTCGGGCCACGCCGGATTGACCTGGTTCCAGCGTTTGACTTTGCCCTGGGCTGCGGGTTCCCACATTTTCTTCAGCTCGGCCACCGTGGCTTGCTTAAGCCAGGTATTCCTCGGATTGATCACAACCGTCAGCGCATCAAAGGCGACAGGCAGTTCGAAGTACTCGATCCCGATTTTTTTGCAATCCGCCATCTCGGAAGCCGAAATCGGGCGTGAAGCATTGGAAATATCGGTTTCGCCACGGCAAAACTTCTTAAAGCCGCCGCCGGAGCCGGAGACACCGACGGTGACTTTCATCCCTTTGTGGGCCTTTTGGAATTCTTCGGCAACCGCCTCGGTGACAGGATAGAGCGTGCTGGAGCCGTCAATTTTGATAACCTGCGCGAAGCCGGCCAAAGGCATCGCACCCAGAAAAGCCAGCGCCGAGGTGGCCAGCAGGGATTTGATGGGGAAAGATTTCATGGTTTTTCCTTGAGTTTTTGGGGTCAGAGCCCAAATTCGCCGAGCCTACGGGTCGCCCGGAGGGCGTGGTGCTATGCACCGCAGCGAAATTGGTGTCTGACCCCAATAACTCCGATGAGGGCAGTTTATGTCTCTAATATGACAATACCGTGACAAACTCAAACAGCTTTGCAGTTCTTCAGGGTGGACTTGCCGTTGTGCATAAGTTCGGCGGCACCCAGGCCTTGTGTGACCAGTTTCCAGTTCTCCGCCTCATAGACACCTGCCGCCTTGCGGTCCAGCTCGTAGCCACCTTCTTAGCACACGCGCAGCCATTTCTGCAAAAACTGCGCACTGCCCATAGCCGGGTCAAGCTGGTAGCTGGTAAAGCCGACACGCTGATACAGCGCCATGGCGCTGCGGTTGCCCTGCAGCACCTCCAGCGTCAACTTGCAGGCGTCTCGCTCGCCTGCGATCTGCTCGACCAGCGCCAGCATCTGCTCACCGACGCGCCGGCCGCGGTGGCTGGCCAGCACCACCACGTCATGCACATTGACGAGTGGCAGGCAGGCAAAGGTTGAAAAGCCTTCGATGCAGTTGACCAGGCCCACAGGCTGGGTGCCGTCAAACGCGAGCACGCTGAAGGCTTGAGGCCGCTTGGCCAGTTCTTGCACCAGATTCTGTTTTGCAAACTCACTGAGCGCTGTGCCGCCGCCTGCCGGGTCTTGCGCATAGGCATCGAGCAGTTGCACGATGGCTTGGGCGTGAAAGGCATCGCTATAGTTGGCTTGCAAAATTCGCATGGGTTCAAGCATCGTGGCTTACGGTTGGTCAGTACGCTTCCATGATAATTGCACTCGTTCATCACAAAATCGAAAAGAGACATGACGACATCAAAAATATCGACTGGCCGCCGCAGCCTGCTGGCCACCGCTTCCACCGTCATGCTGATGGGCGCATTGCTGCCCGCCGCCCATGCACAAAACAAGACGGTGCTGCGCGTGTCCACGCCGGCGGTGCCTGATGACTGGCACGCCAAGATGTGGACCGTCTTCAAGGATTCGCTGGACAAGAGTGCCGCGGGCGAATTCGACGTGCAGATCAACTTGAACGCCTCGCTATTCAAGCAAGGCACCGAGCCCGTTGCGATGGCGCGTGGCAACCTTGAGTTGGCCTCCATATCGGCGCAGGACATCGCGAAAATCCTGCCGGAATACTCGATCTTTACCGCCGGTTACCTGATCCGGGATCCGGATCATCAGCAGAAGGTGTTCAACGGCCCTATCGGCGCTGAAATGTACAAGGCGGTGACCGAGAAGATGGACGTGCAGATCCTGGCCATTGCCTACCTCGGCAGCCGTCAGGTTAATTTGCGTGAAGTGAAAAACGTGCGGACACCGGCCGATCTCAAAGGCGTCAAGCTGCGCATGCCGGGATCCAAGGAGTGGCTGTTCCTGGGCGAGGCCCTGGGCGCCACGGCCACACCGCTGGCCTTTGGAGAGGTTTACCTGGGCCTCAAGACCGGCACCATCGATGGCCAGGACAACCCGCTGCCCACGGTGCGTGCCGCCAAATTCTTCGAGGTCACCAAGCAGATCGTGCTGACCAGCCACCTGACCGACGGCATCTTTATCGCCATCTCGAACAAGAGCTACAACGCGATGAACTTTACGCAGAAGCGCAAGGTCCTTGCGGCAGCGCAGGCGGCGGTGGCCTTCAACAACGAGAACCGGATCAAGGAAGAGGCTCAGTTGGTGGACTTCTTCAAGAAGGAGGGCTTGCAGGTGATTACGCCGGATGTGGAGGCCTTTCGCAAGACGGTGCAGGCGGCCTACCAGAAGTCTGAGTTCGCCAAGACCTGGCCCGCCGGCCTGCTTGAGCGCGTGAACGCGACCAAGTAAGCATTAAGACAAGCATGAAGAGCTGGCCGAAAAAAGCTGCCGATGCAATCGGCGGCGGATTGTTCCTGACCCTCTTCATCGTGTTTGTAATCCAGGTCACGGCACGGTTCGGCTTCAACAAGCCGATGTCGTGGACCGACGAAGCCGCCGTGATCCTGTATATCTGGGTCATCCTCTGGGCGGCGGCTTTTGTGGTACCAGAGCGCGAGCAGGTGGTGTTCGATCTGCTCTGGAACAGCGTCAACCAGCGGGCTCGGCAAGTGATGCGAATCGTCGGCAATCTGCTGATCGGCGGCCTGGCGCTCTGCGGCATTCCGGGCAGCTGGGACTACGTGCACTTCATGGCACGTGAAGGAACGCCCGTGCTGGGTGTTCCATTTATGTGGGTCTTTTTTCCTTTTGTGCTGCTGCTGGCGGCACTGGTTGTTCGCTCTGCATGGGCCATCTGGAACGCGATTCGGGGTGTGGGTCTTGAAGCGGAGCTGCGCTTATGAGCACCGCTTTGATGGTGCTGGTGGGCGTGCTGGTGCTCGGCATGCTGCTACGGATGCCGATTGGTTTTTCAATGCTCGCATCGGGCATTGCCTACCTGCTGGTCAAGCGGCAGGACGTGGGCCTGGTGGCAGAGCAAGTGGGCAATGGCCTGTACAACAGCTATGTGCTGCTGGCGGTCCCGCTGTTTGTGTTTGCCGCGAATATCATGAATGCAGGCACGGTGAGTGAACGCATTTTTGACTTCTGCCGCATTCTGGTCGGGCGCATGCGTGGCGGCTTGGCCCAAGTGGACATTCTGGTCAGCGTGGTGTTCTCGGGCATGAGCGGCAGCGCCATTGCCGATGCGGCCGGTCCCGGTCTGGTCACCATCCGGCAAATGCTGAAAAAACCGGAATACTCACGCGGCTTTGCTGCTGCCGTGGTGGTAGCCAGCGCCACCATCGGCCCCATCATCCCGCCCTCCATCCCGATGGTGATTTACGCGATGGTGTCGGGCGCTTCGGTGGGTGCCCTGTTTCTGGGGGGCGTGGTACCGGGCTTCCTGATGGCAATACTGATGATGGTGGTGGTGCACTTCATCGCCGTGAAGCGCAACATGCCGCGTGAGGCCAAGATACCGCTGCGCGAATGGCCGGCCATTGTGTTTCGCGGTGCCCTGCCGTTGTCCATGCCCATCGTGCTGCTGGGCGGCATTTACTCCGGCGCCTTCACGCCCACGGAAGCCGCCGCAGTGGCCGCCTTTCATGCACTGGTTCTGGCCGGCGTGATTTACCGCGCGCTGACCTGGCGAACCTTCTGGGGCGTGGTACTGGAGTCAACCCGGGGCAGCGCGGTCATCACCATGATCCTGGCCGGTTCCTTCATACTCAACTACGCCTTCACCGCCGAAGGTGTGCCGCAGGCGATGGCACAGTGGGTCGACAGCATGCAGCTCTCGCAGATCAAGTTTTTGCTGCTGGTCAACCTGATGTTTCTGGTGCTGGGTTGCTTTCTGGATGTGTCGGTGCTGCTGCTGGTGTTTGTGCCCATGCTGCTGCCCGCCGCCAAGTTGCTGGGCGTGGACCTGGTGCACTTCGGCGTACTGGTGGTGCTGAACATGATGATCGGGCTGATTACTCCGCCCTTTGGCATGCTGCTGTTCGTCACCAAGGCGCTGACCGGCATTCCGATCGGCGAGATGATGAAAGAGGGCTGGCCGTTTCTCGTGATGCTGTTGGCGCTGCTGCTGGTGATGACGCTATTTCCGCAAATCGTGCTGTGGCTGCCGCAAACCATGGGTTATGGGGCCGCCATGGGAGTGAAGTAAGTGGGCGTTCAAGCCAATGTGGCGTGCATCAGCAGGCGACACCTTCACGGGCACGCTGGCCGCTGGGCTGGCGCAGGGTGAGGCATTGGTGGATGCGATGTGCTGGGCCAACACGGCAGCGGCGCTGTCCGTCACACGGCACGGTGCGGTGGCGGGTATTCCGACTCGGGCTGATGTTTTGGCCTTTAGAGCGCCGAATTAAGCAGTTTGGCCGATTCTTAGGATCGGAAGTGGCTATAACCCAATGGATACGGGCGCGAGCAGCTACGTAATTTATAGCAATCCCGAGCAACAAAAAGCCCCGCAGTTGTGAGGCTGCCGGGCTTTTTGTTTGGAAAAATTTGAACGCGTGTTGGAATGCGTATGTAAATTCTGTCTTGAGTAGATAATGCCTCTACGCCTTGTGTGATGCCCCGGTGTTCCCGAGCACACCACACAAGTAGATCAGACGGCTTAGAGGTCAACCTAGCGACTGGAGATACTCCTAGTCAGTTGACATGCGTATAGTTTACAAAACTTACCTTCACATGTCCACAACCTTTTCAGCCCTGCCTGCTCCACAGAAGCAAGCACTTGAGGTGCTCTTCAACGCCATGTATCACGGCAAATGGAGCTTCGCCGACTTTGCACATGTGTCGGTGGCCGTGAACAGCAGTCGTCAAAGCTTTACCAGATCAGGGAAAACAAGAGAACTTCTAGTGCCGAACGAGAAGCTCAAGGTGTGTCACGAGTTTCTGCGCCTGTTCCTGTTGGATTTTCTGCCTCTAAATGATCAGATTGTGTTTTCCTACCGCAAGGGTTTGAGCGCTTATGACGCTGTCGCTCGGCACATTAGGAGCAAGTCTTTCTTCGTCTGCGACATCGCTGACTTCTTCCCGAGCATTCGGCGAGCTCGCATCAAATCTACCTTGGCAACGGCTAAAGACTACTGCCCCATTGAAGATTTTGATAATTGGCTTGAACGCATCACCGACTTAGTGTGCGTCAACGATGTTTTACCCATCGGATTCTCGACCTCGCCGAGCATCAGTAATGTGGTGCTCAAGCCGTTTGACGATGCGCTCCAAACATACTGCGACAGTCACGGCCTCGTCTTGACACGGTATTCCGACGACATCATTGTTTCTGCAAGCAACCATGCCGCCTTGGATGGCATTGAGAGTCGCGTCGCCACACTCCTTCAAGATGTAATGCAAGGTGAATTTACGCTCAATCCTGGGAAATCCAAGTTCCTTCACGGTGGAGTCAAGATAAAGCTGCTGGGAATGGTGGTTCTGCCTAACGGAACCATCTCGGTGGATGCTGGCGTAAAGGAGGAAGTCGAAATCCTGATTCACTTCTACCTGCGCGACAGGAACAAATTTGCAGACCGGGTAGGTGGTGACCGACGTAAGGCGGAAGGTCGCCTGTCGGGCATGCTGAATTACGTGAACACAGTCGATCAAGCCTATCTAAACAAGCTACGCAAGAAATTCGGAGCGACTGTCGTTGACTTCTTCCTTCATCGTTCATTCTCGTAGGCCATGATTTTTCGTTTGAAGATCGAAAACGTTCGGCCTGTCGCCAGTCTCGCCCTCGAAATCGACTTAGATCACCATGGTCTGCTGTGCATTGTGGGAAAGAATGGCTCGGGCAAGACGACGTTGGCTAAGGCCATGATGAATCTCGCACTCGCAGACACATTCATGCGAACGTCTGCCGATGGCGTTTTCGACAGCACCAGCACAATTCGCTACAGACTCGATGCGGAAGAATATATCTTCACCTACGATGCCGCGCTTCGCGCCATTTCTACCAAGAAGCTGGTTTCCACCCATCATAAAGAGCTCGTCGCAGTCGAATTACCTGCACCTCATGGACAGCGGTTCACGTTTTTCAGAACATTGGCCGATAGGGATGACGACATTCGTCGCGCCGTTGTCTTAGGGCAATATAAAAGCCCGACAGAGCTGATTAACTTTCTTTCGAGCATCTATGGTAATGAGAGATTCGCCAATCTCGTTGAAGTCCGCTTTAGCGGCGGTGTCTGCTGCTGCTTTGTCCAGCCAGACCAGCGCTATATCCGCGAGGATTATTTCAGTTCCGGCGAGTATTTTCTGATCAATCTCTACCGCAAGGTGTCAAAAGGAACGCCTCTTGTCGTCATCGATGAGATCGACATTTCCCTAGATGCACAAACTCAAGCGCGACTTGCTGAGCAGTTGCGATTGCTGTGCCACCAGCATCGGGTGAAACTGGTATTTACAAGCCATTCGTTGGCGTTGATGCAAACGCTTGAATCAGATGAGTTGTATTACCTTGAACGAACCGCAACAGAAACAGTCTTGACACCAATGTCATTCAACGCAGTCAAAAGCCTGATGTTTGGTTTTAAGGGATGGGACAGGTACATCCTGACTGAAGACGAGGTGCTGAAGCAGTTCCTCGAATACGTTATTGGCCGCTACTGCTCCCCTAAATTCTTTTCTTATCAGATCATTTATATGGGAGGAGGTGGTCAAGCCACAGGCCTCATGAATCGGAATCGCAACTATCAATTCTTAGGGCCAGCAACGCACGTAATTTCCATCTTGGATGGTGATCAAGATCGTCCCAACCCTCCACCAGGTATTCACTGTATCCCCTTACACAATGTCGAAAAAGCGCTGTGGGACGAGTACCGTCATACCGAGTTTGTCCACGGGTTTGAAGGGGGTGAGCAGCTTGATCCAAAGCCGTTATATCGTCGATTTACGAAATCCAGAATGCTTGCTCCTGAAGAAATATTCAAATTGCTTTGCGACCGACACCATACGGAAATGACCTGTTTCGCGCACACCCTCAGAAAATTCCTTTGCCGTAGCCCTTCCCAATGATTCGGCCAGTGTTGACCGCGAGATGCAGTGGCGAGTATTCCGGCCCAGACTGATATTTTGGCCTTTGGAATGCTAAATTGAACCTTTTTGATCGATTTTGAAGGTTAAAAATAGCCAGGACCAAATCAATACGGGCGTTACCAGCTACTAAATATATAGCGCGCAGCGT